>JAEPOK010000001.1:1311932-1639915 GCA_017642935.1 Hyphomicrobiales bacterium
AGGCAGGTGTGGTTCCATAGGTCACCGGACGCCCTGGCGTGCGTCGCCGACCGCGCATGCGCGCCCAGCCGGTTTCCAACAGCACATCAAGCGTGCCTTTGGAGGCCGAAACGCCTCGAATATCTTCAATCTCAGCGCGCGTGACCGGCTGGTGGTAGGCAATGATAGCCAAGGTTTCCAGCGCGGCACGAGAAAGCTTTTTTGGCTCAACGGCCTGTTCTTCAAACAGATAGGAAAGGTCGCTTGCTGTGCGCAGGGCATAGCCCCCCGCCAACTCGATCAAGTTGACGCCGCCCGATTCGTATTTTTTTTTCAGATGATCGACCACATCCGCAAGTACGGCGCCGACATGCTGCTCCAAAAGTTTTGGCGCCAGTGGTCCATCGCTGACAAAAAGCATGGCTTCGACCATGCGCACCGCTTCGTCGAACGCGACGGTCGGGAGCGTCGCCTCGGCTTCTTCTGACGGGCCGGCGTCGGTTTCGGCCGTGTCGGGCACAGCCACTAGGATAGGGCGCGAGTCCTTGGTCATGCGCCCTCCCCTTCGCGGGTGTCGCGCAAGTCTGGACCTTCCTTGGAATGACTGGCGGACCGCACCATCAATGGCGCAAAGGCGCCATCTTGGCGCAGTTCGGCCTGGCCCTCTCGGACAAGTTCCAGGCTGGCAGCGAACGCCGAGGCTTTGATGCCCTCGCGTTTGCTGTCCTGACCACCGGCGGCTTCGCGCAACGCGCTTTGTGCAGCCAGAACCACATCAAACGGGGTCCATTGCGCCAACTCGCCAAGAGCCTCCTCGACGAGCAGACGGGCATCGGCAAGCGACCAGACCTCGCGCCGGGCCATGGTGATCGTGCCATCAAGCTTGCGGGTTTGGATCGAGGCATAGGCATCGATCAGATCAAAGAGTTCCGCCGTCCAAGGTGCGTCGGCTTGTACGCCAATCGGTTTCACCCTTGCGGTCGGGAACAGATGCACATTCTTCATCGGCTGGCGCCAAAGCGCGTTAGAGGCAGTACGTACGGCGGCAAGCTTTTGCAGACGAAGCGCCAGCGCGTCAGCCATGTCTTGTGGGTCGGGCTCATCATCGGCAGGTGGCGCGGGCAGCAAGAGCCTCGATTTCAGATAGGCAAGCCAAGCGGCCATCACCAAATAGTCCGCAGCCAGTTCCAGGCGCTGCGTACGCGCCTCCTCGATGAACTGCGCATATTGATCGACCAAGGCCACGATCGAGATATGTTCAAGATCGACTTTTTGCGTGCGCGCCATGGCCAACAGCAGATCGATTGGTCCCTCAAAACCATCGACGTCGACGACAAAGGCCTCATCGGCATCGGTCTCGGCGGGTGCAGCAGAGGTGTCAAACAGGTCGGGCATGGCGCTCGCAACGGATCAACAGGCAGCGGACTGGCGTAGGCGCAGTGCACTGCATCAAAGCCGGATCAGCTTGTGGATTAGCATGGCTTGATTGCGAAGTTAAAGGTTCGCCGCAATTCTTCAGGCGTTGCGAACGAAAGCGGTCGGATCAGGACCAACTTCTTCGGCCCCGATGATTGCAAGAAGCGCGTCCAAACGATCGGTCAGCGTTGCACGATCAACGCTCTGCCGCCCCAGCCGAGCCAGCGCCGCCGCGCAGCGTTCCGCTGAGCGACCTTCTAATGGTGGGATCGCCTCACGGATGACCTCCATTTCGGCTCGGTTGCCATTGCAATGCAACGCGAGATCACAGCCAGCGGCCAAGGCACCCGAAGCCCTTTCCGCCATTGATCCCGATAACGCGCCCATCGCCAAATCATCGGTCATCAAAGCACCATCAAAGCCGATCGAGTCACGGATCAAGGCGACCATGGTCGGCGACAAAGTGACCGGAAGATCAGGATCAATAGCTTCAAAGACCAAGTGCCCCGTCATGGCGAGCGGTGCGTCCTTCAAGGCTTTAAAAGGCGCGAAATCGGTCGCTTCCAACGTTTCACGGTCGTTTGTGATGCGTGGCAGGCTAAAATGGCTGTCGACCACCGCACGACCGTGACCTGGCATGTGTTTGATCACAGGGGCAACGCCAGCCTGTAGGTAAGCATCCATCGTGGTGCGTCCCAGTAGGCTGATCGCCTTTGGATCACAGTGGAAGGCGCGATTGCCAATGGCGTCGGTGCCACCTGAAACGCTCAGATCAAGAACTGGCGTACAGTTTACATTGATCCCGACCTGCAAAAGATCGTCGGCGATCATCCAAGTGGCGATTTGAGCGGCTTCGACACCGGCGCCCGTCTCGGCCATTTCTATGGCGCCAAAACGGTTCGCAGCAGGATAGCGTCGCCAATGGGGCGGTTTAAGCCGCTGGACCCGTCCTCCCTCTTGATCGATCAGGATCGGCGCCTGCCAATCCAGAGCCTCGCGAACATCGCTGGTCAGACGCCGTACCTGGTCGGGATTGTCGATATTGCGGCCAAAAAGAATGACGCCCCAGGGCTTCGTCTCGCGCAGATAGGCCCGCTCGAAATCCGTCACCTCCAGGCCTTCCAGCCCACAGATGAAGGCACGCGTGCCAGAACTCGGCGATCCGGCATTGGGCAGACGTTCGCCGGGCAAAGGAGATATGGTCACGCGATCACTCGGTCGGGCTGGCGTGGAAAACCTATTGGCGCTGGACGAAACAATCGCCGCCGGCCGATTGGTAGCGCTGGCAGAGGCTATCGGCGGCTGCACGATCCATCGGCCCAACCCGGACACGGTGATAGATGCCGCGGTCACCCAGATCGGCACGCTGAATGTTCGGTCCAAACCCGGAAAGGATGGAGCCGAAGCGATTCTGCAGGCGCGCGAATGTTGCCCGGGCTTCTTCATCGGAGCGCAGGCTTGCCAATTGCACCACGAAATCACCAGCAGGGACGGAGGACGGCAGCGCCGCCTGCGTTGGTGCTGGCTGTGTGGCCACTGGCTGCTGGACAACTGGCTGGGGCGTCACAGGTTGTGGTGTCACCGGCTGTGTCGGAGCCGTAGCAGGCGTTGCCAACTGGATTGGCGTTGCCGATTGCGCGGTTGCTTGCGGTTGCGCGGGCGCGACCTGAACAGGCTGCGTCTGCACAGAGGCTGGCCGCGCGACGGGAATCGGCGGCGCGGTTGTGGTGACGGCCTGTGTCGCTTGGTCGAGGGCCGCTTGGGCCGCGTTCTGCACCGTATCGGCCGTCGCGTCAGTCGCGGATTGAGCTGCGGTTTGCGCTGCGGATACGGCATCGGCGATCGGCTGGGTATTGACCGAAACGCCAGCTGGGCTGACCGAAACAACCTCAACGGGTCGGGCATTGGCGGCTTCGACTTGAACGTCCGTCGAGGTTTCTGCTGCTGGCGTTGTTACCGCTGGAACAGTGGATTCCACTACCGTGCCGTCGGCACGCACCGTCACCGTGCGCACTGCGCGGCTTGCCGTCGATCCAGGCGCTGCTGGGGCTATGTCAGCGCTCGGCAGTCTCTGGCCAGATTGCAATGGAAGGCCGTCATTGTCCGGTTGAGGCAAGATCACGCGTGGCGCTGACGTTGCTGGCGCATCACCCTGATCCAAACGGCTGAACACAGCATCGCCCGGCTGGGATTGCGTTTCTTCTGTCGCAACCGGCTCGACCTTGTCATCGCCCTCTGCGGCGGCAATCACTTGCGGCGTTGAATCCTGCGCATCATTGCTGGAGATCAGGCCGAACGCGATGACGCCTGCAACTCCTAGAACGGCGACGGCGGACAGTGCAAAGAGCACCATGCGCCCAGGTCCAGATCGGCCTTCTTCGCCTTCTGCATGTTCAAAATCTTCAAACGCCGGCTGATGATCGCCAGCCTCGTCGAAAGCTACTTCCGGTGCCTCGCCAGCCTGAAAATCGGGAACCGGGTCCGCCGCCGGTGCGGCAAAGGCGGGTGGCTGTGTGCCGGGCTGTTCAAACGGCAAGGGAGGAGGTGGCGGAGCAGCGCTCGCTGTCGCGGGTTCATCAAGCGCCAGTGCGTCCATGGCGGCCAGCAGGTCATCTTCTTGAACCGCGCCGCGCTGGGCTGGCTCAATGGTCGCAGGCTCTGGTGCGCGCGGAGTCAAATGCTCGGTCAGGGAGGGAATCGGCTCAGCATCGCTAGGCGTCGGCGCGGCAACTGCTGGTTCTGTTGTCGATGGCGCAGGCTCATCGAGACCAGGCAAATCAACTTCGCTGAAATCCAAATCCTTGAACAGTGCATCCGTTGGCTCGTTGGCGGCGCTTTCCAGTTCAGCCTCGAACGAGGTTGAAAGCACTGGATCCTCATCAAAGCGTTGATCGCCAAACAGTTCAGCCAGGCCTTGATCGCCGAGACCAAGATCAAGCGGGTCATCGGAAGACGATGCTTGGTCGTCGGGACGTTT
Organism: Hyphomicrobiales bacterium; assembly: GCA_017642935.1. NCBI lineage: Bacteria > Pseudomonadati > Pseudomonadota > Alphaproteobacteria > Hyphomicrobiales > Hyphomicrobiales bacterium. Next base: position 1,316,305 of record JAEPOK010000001.1, read on the forward strand.
GTTTGGGTTGGGTGTGTTTGTATCGTTCATGATGCGCGCTAACTCTTCCAGCGGGTCCAATCCTTGACCCTCGGCAGATTGCGGGGATGTGCTTGGGTTCTTCATGTGCGTCACCCTCACCCGTTCACCTGCGAGCGTGGCCTAAGTGTGGCTCACGCGTGACCTCGGCAGCACTCGATCCTGGAGCCTGCCAAAGCGATTTTAGCGCATTTCGTCCGGTGCCCCAACGCCAAGTAAGGTCAGTCCTTGCTTCAGCGTCTGTGCAAGACCGGTGACTAGCGCCATTCTTGCTCGCGTTAACAATGGGTTATCATGGTTAACAAAGCGTAAGTTGGGCTCACCCTTGCCTCGGTTCCAATGGCTGTGAAGTGCGCTGGCAAGATCATGCAAGTAAAACGCGATGCGATGCGGCTCGCTGTGGGTTGCAGCGGCAGCCAAGGTGCGCGGCCACGCGGCAATCAAGCGGATCAGCGCCAACTCGCCGTTATCGGTAAGTGGTGAAAGGTCAGCTGAAACCAGCCCAACTGACCCAAAATCCTCGTTCGGCAGTTCGGCTTTCGCCATGCGCAAGACCGAAGCGCAGCGCGCATGGGCGTACTGAACATAGAAGACCGGATTGTCTTTTGACTGCTCAGTGACCTTCTGGAAATCGAAATCCAACGGCGCGTCGTTTTTTCGGTAGAGCATCATGAAACGGGTTGCATCGGCGCCCACTTCCTCAACGACGTCGCGTAGGGTGACGAAGTTACCGGACCGCTTCGACATGGTGACTGGCTCGCCTGCCCGGAACAGTTTGACCAGTTGGCAAAGCCGGATGTCGAGCGAGGCTTTGCCATCGCTCATCGCCGTAACCGCGGCCTTCATGCGTTTGACGTAGCCGCCATGGTCTGCGCCAAACACGTCGATCTGGCGGGTGAAGCCGCGCAGATATTTGTCGTAGTGATAGGCGATATCAGAGGCGAAATAGGTGTAGCTGCCGTCAGATTTCAGAAGTGCGCGATCGGTGTCATCACCAAACTGCGAAGACCGAAACAGCGTCTGCTCGCGGTCTTCCCACTCTTCGGCGCTCTCGCCCTTGGGTTTTTCCAAGCGGCCTTCATAGACCAAATCGCGGAACTTCAGCGCGTCGATGGCTTGTTCTACACGATCGCCATTGTCGCCGGTTTGCAGGCTGGCTTCGGAAAAGAATACATCATGGTGGACATTGAGACTGGCCAGATCCTCGCGGATGAGATCCATCATGGCGTCGATAGCGGCCTTGCGCACCGTCGGCAGCCAATCGGCCTCTTCCATTGCGAGAAGCTTGTCACCATGGCTTTCGGCAAGTCCTTGGCCGACGGGCACCAGATACGCACCGGGATAGAGCCCCTCGGGGATAGCGCCGATGTCCTGGCCAAGTGCCTCGCGGTACCTCAAGAACGCCGAGCGCGCGAGCGTATCGACCTGACCACCTGCATCGTTGATGTAGTATTCCCTGGTGACCGGATAGCCAGCCGCTTCCATGACGTTGGCCAATGCATCGCCAACCACCGCGCCACGGCAATGACCGACATGCATCGGACCGGTCGGGTTAGCCGAGACGTACTCGACATTGGTCTTTGGCAGGCTTTCTGGCGCGCCAAGCACGTTGCGCCCATACCCATCGCCCTCGCTTAGAACGCGTGTAAGTACGTCCTGCCAAAAAGATGGAGCCACCCGGAGATTGATGAAGCCCGGCCCGGCGACATCTACGCCATCAACGTCGGCGTCCATTTGGAGGATTTCAGCAAGCGCTGTAGCGATGGCACGCGGATTGGATTTTAGCGGTTTGGCCAAGACCATTGCGGCGTTGGTTGAGAGATCACCATGGCTTTCATCGCGCGGCGGCTCAACTGTGATGGCAGCCATCGGGAGCACATCGCGATCCGCGTCGGCCAGCACACCGGTCTGTTCGAGCGCCGCCAGGACTCGGCCCCTGAAATCGGCAAACAGGTCATAGGTCTCGGACATGGAGGATCGCTTCAAAAATCTGGGGGGATGGTGGCGCATAAGGCGCCTGCCTGTGGCGCTTAGATGGCAGCGCCGTACCGCAGGTCAGGCGTGTCGTCAAACAATCGCGCGTGCATGCCCAATGCATAGCGATCCGTCATGCCGGCGATGAAGTCACACACCGTCCGCGCCAACGCAGCCTCCGTTGGGTTCTCACCTAGGGTACTGCGCCAGTCCGCCGGCAATTGATCAGGATGAGCCAGAAGATGGGCGAACATGGCGCGCAGGACTTGGTCGGCTTGTGAACGCAAGGTCATCATTTCAGCATTGCGATACACCGTCTTGAACAGAAACGCCTTGATCATCCAGACATCTTCAGCCACCGCATCGGAAAAGAGAGCGAGCGTCTGACCGGCCTTTTTGACGTCATCGGCCGTTTCGACACCGGCTGCTTTTCGGCGCGTGCGGGTCGTCCGATCGACATCTTGGATAAGCTTGGTGATCAAGCGGCGGGTGAACTCTCCCATCCGCCGTTCGGCGGCGATCTGCGGATGGGCGGTTTCAATCTCGCGCAGAATGTCATCGACCATACCAACGTGGCGCAAGTCATCGAGGGCAAAGAAGCCAGCACGCACGCCATCGTCGATATCGTGGGTGTTGTAGGCGATATCATCGGAGATCGTGGCAATCTGCGCCTCCAGGCTGCCATGGTCGCTGAGCGCCAGAATCTCTGCATCCAGTCCGTGGCGATCCATGAAGTCGATCAACGCGAACGGCAATACACCGCCGAGCTTGGGGTCAAGAACCTTCCCCGGTGCGTCGGTCATCGGGCCATTATGTTTGATGATGCCCGCCAGTGTCTCGAAAGTCAGGTTGAGACCATCAAAGGACGCGTATCTCTGCTCCAACTTCGTCACGATGCGCAGGGTCTGCGCGTTGTGTTCAAACCCACCAAAGGGCTGCATGACGGCAGCGAGAGCATCCTCGCCGGTGTGTCCGAAGGGCGTGTGGCCAAGATCGTGCGCCAAGGCCAGCGCTTCGGTGAGGTCGGTATCGAGTCCAAGATTGCGAGCCAGCGAACGGGCGATCTGGGCAACTTCGATGGTATGGGTCAGGCGCGTGCGATAGTGATCGCCCTCTTCTGACATAAAGACCTGTGTTTTGTGCGCCAACCGGCGAAAGGCCTGTGCATGCACGATGCGATCACGGTCACGGCGAAACGGGCCGCGATCAACGCTTTCCGGTTCCTCCAAAACACGGTTGCCCGAGGCCATGGGGCGCGCCGCGTAGATGGCTAAGTCTTGGGATGGCGTGTCTGTCACAGGTGGCTTTGGGTCACTGTTTCCGATTGGGTTTGATCTAAGGCGTGTTCATGCTTACCTCTAGTCAAACATAGATGCGATGACGAGCTTTGAGCCGTCTCGCATGGACATAACCAAACCACAGGACGTGATCATGACCGTTCAGGTGAACGAACAGGCAGAAAGCGCTGCCCCCCCGATGGAGGCCGAAGGTGTTTCGGTTACCCAGGCGGCGCTCGACCGTGTCGCCATTTTGATGAAGGATGAACCGGCTGGCACCATGCTGCGTGTCAGCGTGGAAGGTGGCGGCTGTTCGGGTTTTCAATACAAATATGAGCTGACGCAGGAGCAACTCGACGATGATGTCGTGCTTGGCGACGACACGGTCAAAGTGCTGGTGGACGCGGTGTCCCTGCCCTATCTGGCCGAAAGTGTGATCGACTACAAAGTGTCATTGATGGGCGCGGCGTTTGAGATTTCCAATCCCAACGCCACCGCGTCCTGCGGCTGTGGCACCAGCTTTTCACTTTGATGGATATCGCGACTTGGAACATCAATGGCGTCAAAGCGCGCCTTGAGACGGCGCTTTCCTGGCTGAAAGAAGCCTCACCCGATGTTGCCTGTCTTCAGGAAATCAAATCCGAAGACGCGCCCTTCCCACGCGAGAAGTTCGAGGCGCTGGGCTATCACGTCGAAACGCACGGGCAAAAGGGTTTCAACGGCGTTGCGATTCTCTCCAAGACACCGCTCAGCGATGTGACGCGCGGCCTGCCGGGTGATGATAGCGATGAACATGCCCGATTCATCACGGCGCGTGTTGCCCCACCGGACGAGAGTGATTTGCCGACCGTGCGCGTCGCCTGTCTTTACCTGCCCAACGGCAATCCGCTCGGCACGGAAAAATTTCCCTACAAACTCGCCTGGATGGAAAGGCTTATCGCGTTTGCGGAGGATTGCTTAAAGCGCGAGGACCCCTTGGTGTTTGCTGGCGATTACAACGTAATACCTGATGCGCGCGATCTCTACAGCGAGAAGGCTTGGGTCGATGACGCACTTTATCAGCCGGAAAGCCGAGGCGCTCTTCGCCGGTTAGAAGCGCTCGGGTATACGGACGCTTTGCGGGCCGTCAGCGATGAGCAGCATTTCACCTTTTGGGATTATCAGGCCGGCGCCTGGCAAAAAAATCACGGCATTCGCATCGATCATCTGCTTGTTTCGCCACAGCTCGCCGATAGCCTGGCAGGCGTGCGTGTGGATGATCATGTGCGCGGTTGGGAAAAACCGTCCGACCATGTGCCGGTCATCGGGCAGTTTGCAGCTTAGGCGGCTGCCATTTCCTGTTCCATGTGCGCATCGACGACCGGGCGGAAGGCGTTGACCAAACCCTTGTCGAGCTTTTCAGGAATGGATTGCAGGTACGCGTAGGCATCGTTGGGATGCATTGCGCCCTTGTAGGAGCGCTCGTCGATCAGTGCCGCGTACATATCGATGATGGTCAGGCAATGGACCATGTCGTTGATCTGATTGCCTTTCAGGCCGCGCGGATAGCCTGATCCATCCAGCAACTCATGGTGCGAGTAAGCCAGATCGATGATCACGGGATTTATGTTGTCGCCCGCCTCAAGGATGCGTTTGCTCTCCTCTGGGTGCGTGCGCATGATTGCTTCCTCTTCAGGCGTCAGCGGCCCTTCCTTGTCGAGGATGGCAAGGGGAATGCGCATCTTGCCAATGTCATGAAGCAGTGCGCCCCGAGTAAACAGATGCATGTCCTTGTCTTTGACGCCCAGCATCCGCGCCCAGACGGAGGCAAATCCAGCAACCGCCATACAATGGCGGGCGGTGGAAGAATGGTAGCTATCAACGGCGGTCAGCCAGCTACCAAGCCCATCCTTGTCGAGCGCGGTGCAGACATCTTTGGTGGCGGCGCTGAGTGCAACGACCGTGGTCGCGGAGTCGCCATTGTCAGCCGAAAAGGCGCTGAGAAACTTGCGAGCGGTGCTCTGCACGGTCGCGGCGGTTTCGTTGCGCTGTTGCTTGCGGATTTCGGGCAGTCGCGTGTCCATCCGTTCCACGGCATCAAGCATCACATCAGCGCGCACAGGCAGCGGAAGTAGCTTGTCTGCGAACAGGCGTACGGAAGCGGAAAACTGGCGTGCGACGCTTTTGGGCATGCACAAAATGCGCGGCTTATTGGATAGTTCATGCTTTTCAAGCCATTCAAGCAGCGGCTTCATCCCGTATTCGGGAAAGTCGACAAATGACATGATGACGATGTCAGGCTTGGCCATAAACTCGGGAAGTGGGGCCAGCGGGACGTGCATGTCCACCTGCGTTCTGCCATCGAAGGCATCAAGCGCCGTCGCCGACTTAACCGAGCCGTCCGTCAGGGCCAAAATCTTCATACGCAGGTCTATCCCAATCCTCGAACGCACCGGCTCGCGCAAATGATAGGAATAGTTCGTCGGGGTAATGGAAGGGTTAACCCTCCGGTTAGGCTCACCTTTTTGGTGTAAGCAAACCCGGCCACAACCAACTTTCCGTTGCGGAATTGGGCGGTTTTATTGGCTTGCGACCTCTTCGGCGCGGCGCGCATGAAGAACCGCCAGGCCATCTGGGCTTGTTAGCCATTCTTCCGCCATCTGCAACGAGCGGGCACGCAGGTCTGTGTTGGCAAGGGCCAGATACCTTTCCTGGACATTGCGCACACGCTGTTCTTCATCGGGTGTCACGGCAAATTCGCCAGCAATCAGCAGCCATTTTAGCCCGTCGGCCGGGCTGGCACGCATGCCATCGGCGCCGGCATAGAGCAGCTCGCCAAGACTCAATTGTGCATCGACATGACCTTTGAGCGCCGACAGTCGAAGCCAACGGCCAGCTTGGCGCACGTCCACATCGCCACCCTCGCCGTGCAGCAACATCATACCAAGATGATACTGCGCATCCGGATCACCGAAATAGGACGCGGCATAAGAGAAGATCTGACGCGAGCGCGTGTGATCGGGCGATAACACGCCGCCAATGCCGCTGTTGTAATAGCCCGCAATCGCAACAAAGGCGTTGGCGACAAAACGTGCACGCGGCGTATCGGGACGATCCTCGGCATGCGCATTGGCGATCTGCGAAAAGTAGGTGAACGCGCGCGCATCGTCTTCGGCCACGCCATCGCCCTGCGCGTACATACGCGCCAGTTTCCAGCGCGCCACGGCATGACCGCCTTCGGCAGCCGCCTCAAGCGCCTGTAGGGCTGTTTGTACATCGCCTGAGTAATAGGCCGAGGTTCCAGCGGCAAAAGCGGCGCGCGGATCATCGATCCACGCGTCCGTCGGCGAGGTTTGTGCAAAGGCTGCCTCCGGCGCTAGGGCGCCAGCCAAGCCGACGCCCAACGCTAGGCCTGCGGCCAGCGCTGGAAGACGGAAGGATTGAACGTTTGCGCGATACGCTCGCAAACGCCGAAGGGCACTAGATATCTGCATAGGTTACCTTTTCAGCCTTACCGCCGGGGTGCGTGACAGCACCATCGCGTGCGGGGCCAACAGTCTGTGCGTACTTCCAAAGGACGCCGGAAGTGTGATGATTTTCGCGCGGTTTCCAGGCTTTTTTGCGCTCGGCCAGCTCCTCGTCGGAGAGATCGACCGCAATCGTGCCTTCAACAGCATCGATGGAAATGACATCGCCATTGCGCAACAGACCGATCGGGCCGCCAACTGCGGCTTCGGGTCCAACATGGCCGATGCAGAAGCCTCGGGTCGCACCGGAGAAGCGTCCATCGGTGATCAGCGCGACCTTGTCGCCCATGCCCTGACCATAAAGGGCCGCTGTTGTGGACAGCATTTCGCGCATTCCCGGTCCCCCCTTTGGTCCTTCATAGCGGATAACCAAAACCTCGCCTTCTTCAAAGGCGCCGGTGCGGACCGCTTCAAAACACTCTTCTTCTGAATCGAAGCATCGCGCAGGACCGGTAAATTTCAGGTTGCTCATTCCTGCAACTTTTACGATTGCACCTTCTGGCGCGAGATTTCCCGCAAGGCCCACGACACCACCGGTTGGCGTGATCGGGTTGTCAGCGGGAAACACGACATCCTGTTCGGCGTTCCATTCCACGCTTTCCATATTCTCGGCCATGGTGCGGCCGGTAACGGTCATGCAGTCGCCGTGCAGGAAGCCGTGTTCGAGCAGTGTCTTCATCAAGAGCGGGATGCCGCCGGCCTCGAACATGTCCTTAGCGACATATTTCCCGCCCGGCTTGAGATCGGCGATATAGGGCGTCTTCTTGAAGATTTCCGCGACATCGAAGAGGTCGAAGTCGATACCGATCTCGTTGGCGATGGCTGGCAGATGAAGCGCGGCATTGGTTGAGCCGCCCGATGCGGCGACCACGGTGGCCGCATTTTCCAGCGCTTTGCGGGTGACGATATCGCGCGGGCGAATGTTGCGAGCCAGAAGCTCCATCACTTTTTCGCCGGCCGCAGCACAGAACCGATCTCGAATTTCATAGGGCGCAGGCGCGCCACACGAGTAAGGCAGTGCCAGACCGATCGCCTCAGCGACCGTCGCCATCGTGTTGGCGGTGAACTGCGCGCCACAGGATCCGGCCGATGGGCAGGCCACCTGTTCCAGTTCTTCCAAATCTTCATCCGACATCTTGCCGACGGAATGCATGCCGACCGCCTCAAACACGTCTTGAACCGTAACCTGACGGCCCTTGAAGGTGCCCGGAAGAATGGAACCGCCATAGAGGAAGACCGACGGCACATTGAGGCGAACCATAGCCATCATCATGCCCGGCAGGGACTTGTCGCAACCGGCGAGACCAACCAGCGCGTCGTAACAATGGCCGCGCATCGTCAGTTCAACGGAGTCGGTGATGACATCGCGCGAAACCAGCGAGGACTTCATGCCCTCATGGCCCATCGCAATGCCATCGGTCACGGTGATGGTGCAGAACTCACGCGGCGTGCCATTGGCCGTGGCCACACCTTTTTTCACAGCCTGGGCCTGGCGCATCAGTGCGATGTTGCAGGGGGCGGCTTCGTTCCAGCAGGACGCCACGCCAACGAGCGGCTGGCCAATCTGGTCCTGCGACAAACCCATCGCGTAAAGATAGGAGCGGTGCGGCGCGCGCTGTGGCCCGGAAGTCACATAGCGGCTCGGCAACTTGGATTTGTCGAAGACTTTGGCGTCCATAAATTCTTTCCCTACGAGCGACAGTTTCTGTTTATGCGGCAAATCCCTGTGGCCCGGGACATTGCCATCCGCGCTCGTTGTGCAGTGGCTGTCCGCGCGAAGTTGGGCCAAAAGGGGGCAAGCGCGCCTCCCCTCTTCTTAGGGCAGAGCAATTGTCAGTGCTGTTGCGTTTCAGCCACATTGGCGGCTTTGCCACCACGCCGCCAGCCGATTGACCCTGTACGCATTACTTATGGTTACCGCCGGGCCATTGATGACTGGACTTGAGAAGGATCATGGCGCTGCGCGCGAACTTGTGCAGTGCTGCAACCTTTCAGTGCATCAAGCAGCCGGACAGAATGGGACACAGGATGAACCAAACACGACGCGAGGATACCGAGTTGGGTCAACCCAATGGCGCCGATCGCACGGCCATCTCGGACATGGAAACGGTGGTGTCGGAGTCAACGCCTCCCGACCGCAATGATCCTGAGAGCATCCGTCGCTTATTTGAGACCGGCGAGTATCCCTATAAGCACAAAATGCGCCGCAACACCTATGAGGCCAACAAGGCGGAGCTTCAGGTTGAATTGCTCAAGGTCCAGCGCTGGGTGGAAGAAACCGGCGAGCGCATCGTTCTGTTGTTCGAAGGCCGCGATGCCGCCGGTAAGGGCGGAACGATCAAACGCTACATGGAGCATATGAATCCCCGGACGGCGCGCGTTGTGGCGCTTTCCAAACCGACCGAGCGCGAGCGCACGCAGTGGTATTATCAGCGCTATATTGAGCACCTGCCTGCAGCTGGCGAGATCGTGATGTTCGACCGCTCCTGGTACAACAGGGCCGGCGTTGAACGCGTGATGGGCTTTTGCTCGCCGTCGGAATATCTGGAGTTCATGCGCCAGACGCCGCAGTTTGAGCAGATGCTCACGCGCTCTGGCATTCGCCTGTTCAAATACTGGTTTTCGGTGAGCCAGGAGGAGCAGCTGCGCCGTTTCAAATCGCGTGAACACGACCCGCTCAAGCAATGGAAACTGTCACCGATTGACAAGGCATCGCTGGATAAGTGGGACGATTACACCGAAGCCAAAGAGGCCATGTTCTTCTACACCGACACCGCCGACGCGCCCTGGACCGTCGTAAAATCAAACGATAAAAAGCGCGCGCGGCTTAACTGTATGCGGCATTTCCTGGCCTCTCTGCCTTATCCGGACAAGAGCAAGGATGTGGCACGCGGGCCTGACCCACTGATTGTGGGGCACTCAGCTCATGTCATCCGGCGAGATGATCATATTCTCGGCAAAGCTCTGCACCCGGACGGTGTGGCGTAGTACTGGCAGATGAAGTCATCCCGGATCGGTCTTACCGTCCGGGATGACCGGTGACCGGTAAGGTCTCTAGGCTGGCAAGCGGCCAAACGCCTCGGCGACCTTCATCTTGTCAGCCTCGTAACCGGCGCGCTTTTCACGCTCGCCCGCAACAACTTCTTCCGGCGCACGGGCTGTGAATTTTTCATTGCCGAGTTTTTTGTCGATCCGGGCAATCTCGCCATCAAGCCGCTCGATCTCTTTGGCAAGACGAGCCCTTTCAGCCGCCAAATCGACCACATCGCCAACGAGCAAACACAAGGTCGCCTCACCTACCACCTGCTGGATCGAACCTTCCGGCGCAGCGTCGGCGAGCGTGATCGCTTCGAAGCGCCCCACGCGTTCCAGAACGCCTTTTTGGCCGGCAAGGCGTGATTGGGTGGCCTCGTTCGCTCCGACCAGGGCAGCCGAAAGCTTTGCCCCTGGCGCAATGTTCATTTCCGAGCGCACGGACCGAGTCTTCGAAATGAGGTCGATCACCCAGTTGAGGTCGGCCGCGGCCTCCTCGTTCTCATAGGAAAGCGTTGGCCAAGGCGACAGCGCAAGAACGTTCTCGCGCCCATGAGCGCCTTCGGTTTCGGACCAAAGCTCTTCAGTGATGAATGGCATGAAGGGATGCAGCAGAGCGAGAATTGTGTCGATGACATAGGCCATAGTGGCCCGTGCCTCGTCTTTTGCAGGGCCGTCGTCGCCATTAAGTGTTGGCTTCAACAACTCCAGATACCAGTCGCAGAACAGGTTCCAGGTGAACTTGTAGGCTGCACCTGCGGCATCGTTAAAACGGTAACCCTCCAGGGCGTCGTCGATCTCGGCGATCGCGCGGCTTGCTTCCGTCAGCACCCACTGGTTCACCGGTTCCTTGACCGCCGATGGATCGAAGTCGGCCTGGTGCTCGGCGCCGTTCAACTGCGCAAAACGCACCGCGTTCCAAAGCTTGGTCGCAAAGTTGCGATAACCACCAATACGTTGGGTGGAGAGCCTGATGTCACGGCCCTGCGCCGCCATGGCCGCCAAGGTGAAGCGCACAGCGTCGGCGCCAAACTCATCTATCAGCACCAGCGGGTCGAGCACATTGCCCTTCGATTTCGACATCTTGGCCCCGTGCTCGTCGCGCACAAGGGCGTGGATGTAGATGGTGTGGAACGGCTCGACCGGCTGCCCATGCTCATCCTTCATGAAGTGCAGGCCCATCATCATCATTCGGGCAACCCAAAAGAAGATGATGTCGAAACCCGTCACCAGGACATCGGTCTGGTAATAGCGCTTCAGCTCCGGCGTGTCTTCTGGCCAGCCAAGGGTGGAGAATGGCCAGAGCGCGGAGGAAAACCAGGTGTCAAGCACGTCGGGATCACGTGTCAGGATCTCACCAGGCTTGAAATCATTCATTTTTTCCTCAACCCAGGCCTTCCATGGCCCTTCGTGAGCGAGGTAGTGCTGGACCGCCATGTCGAGTGCGACCTCTTCGTCCTCGGCCACGAAGATATGGTCGTCCGGCCCATACCAGGCCGGGATTTGATGACCCCACCATAGCTGGCGCGAGATGCACCATGGCTCGATATTCTCCATCCACTCGAAGTAGGTCTTTTCCCAGTTCTTCGGGACGAAGTTGGTGCGCCCCTCTTTCACTGAGGCCAGCGCCGGTTCAGCAAGGGTTTTGGCGTCCACATACCATTGGTCGGTCAGCATCGGTTCGATGACCACCTTCGAGCGATCACCAAATGGCTGCATGATCCGCTTGTCTTCGACCTCGATCATCAAGCGTTCGGCGTCGATGTCGGCAATGACCTTTTTGCGCGCGTCGAAGCGGTCCAAGCCGCGATACTCATCGGGCACCAAATTGATGAGATCGACCTCGTTCTTGTCCGGCTCACCCCCGGCTTCCAGAATTGCTTTGGCCTTGGCAGCCTCGCGGGCATAGGGCTCGCCATCAGCGCGCATCTCTCCCTTGGAATCCATCAGGCGGTAGAGCGGTATCTGATTGCGCCTCGCTACCTGATAGTCGTTGAAGTCGTGTGCGCCCGTGATCTTCACCGCACCGGAACCAAAGTCAGGGTCCGGATACTCATCGGTGATGATCGGGATCAAGCGGCGATGCTCTTTGGGACCCACCGGGATCTCACATAGCTTGCCAAGGATCGGCGCATAGCGCTCGTCAGACGGATGAACAGCCACTGCGCCGTCGCCAAGCATGGTTTCTGGCCGCGTGGTAGCGATGGAAATATAGTCGCGCGTCTCGCGCAGCGTGACATTCCCATCCTCATCTTTCTCGACATAGTCATAGGTCTCGCCGCCGGCCAGCGGGTACTTGAAGTGCCACATATGACCGTCGACCTCGATGTTTTCCACTTCAAGGTCGGAGATTGCCGTCTCGAACTGCGGGTCCCAGTTGACCAGGCGCTTGTCTTTGTAAATCAGCCCTTCGCGATGCAACTGAACAAAGACCTTCAGCACCGCCTTGGAGAGGCCCTCATCCATCGTGAAGCGCTCACGCGACCAGTCACAGGATGCGCCAAGGCGTTTGAGCTGATTGATGATCGTGCCACCGGACTCGTTCTTCCAGGACCAAACGTGGTTCAGGAACTCCTCGCGCGTCAGATCGCGGCGCTGAATTTGTCGCAGCGCGAGATCACGCTCCACCACCATCTGTGTGGCAATGCCGGCATGATCCGTGCCCGGCTGCCAAAGCACATCATGGCCCTGCATGCGTTTTTGACGCACCAGAATGTCCTGCAGCGTGTTGTTGAGCGCGTGGCCCATGTGTAGCGAGCCGGTGACGTTGGGCGGCGGAATGACGATGGTGAAACTGTCAGCGCCCTCTTTGCTGCCGGCACCGGCAGCGAACGCTTTTGCCTCATCCCAAGTGTTGGCGATGCGCTGCTCGATATCGGCAGGCGCAAAGGTTTTTTCCATCGTCATAACGGTCACGTTTTTCAAAGGTATGGTGGGGCTCCATCGCTGCCATGGGCCGTGAGGTAACATTGGCCAACATGGAACGCGCGTTTTCTCGCGCCCGTTAAAGGCGTTCAGCAACGGTGCTGTCAACCACACGGTCTAGGGTGGGAACGGCCAGGCAGAGGGATTGATTTAAGAGCGAGGTCCGCGGCGGGCGACTCGCTCGATCTCTTCGCGCACCATCTTTTCGACCATGGTTGGCAGATTCTCATCGAGCCAGCTTTTAAGCATCGGGCGCAGCATATCCTGCACCAAATCCTCAAGTGTGCGTGCGTTACCGGAAAGCATGGTCGAAGCCAGATCGGCAAACGCTGCTGAAACCGCGCCATCGGTTTCCTTCGATATCAGACGCGCCGATGCAGGAAGCGGCTCATGGACAACCGGTTCTGGCTCAGGTTCGGCTGCTACCGGTTCTGGCTCCGGCTCAGGTTCCGGCTCGGCAAAATCGAGATCTTCCGGCGCGTCGAACAATTCATCGGCCATGTCATCGGCATCGGCCTGCAACGCGCCTAGGTCGAGGACATCGTCATCCTCGTCCAATTCTGGTTCTCGTTCGGGCTCAGGTTCCGGCTCTGCCTCAACGGCAGCAAATCCGTCGTCTTCATCCCCGGCTGGTTCTTCAGCGGGTTCGGGCTCGGCGGGCGCCGGATCGGCGAACAGGGCGTCGAGATCGGCTTCGGAGATGTCCTCGTCGGCAGCGCTCTCCAGCTCCGGCTCTTCGCTGGACGCCTCGGCTTCGGCGGATTCGTCCGCAGGTGGTTCTTCGTCGGCCGGCTGCTCCGGCTCATCATCGGAAATGATTTGGCGAATGGACGCCAAAATCTCTTCCATCGAAGGTTCGGCATTCGCGCTAGACTTGGACATTGCGCACCGCTTCCCGCTACCCAAGGTTCCCGGCTGTGCTCGCCGTCAAAGCTCTCATTCAATTGAGTTCCCGACGGCAGCGCCAGCTGCAAACCAACTTGATTCGAAGGCATTATGACACAGCGCGGCGTACAGCCATGCGAGTCAAACGCCAATCATACATGCATTTTCTGGGGGAAAGCGCTTAACGAACCCTTAACCATGACCGGAAACGGGCCGTTAACCGCCTATTGGCGGCAACGGAGGGCGCGATCAATCGCCAAAGATGACACCGCCACGACCATCGGGCGTGCGCAAGCCATACCAACGGTCGCGAACGGCATCGTAATGCTCCACCGGATTGTAGCGCGCCACCTGCAGACCCAGTGTCTCGGCCGACAAGCGACCCAGCGCTGATGCCAATGAATAAGACGCCACAACCAGATCGCGACGGGCGTTGATCTCGGCGATCCGGGCGGTGATCAATTCATCCTGCGTGTTGAGAACATCCAGAGTGGTGCGCTGACCGACGCGTTGTTCCTCAATCGTGCCAGCGAGCGCGACCTGCGCGGCCGACACCTGGGCGTTCGAGGCTTCAATCTGCGCGCGTGCTGCTTCAAGCCCGCCAAAGGCCGAATAGATGGCAGCGCGCACCTGCTCACGCGTCACGTCGAGCTCGAGGCGCCGTTGTCCAAGCGTCTCGATCGACTGGCGGATCGCCGATGTTGCGCGACCGCCCTGATAGATTGGCACGCTCAGGCGCAGCGTCGCCGCAAATGTATCATTGGGTCCGCCAGCTGTCCCGACGTCCCAGGAGCGCTGCGCCGACCCTTCCAAGTCAACTGACGGCAAAAGCTCGCCTTCAGCAATCGCCACGGCGCTTTGAGCAACATCGATGTTGGCGCGGGCAGCGACGATCGCAGGATGTGTTGCCAGCGCATTGTCCAGCGCGCCTTGCAGCGTACTTGGTATGCCATTGGTGAACGGGCTTGGCGTTACCAGTTGGCGAGGATCAATGCCGATGACCTGCCGATAGACGGCATTGGAAGCCGTCAGAGCAGCTTGGGCAGCGCTGACCTGCGCCAAGGCAAACGCGCGGCGAGCGTTGGCTTGGGCTATGTCCGTGCGCGTGCCCTCGCCGACATCAAATCGTGCCTGGGCGGCGCGAACCTGCTCTTCAAGGAAGCCAACATTCTGTTGACGAAGTGACAGGATGGCGCGGTCGGCAAGGACATCCATGTAGGCCTGCGTCGCCGAGACGAAAATGTTCTGTTCAGTGTTCTGCAAACCGGCACGCGCCGCCGCCACGCCAGCCTCAGCTTGCGCCACCGAGTTTTGGGTGCGGAACCCGCGGAAAAGCGGTTGCGTAATCGTGATCCCAAGCGTTGTCGGGTTCAAATCGGTGGATGTGTTTGGCCGTCCGTTAGGCCGGCTCTGTGTGGTGCTCAGGCCGGTGGTTGCGCTGCCAGAAACCGTCGGCCGGTAACCGGAAAGTGCCTGGGGAACGCCTTCGTCTGTGGCGCGGAGGCCGGCGCGTGCAGCGTTGAGTTCCGGGTTGTGTTGGTAGGCCCTAGCAAGTGCGCCAGCCAGCGTTTCAGCTTGCGCCGTGGCAAGCGGGCCAGATACCGCCATGACCACGCTCGCAACACCTGCCAACGCCATGGTTTGCCATGTTTTTTTCATGATCGGTACGCTCGCCCACACACTTGATTATCACTGAGGAATTGTCGGACCAGGCCCTAGCATGGGCTCTGATCGGCAATCTTTACGATTTGTTAAGGTTCTCAATTCGCCGATGCAAGTGACACTTACATATTGTGATGCCGTATCCTGACACGCGCAGCATTTGGCCAACCGTTGCTGCAAATGAGCAACGGTTCAGCTTCCAAGCAGACTGTTGATTGAACCCTAGAAGGTGAACGTCTCTTCGCGCGTAAAACCGGGCAGCGGTGGCGCGGAGCAGTTGAAAAGTGGCAAGACCGTATGGCCATCGCCATCCCGCTTGATCGAAACAGCGCGTCCTGCGCCACCGGTGCCAAGCGGTCCAACGATCATGCCATCTTCGCGCAATTGCGAAACCAAGTTGATCGGCACCTCTTCGACAGCTCCGCCAAGAAGAATCGCATCGAACGGCCCTTCGGAGGCATAGCCTTCTGCGAGCGGGCCTTCCAGAACGGCGACCGTGTCGATGTTTGCGTCGGAAAGGGCGTCCGTTGCCCGCCGGACCATCGCATCTGTCGTTTCAAGAGCAACGACGGAGCCGCAGAGCCGTGAAAGAATGGCCGAGGAATACCCCGTCAGACATCCCACATCGAGGACAACGCTGTCGCGCGTCAGGCCCGCCGATTGAATCATCCGCGCCAGATGCATCGGGCGGATCATGCGGCGCAACGCGTCACCATCGGCGATCTCAATCTCAGCATCGCTATAGGCCAATGGCCGCTTACTCTGCGGGACGAAAAGTTCGCGGGGAATCTCAAGAAATGCGGCCAGCACATCATATTGAAAGACATCAAACGTGCGCAGTTGATTATCAACCATCTTTACGCGTTGGTCGGTCATAGATGCGGCTGTGGTAGGCATGGCTTAGTCCTCTCCAAAGCAAGACGTTCCCGCCCGGCTCATGGGATCATTTGGTGCTGACCTTATGCAAGCCGCGCCCAAGCAAAGCAAGGCGGTTGAGCGCCTCTACCTCTTCATCTTTCGGCTGGCAAACCGCCGCATTCACCACGCAAGGTTGAAACCCGTTTCGGGCATGGTCATCTATTGGTCACGATCAACGTTGTTAGCTCTTGCATGCGCGTAGGCGCCTTGCTAACCGACGCTTAGAAGGCCTCGTGGCGGAGTGGTTACGCAGAGGATTGCAAATCCTTGCACCCCGGTTCGATTCCGGGCGAGGCCTCCATCCCCGCACTTTTGGTTAAGTGTGATAAAGGGCTAGCCTATCCCAATACCCTTTGGTATAGCGCCGGTCTCTTGGGTGATCCCCGATAGCTCAGTTGGTAGAGCAAGCGACTGTTAATCGCTGGGTCGTAGGTTCGAGTCCTACTCGGGGAGCCATTTTTCCTTTTAATTATCATATGCTTATTGACGCTTGCCTGGTGATCCAGGCAGCTTTGTCATGCGTAATGTCAGGGACTTACCACAACGCTGCGACGGTTGCGGTCCTTGACCACTAAACATTCTTCTTCCTCCACTGATCGACCCGCCCTTGTTTGGTTTCGAGACGATCTTCGGATCGACGACAATCCAGCACTAGCGGCTGCGGCTGCTTCGGGCGCACCGGTTTTGGCGGTGTACGTTCTTGATCAGCAGTCCCAACGCCCGCTGGGCGGGGCATCGCTCTGGTGGCTTCACCATGCGTTGGCGGCGCTGCACGATCATTTGGCCGACCTTGGAGTGCCGCTTGTCCTGCGCATTGGCGATGCCCGATCCGAAATCAAAGCGCTGGTCGACGAAACCAAAGCGACGCTTGTGGTCTGGAACAGGCGTTACGCCGCTGCTGGTATCGAGCAAGACACAGCGATCAAAGCCGAACTGAAGTCTGACGACCTCGACGTTCAAAGCTTCAATGCGCATCTGCTGCACGAGCCTTGGACAGTGGAAACTGGGTCGGGTGGTCCTTACCGCGTCTTCACACCGTTTTCGCGGGCCGCGCGGAATTCAGGCACGCCGGCCAAACCCAAACCTGCGCCGAAATCTATCGCGGGTTGGAACGGTTCGGTGGATTCTCTGACGCTTGATGACCTGAGACTTCTGCCAACAAAGCCTGACTGGGCTGGTGGCCTGCGTGAAACCTGGGAGCCAGGCACCAAAGGCGCACGGGCCAATCTCTCCTCCTTCTTGGACGAGAAGCTCGCCGGGTACCCAAATGATCGCAACGTGCCGGGCAAGGAAGCCACCACGCGTTTGTCGCCACATCTGAAATTTGGCGAAATCTCGCCGCGCGAAGTCTGGCACGCTGCGGAGATCGCCGATGCGCCGCGCGGTTCAATTTTCAAATTCCACCAAGAACTGCTTTGGCGCGAGTTTTCCTACCATCTGCTGTTCCATTACCCGAACCTTGGAACGGAAAATCATCAACCGAAGTTCGATGACTTTCCATGGATCGATCACACGTCTGGCAAGGGCGCCGACTATTTGAAAGCGTGGCAACAAGGGCGGACGGGCTATCCAATTGTCGATGCGGGCATGCGCGAGCTTTGGCACACGGGCTGGATGCACAATCGCGTTCGCATGATCGTCGGCTCGTTTCTAGTCAAACACCTTTTGATCGACTGGCGCGCTGGCGAGGCTTGGTTCTGGGACACGCTGATTGATGCCGACCCGGCCAACAACACGGCCAGCTGGCAATGGATTGCCGGGTCAGGTGCTGATGCAGCACCCTATTTCCGGATCTTCAATCCCGTTCTTCAGGGCGAAAAATTCGACGGCGACGGCGCCTATACGCGCAAGTGGGTGCCGGAAGTTGCCAAGCTACCGAAGAAATTCCTGCACAAGCCCTGGGAAGCGCCGACCTCTGTCCTACGTGATGCTGGCATGGAACTCGGTTCGACCTATCGACGGCCCATCGTTGATCATAAGAGCGCTCGCGAGCGCGCGCTTTCTGCATTCAAATCCCTCAAAGACACGGCGAGCGCCGCCTAGAATGCGCCTTCCCTCCACAATTCGAGAGACTTCATGACAACTATCGCCGTTATTGGCTCGGGCATTTCCGGCAACGCTGCTGCTTGGGCACTGCAAACCTTCGCCGGACACCAGGTCACGCTTTATGAAAAACGGCTGCGTCCGGGCGGGCATTCTGCAACCGTTGACGTGCACCATGGCGATCGGGAAATCGCTGTCGATACCGGCTTCATTGTCTACAATGGGCGCAATTATCCTGATCTGACGGCCCTGTTTGCGCACCTCGGCGTTGCGACCGAATGGAGCGATATGAGCCTTGGCATCTCGGTTGGCGACGGCGCTCTGGAGTGGTCGGGCGACAGTCTTGGCGCGGTGTTTGCACAGCGCAAAAACCTTATTTCCCCGCGTTTTCTTTGGATGCTGCGCTCGATCTTCCGCTTCAACACATGCGCTCTGGCCGACTTAGAGCGCGGCGCGCTGGAAGGAATGTCGCTGGGCCACTATCTGAAGGCCAGGCGGTTTCCTACCGGTTTCATCGAAGACTATCTGGTGCCCATGGGTGCAGCCATTTGGTCGACTCCCGATGCCGACATCATGGATTTTCCAGCGTCGAGCTTTGTGCGCTTTTTCGCCAATCACCGCCTGCTTGAAGTGCGTCCGCCGGAGTGGCGCACGGTCACCGGCGGCAGCCGCAATTATGTGAAGAAACTCGTCGAACCGCTTGGCGACAGGGTGCTTCTCGGTCGCCACGTTACCGAGGTCCGTCGGCACGGCGAAACCGTGCAAGTGACTGACAGCACCGGCGAAACGCGCAGTTTTGACTATGCCATCATGGCCTCGCATTCCGACCAGTCGCTGGAGATGCTCAAAGATGCCTCGGATGCGGAAGGTTCACTCCTGGCCGATGTGCGTTACCGACCCAATGACGTCTATCTGCATCGCGACGAGGCGCTGATGCCCAAACGGAAAAAGGTTTGGGCGGCCTGGAATTACATGTCGAGCGGACGCACGGCAGAAACGCGCGCGGGCGTCTCGGTGTCCTATTGGATGAACAAGCTTCAGAACATCGACCAGGACTATCCCTTGTTCATCACGCTGAACCCGGCCCAAGCACCGGACCCGGAAAAGACCTTTTTGCGTACCAGCTACGACCACCCGCAATTCGATGCCAAAGCGTTGGCCGCGCAGAAACGTTTGCCCGATGTTCAAGGCTCCGGACGGATTTGGTTTGCCGGCGCTTGGACAGGCTACGGCTTCCATGAAGACGGGCTTCGCTCAGGTCTCAATGCGGCTGAAGGATTGGGCGCCTTCGTGCCATGGCGCCAAGGCATCATTGATCCGCTGCAAACCGCCGACGACATCGCCGTTCAGGCGGCGGAATAAGCTGGACAGCGGTTTTGCTTGACGAAAGCCCGGCTGCGCCCCAGCCTTTGGTCATGAATAGCGTCGCGCCCATTCATGACGAAACCGCGATACCGCTGCCGCCAGTTACGCTGCCGCCGAATGCACCGCTGACGCTTTATTCGGGGCTGGTGATGCATCAACGCATGCGGCCCAAATCGCACCGTTTCAGCTACCGCGTCTACTCTGTTCTTATGGACCTTGATCGCCAAGAAGAGATCGGGAGCTTAAGTCCGGTTCTGTCCCACAATCGCTGGAACCTGTTCTCAGTGCACAACAAAGATCACGGCCCAGCGGATGGATCGTCGCTGCGCCCTTGGGCCGATGATATGTTGTCCAAAGGCGGGCTGACCCAGCGGGCGGCGAAGATCATGCTTCTTTGCTATCCGCGCATCCTCGGCGCGGTCTTCAATCCACTGTCGGTCTACTACGCTTACGATGACGCCCATCAATTGGTCGGCGTCATTTATGAGGTACGCAACACGTTCGGTGAGCGTCACGCCTATGTCGCCAAGGTCGAACCAGGCCAGCTTGGACCTGCCGGACTGCGTCAGACGCGGGCGAAGCTTTTCTTTGTTTCACCGTTGATGGACATGGAGATGCGCTACCATTTCAACCTCAAACCACCGGGCGACAGTGTGACGATCCGCATCCTGGAGCATGACACGAAAGGGCCAATCTTGGCTGCCACGTTTCATGGTGAGGCGTCAGCCGTTTCAACGCGATCGCTTTTGGCCGAAGCCCTGCGGGTTCCGTTTCTGACCGCCAAGGTAGTTGGCGCGA
The DNA here is from genome assembly GCA_017642935.1 of Hyphomicrobiales bacterium. Classification (NCBI taxonomy): domain Bacteria; kingdom Pseudomonadati; phylum Pseudomonadota; class Alphaproteobacteria; order Hyphomicrobiales; species Hyphomicrobiales bacterium. Next base: position 1,336,709 of record JAEPOK010000001.1, read on the forward strand.
TACACTACGAAGCCTTGCGCCTTTGGTTGAAGGGCATCAAACTGAGAGACCGGCCACCTGCACCTGCGCGCTTCAGTGTTGTCGATGGCCAAACAGCGGAGGCTCAATCCGCGCCCAAAAAGAACGATCGGCAGCCAACACCGGGCCCGGTTTAACGGGGAAGCAGTCGAGGAGGATGTGAGTATGAGCACCGACATGATGGCTGATCGCACGATGCCGGAACGCCGCGAACGCAGTGCCAAACCTTTTCGGCTGATCGACTACACGCCTCTGACGGAAGACAATTTTGCCGAAATGACGCGCTCCCTGCCGCGCGCTGTGCGCCGGGCGCTGGGCTTCGTCATCGGCTTAGAGCACGGAACTTTGGCGATCACGCTGCCATCGGGTGAACGCTTCCGGATCGAAGGACAAAGCAAAGAGCCGATCGCTGATCTGGAAATCCACTCCTACAATTTCATCGGCGATGTCATCCGCCACGGCGATATTGGTGTGGCCGAGAGCTTCTTTGAAGGCCACTGGTCGTCAACCGACGTCACGCGTTTCCTAGAGCTTTTCTGTTACAATGAGCGGATCATCCACGAACGCATCGACGGTAACCCGATTGCGCGGTTCTTGATGCGGGTGAAGCACTGGCTGCACCGGAACACCAAGCGTCAAGCGCAGCGCAACATTTCCGCCCATTACGATCTCGGCAACAACTTCTATGAGCAGTGGCTCGACCCATCGATGACCTATTCATCGGCGCTCTATCAAACCGGGGCCAACGATTTGGAAAGTGCGCAGCGTGCCAAATACAAGGCGCTTGCTGACGCGACGGGCATCATGGCTGGCGATCATGTTTTGGAGATTGGGTGCGGCTGGGGCGGTTTCGCTGAATACCTGGCCAAGGAACGTGGCGCCTATGTGCGCGGCCTGACGATCAGCCACGAACAGCATGCCTTCGCGACCGATCGCATGAAGCGTCAAGATCTCTCAGACCATGTTGATATCGTTTTTCAGGACTACCGCGACGAGAAAGGCACTTTTGATCGGATCGTGTCTGTGGAAATGTTTGAAGCGGTCGGCGAGGCCTATTGGCCGACCTATTTCGAGACGTTGAAAAAGCGCCTCAAACCTGGCGGCAAAGCCGGCTTGCAGATCATCACCATCCAGGACCGCTATTTTGAGCACTATCGGCGCGCGACGGATTTCATCCAGCAGTACGTGTTCCCTGGCGGGATGCTGCCGACACCGTCTCATTTGCGCAGTCTGGGTAAGACGGCCGGGCTCGACCTTTGCGACGAACTGATTTTCGGTCGCGATTATGCCCGCACGCTCAGGGAGTGGCGCGTGACGTTTATGGACAAGTGGGACACCATTGCGCCGCTTGGCTTTGATGATCGTTTCCAGCGTCTATGGCGCTATTACCTGCACTATTGTGAGGCCGGCTTTAAGGCCGGCAACATCGATGTGCGGCAGGTCGTTTACGAACACGCGCGCTAGGATTGCACATCCCCTTCGAGCGGCTTGCCCTTCCAGCCGGTCGCTCGAGACACAAGCCAATGGTAGATGTCGAAAGGCAGCAACCGAAGAAATTTCAGCTGGTAGGTGAAGCGCTTGGGGAAGGTCACCTCGAAGCGCCTTGATTCCAGACCATCGGCCATGCGGCGCGCTGCATCATCGACCTTTAGGACAAAAGGCATCTCAAACGGGTTGTCGTCCGTCGCGGGCGTTTCAACAAAACCTGGATTGATCACCTGCAAAGTGATGCCCATGCGGTCAGTGTCAAAACGCAGTGCCTCGGCCATATTAATCAAACCTGCCTTGGTGGCGCCGTAAGCAGACGACATGGGAAGGCCCGAGTAACCGGCAACCGATGCCACGAGCGCGATCTGGCCTTTGCCCTTTGGCTTCATCATCTCAATCAGCGGCACGACGCAGTTGGCGGTGCCCTTCAGATTGACATCAAACGTTTTGTGGAATGCATCCAAGTCCGGATTGGTTGCATCAACGGGAATGTAGATGCCGGCGTTGAGCACCGCGATGTCGATCCCGCCCTCGCCTTCCATCCCCTCGATGATCGCCTGCATGCGCTCAGCATCAACGATGTCGCCCTCAGCGACGTGCACATCCGCGCCTGTGTGTTTGGACGTGATTTCCGTTTTCAGTTCTTCCAGCGCATCGCGTTTGCGCGCGGTGAGCACCAATCGGTAGCCGCGGCCTGCCATTTCAAGGGCCAAGGCATGGCCAAGTCCTGAACTTGCACCTGTGATCCAGACGAGCGGGCTGGCCATGAGACGATGTCCTGTATTTTGGAAAAGGGGGATGAGCTTTGTCGTAAAACTCTACGCAAAAAGGCGGCACCGGGTTCAATCGGCACCGCCTTTTCTTTGAACTTTGTGGCCTGTTTTAGCGGATGAACGAGTTCATCAAGCGCCCAATCGGTCCGGTAAGCTCCACCGGCGCGTCGACAACGGCAAAACAGATGCAGACTTCGCCAGGATCGGCCACGGGCTTGTGATTCACATCGTCATCGGCATAGGCGATGTCGCCAACACCGTAATGGCCATTGCCATCGGAGAACCCGCCCTGCAGCACAAGCGTCACTTCGGAGCCATGGTGAGTGTGGACCGGCATTCCCTTGCCGCCATCAATGCGCAGAAGACTGACTTCGGCGCCATCGACATCAGGAAGCTTGTATTCTGCCAAGCCAGGGATGACTTTTTTCCAAGGCACATCAGAAACCGGCATGCCAAGAAACAGCTCCAAAGCCCTGGGCGAAGCCGGCTTTGACGCTTCATGCGCATCGATTTTTGCGAAAACAGCCTGCAGCGCTGCTGCACCATCTTCAAAACCTACCGGCTCGACCTGATCAAACACGTGCGGCTCAAAAGAAATCGCCTTTTTGCCGCTATCGCGGGCGAGCGTTTCTCCGACGGCGTGAATGTCGTCGAGCCATCGTTCGGCGTTTGGTGAAAGCTCCAAGTGGCTTTCCACAAGCACCCGGGCAGGGGTTGAAAGGCCACCGAGTGCATACTCGGCGAGGAGGCCTGACACCATGTCGCTTTGACGGGTTGCGTTAATGTTCACACTCAATCTCTCAATCCCGGTCACCCGGGGACTTTTTCACTTCAACGAGGTTCAGTCTCGCGCCGAACCTTTTCATGCTTTCACGGGCCGATTTTTTCGCCCCTTCTATTAGCCGCCAAAGAAACCGGCCGCATAAAATGCCAACCCGGCAATCAACCTCAGGCAACAGTGCTCGACCCAAAACCGAAGCGTTAGACAACGCTATAAGACGCCAGGATCGAACCGGTTTTGACGTCCACACAGCAAATTGTTTCGCCAACGCCAATTCTTACTCTTCCCGGTTACGCAGCGTTACAAGGATCGGATCAATGGCGGAGACAAAACCGGTTTTGGACCACTGCAAATTAAACGTAGGTTTGCCAGCTTTTTGCGTTCGGAAGAACAGCGCGCAACGACCATAATCGGAAAGAATTTCCCACGAGATAGCAATTAGAGCGCTAGGGAAAACAGGCCTTCGTTGCCAATTTCGATGCGGTCTGATCAAACCAAGCGTGAACTTCAACGCAGCGAAACAAAAATGATCGACGCCCTCTATCAAGCCGACGCCTATCTCCGGACGGCGGATCTCCCTATCGCCGGTCTCCACGAGGACGGCATCCTCATCCAACGCAGCCATTTCTACCCGCAGGGTGGTGGTCAGCCGGGTGACAAGGGTCATTTGGAGCTTTCCGACGGCACGATGCTGCCCGTTCACACGACGCGTTTTGGGCCGGACCGTCAAAGCGTGCTCCTGGTCATGCGATCGGATGATGAACCCTTGCCAGAAGCGTTACGTTCGCTGTCGGCAGATGACGTCGTCACCGGCCATTTGGACTGGGCGCAGCGCTACCGCTATATGCGCGTTCACACCGCGCTGCATCTGTTGTCAGTGGTTTTGCCGTTTCCCGTCGCCGGCGGGCAGATCGGCGATGGAGAAGGCCGCTTGGACTTTGACATTGAAGATGCAGGTCTCGACAAAGAGGCACTCGGTGCCGAGCTGCAGGCCCTTGTCGATGGCGACCATGCTGTCGGCCAGGAGTGGATTACCGACGCTGAGCTAGACGCCCAGCCTGATCTGGTCAAAACAATGAGCGTGAAACCGCCACGCGGTTCCGGCAAGGTTCGCCTGATCCGCATTGGTGATGTCGACCTCCAGCCTTGCGGTGGCACCCATGTTCAATCGACCCTTGAGATCGGCAAGGTCGAAATTCGCAAAATTGAGAAAAAGGGCAAGCAGAACCGCCGCGTGCGCATTCGCCTGTCCGATATCGATGCCGTTTAGCAAGAGGACGACTACCCATGCGCCGTGAGGATGTATTTGTGAGCCCACAATGGTTGAACGAGCGGCTCGATCATCCTGACATCTTGCCCGTCGATGCAAGCTGGTATCTGCCAACGATGATGCGCGACGGTGCACCGCGTGATGGTCGATCGGAGTATGAGGCGGCGCATATTCCAGGCGCGGTCTTCTTTGACCTTGATGCGCAATCCGACCAGGCGAGCGACCTGCCGCATATGATGCCCGATCCGATCAGGTTTTCCTCTGCCATGCGTAAGCTTGGCATCGGCGATGGCATGACCCTAGTGATTTATGATGGTGCCGGTTTGTTTTCGGCGCCGCGTGTCTGGTGGATGTTCAAGGTGATGGGCGTCACCTCGGTGATGATCCTCGATGGCGGTTTTCCCGCTTGGGAAGCTGCAGGTTTCCCGGTCTCGGACGAACCTGTGAACCGCTCGCCCCGCCATTTCACGGCCCGCATGGACGGCTCAGCCTTGGCTGATTTGCAGGGCGTTTCTGATGCGATGAATGACAAAGACACCAGCATCATCGATGCGCGGCCGTCGGAGCGCTTTGACGGTTCGATGCCTGAGCCCAGGCCCGGTCTGCGTGCCGGTCACATGCCTGGCGCGCGCTCGGTACCGTTCACTGATCTCATAGAAGAGGGCCGGTTGAAATCGGCTGAAGCCTTGGCTGCGATGTTTGCCGACCAAGACATCGATCTCGACGCCCCAATCATCACGTCCTGCGGGTCCGGCGTTTCAGCCGTGACGCTGAAGATCGCGCTAGAACTCAGCGGTGCAAAAGATGTGCGAGTCTATGATGGTTCGTGGGCCGAATGGGGCGGCCAAGATGACCTACCTGTCGAGACCGGCCCAGAAAAACGCTCCTAGCGGATAGGCGGCGCGTAGATCAGCCCGCCTTCGGACCACAGCTCATTGAGGCCTCGGCCGATGCCAAGATCGGATTGCAGGCCGATCGTGCGCTCAAACACCTCGCCATAATTGCCCACCTGCGCAATCACCTGGAATGCCCAGTCGGGGCGTACACCCAGCGCCGCGCCAAAGTCTCCTGATTGACCGACCAGGCGTGCGATCGCCGGGTTTTCGGTGTCACGGAAGCTTTCGACATTTTGCGCTGTGAGCCCAAGTTCCTCAGCGTTGATCATCGCAAAAAGAACCCACCGAGCAACGTTAAACCACTGGACATCTCCGGCGCGCACGACCGGGCTGAGCGGTTCTTTGGAGATGACTTCCGGTAACACGATGTGCTCGTCCGGCTCGACTAGGTTGAGCCGCTGAGCGAACAGGCCTGAGGTGTCGTGGGCGTATGCATCACAGCGCTGGGAATCGTAGGCCGCCACAACCTCCTCGACGTTCTCAAACGTCACAAGCTCGAATGGCATGCCACGCGAGTCGAAAAAGTCGGTGACATTGAGCACCGTTGTCGTGCCTGCATTGGCGCAAATCGTTGTGTTAGAAAGTTCCAGCGCCGAGGTGATGCCCATTGCCTGGCGGACCATGAAGGCCTGACCATCATAATAGGTCACACCGACGAAGCTGATGGGTAGGCTAACTTCGCGCCCCATGGTCCAAGTCGAGTTGCGCGACAAAATGTCAATGTCGCCGTCGATCAGCGCGTCAAAACGCTGCGAGGCTGGCAGAGAAGTGTACTCGACAGCATCGGCATCACCGAGCACGGCAGCTGCGATCGCGCGGCAATATTCGACGTCAAAACCTTCCCAATCGCCATTCTCGCCCTGACTGGAAAAGCCCGGTTGGCCTTCTGACACGCCGCATTGAACGAAACCCTTGGCCAACACATCATCGAGCGTAGAACTCGCATGAGCGACGCCAGCGGGCAGGCTCACTACGGCGCAGGCGAGCGCCAGACTGCCAAGATGACGGGCGATGGATTTGGGCGGAAAGGGCATAACCAACTCGTACATCAAAAGGAAAAGAAGCTGACCGCGCACAACCGCCCTTGTGCCACGTTCCACTCCCCTGTCAAAAGCTTTCAGACAGTGGAGATCAAGATAGGCCAAAAAACGGCCCATACCCAGCAAAATGAAACAAAAACAAAGGACCAAGTAGTGGCTGACGGCGAAAAGAGGCGCAAAACCAAGACGGATTTATCGACCAAGGGGGTCGATACCCAGCTTTCCCATCTCGGTCGCGATTCGCACAACTTCCACGGCTTTGTGAACCCGCCTGTCGTGCGTGCCTCCACTGTGCTCTTCGACAGCGTGGAGGCCATGGAAGCACGTGGCGAGGATTCTCCGCTTAAGCCCAAATACACCTATGGCCTCAATGGCACGCCGACGATTGACGCCCTGGTGGATACGATCAACGCGCTGGAAGAGGCGGCAGGAACGGTTCTTGTGCCATCAGGTTTGGCGGCTGTGACGGTCCCGCTGCTCGCCGTTGCAAGACCCGGGCTACAAGTGCTGATTCCGGACAATGTCTACTGGCCGACCCGGCGCTTCTGCGATCAGTCTCTCAGACAGCTTGGCGTAGAGACCATCTATTATGATCCCTTGATTGGTTCGAGCATCGCCGACCTCATGCGCCCGGATGGCGGGACGGTTTTGTTCACCGAAGCGCCCGGTTCCAACACCTTCGAAATGCCGGATCTAACCGCCTTCTTGGCAGCGGCCAAAGCCCATGATGCGGTGACGATGATCGACAACACCTGGGCAACACCCCTTATCTACAAGCCTATCCCGGCAGGCTTTGATTACTCGATCCAAGCCGGGACGAAGTATTTTGCCGGCCATTCCGACCTCTTGATCGGCTCCATCTCGGCAAGCGAGCGTTGTTGGCCGGCCCTACATCGCACCCGTGAAAACCTTGGTGTGCAGGCGGGAACGGAGGAGATATTCCTCACCCTTCGTGGCATGCGATCGCTTCGGGTTCGACTGGATCAGCATGAAAAGTCCGCGCTGGCGATCGCAGAATGGTTGGAAGATCAACAGTTTGTGACCAAGGTGATGCACCCTGCCCTTCCGTCAGATCCCGGCCATCAGTTGTGGCTTGACCTCTTCAACGGCCGGGCCAGCGGCCTGTTCGGCTTTGAGCTCAACGGCACACGCGACCAAGGCCGCGCAATGCTCAATGCACTGGAGCTCTTCGGGCTCGGCTATTCATGGGGAGGCTATGAAAGCCTGGCCGTACTGGCCGAGTTGGGGCACTGCCGTACCACGCGGCCATGGCCTGGCGGGCCAGTTGTCCGTCTACAGATCGGCTTAGAAACGGTCGATGATCTCAAAGACGATCTTTTGGCGGCGGCAAGAGCGGCCGACCTGCCAACCGGCTGACCGCATTCCTTAAGCGGCTGCGTCGCCCTCTGGGCGGGCGGCCGCGCGGCGCTCGGCAAAGATGAGCCAAAGGTTTCGCGAATAGATAACGAGGCCGAGCGACTGGCCGAGGATGAAAACCGGGTCCTGCTGCTCAATGGCATAGGTGAGCAGCATCAGCCCGCCACCGATGGAAAAGAACCAAAACGGGATGGGCACAATGGATCGTTTGGCGCGTTCCGATGCCACCCACTGGACCACAAAGCGCATCATAAACATGAACTGCGCGGCAAGGCCCCACACGACCCACCAGTCGAACTGATCAACAAAGACGACCTGAAACCAGCTGAAAAGCTCGTTGATCATGATGAGGTAGTTCCTTCACGGGTTTGTGGGGCAGTCGTCTCGCTGACCACCGGGCGTTTTTTGAGGCGGCGTTTCAGCCACCAAACGCCAAACAGGTCGATGGACCCAATCAGCGCGCGGTCAAAGACACCATACTTCGAGACGCCAAACTGTCTTGGACGGTCAATGACATCAACAAAATCAACGTCATAACCCTCACGCAAGACAAGCGCGGCCATAAAACGGTGCCAGCCGTCAAAATAGGGCAAGCGGCGGAAAAGGTCGGCGCGCACCGCTTTGAGCCCGCAGCCGGAATCGCGCGTTTTGTCGGCAAGCATGGCGCCGCGTAGCTTATTGGCAAAGCGGGACGCAAAGCGCTTGATGGCAGTGTCTTTTCGGCCAACGCGCTGCCCACCCACCATGCCAAAGCTTGGGCCAAGTTCCAGCAACCGGTCAACAAGTGCCGGCATGAACGCCGGATTGTTTTGCCCATCGCCATCGGTGCAAACGATGATGTCACCTCCCGCATGGAGCACACCGGTACGCACCGCTGCGCTCTGGCCAGAGGAACGATCGTGCTTAAGAACTCGGACTGTCGCACCGGTGGTTTCGCCAGCACGCTGCGCGGCCTCAGCCGTTCCGTCGGTTGAGCCATCATCGATGACCAGAATTTCCAATTTCCGCCCGGCTAGCGCGGAAGCGATCTCACCGATCAAAATCGGCAGATTTTCAGCCTCATTCTTGCAGGGAATGACAACAGATAGCTGCGGGTCTTGTGCAGGCGAAGAGGAAGAGGGCGTTGGCACGAGGGGTCCATCGGTCGGGAAAGGGTACGGCGCTTAGCACCGGCTGGCCGGTTCCCTACCGTTTTGTTGGGGAAAGCGAAAGAGGGTCGCGGCTGGTGCTTGGCGGAGTAGGTTACTCGCCGGCAGCAAAAACATGCATGTTGAGCTCATCACCCCCATTGATGTTGATGCCCTCAACGCGGGCCAGAAGGCGAACGGTCGCCGCGCTTGTGCTCTCTTCCGGCGTCAGCCGCGCCAACGCTTCGAACAGGTCCTCGACAAAAGGCGCATCGACAAAGGCGGCGCGACAGCCGCCCTGCGCCAGGAAGTCGGCAGCCGCTTCGGCCGATACCAAGGTGCGAAGATCTGTGCGGGTCATCAAAACCAGGCTCGGTTCATTGTAGCCAAGCGTTGCCAACTCCGGTTCGTCGCAACGCACCGCATCTAGCGCCGTGACCAGCTGAGGCGTGACCCAAATTGTCCGCGCCGCTGGAACATGAATGCCGAAGGCGCCGGAGTAGAGAACCAAGGTGCCGGCGACAATCAACACAAGACTGGCCCGCGCATGTTGGCGAATGATCAGCAGGAAAGCGCCGATCAACAGGATCAGTCCGATGATCATCAATGCCACACCAACCGGACTGATGCTGTCACCATAGACATAAAGGACAATGGGCATACCGATCGTGCCGGCGATCGGGATGAGCAGGAACAACCCTTTCGCGACACCAGCGAGCCATCCTTCGGGCACTTTTTCATAAACCATCATCCGCGCGGCAAGGATCGCCAACGCTGGATAGATTGGCAGAATGTAGTGCGGCAGCTTGGTGGCTGAGAGTTCGAAGATCGCCCAAGTCGGCACAATCCAAGCGACAAGAAAGCGTGTGCTCTTGTCACGCCAACTAGCAATGGCAAACGGTATGGCGAGAAAGGCCAGTGGCGCCAACGGCCAGCCCAACGATGGAAAAAACCCAAAGGTATAGGCACCGGGTGGCACAAACGGCCGCTCGCGGCTTTGGCCGATTTTCTCGAAAAGATCACGACCAATAGACTGGGCGTAGAACTCTCCGCCCGACGTGATCCCGATGGCAATGAACCAAGGCAGGGTCAGGATCAGCATCCACATGATGCCTAGCCCGGGACGCAATCGACGGAGCCAAGCTATACGGCGCTCAAAGAGCGCGGCGACCAGGGCCGTGCTGCCGACAACCATCGGCAAAATCGGTCCTTTGATAAGGATACCAGCGGCGGCGGCTGTCCAAAACAGCCCAGCGTGCCAGAGTTTCACAGAGCTGTCGCGGCGCCCGAGAAAGGCACGCGCCAAGATTCCTTGGGCGACCAGGATCGTAGCAAACAGCATCGCATCGGTCTTGGCGAGCCGCGCTTCGGCGCCGAGCAAGACCGTGATCGCCACCAAGAGACCGGCGGCAAAGGCCACAGGAGGCGCGCCGAATCCAAGCGCCAACCAATAAACCAGCACAGCTGCGGACACGGCACCCACGAACGACACCGTGCGATAAACCCAGATCGGTGCCTGGCCGTCCTCGGCGCCATAGAGATGAACCGCTGCCGATTGAAGCCAATAGATGCCGATGGGCTTTTGGTAGCGCGCATCGTTTTGAAAACGAATCTCGACATAATCGCCAGTTGCCACCATCTGGCGAGTCGCCTGCGAAAACCGCGACTCATCGCGATCGATGGGTGGGATCGTGGTGAAGCCAGGCGTGAAGGCAGCGACAGCCACAAGCGCGATGCAAACCGCAGCTACAATGCGCAGGCGCGCCAAGCCATCGAAGATTGGCGTCAGACCATCGGCCCATCGATCAACCCAGCTCCAGCGCGGAATCCATTTACTCCAACTGGCTGGCTGACCTGGCGCCACCACGGGAGCCGGTGTAGCGGCTGCTTGGCTTGGAGCATCGGCTTCCGCGCTCTGGATAGCCTCCGGCCCGCCAGAAAGTGGCGTCTCGTCTGACATGTCGGGCGGAGATACCCACAGACCAGCGTTCGCTGCGGCATCCTGGGTGATCGCGGGATCGAAGTCACGCTTTGTCACGCTCTCTTTGGCGCGTCGGGACGCGGCGGCTTTCGGCCGTGCTCGCGATTTGTTAACAGCCGTGTTTTTGGACGCTGCAGCAGCGGCAGGCGCGTCTTTGGAGGTTTTTTTCTCACTCGCCGATTTTACCGAGCGTTTTCGAACGGGCTTTTTTTCGGCAGGACCCAGCGATGTCTCGGTGTCTTTGGGTGGTTTGGCCATCGCCGCAAAAATGCTCTTCGTTGAACGCTTAAGAGGGCTGGTGGCGACCTCGGCAGGATTCGAACCTGCGACCGTCGGATTAGAAGTCCGGTGCTCTATCCAGCTGAGCTACGAGGCCAACTTTGGGTCGCTGGAATTTACGATGCTGGCGACGGCAGATTGTCACGCGGTACCGAATGCCCCAATGCTCTAGTGGGTCCACGGCACGCGCCGGTCGTACTTAAAGTTATCAGCATAGGCGACACGGCGGCGAATGCGCTCTTTGGGCTCTTCCACGCGGAACGCAATCCCGTTGCGTCTGCAATAAGCGACGGCTTCGTCCTGGGTATCGAATTTTAGGCTGATCTGCGCCTTCATATCGGAGGACGACGTCCAGCCCATCAGCGGCTCGACCGAGCGCGGCTCGGACCGATCATATTCCAGAACCCAGTCTTTGGTCTTGCCAAGACCAGACTGCATGGCGGTTTTGGCGGGCCGAAAAATGCGGGCAACCATGGTCGTTCTTCTCCACCAATGCGCCGATCGGAGCGCGCCGCTCGGCCGTGAAACTCTCGTGGTCGGGGCAGCAGGATTTGAACCTGCGACCCCCTGTTCCCAAAACAGGTGCGCTACCAGGCTGCGCTATGCCCCGATACGAAAGTGTCCGCCACGACCTGTCTCACATTTGGGCGGGCGTCAAGCCTCGACGTGATCTATGGCACGATGAGCGCTGCAAAAACCGTCCATCATCTGGCAAGACGCATTGCAGGCACTAGTCACGTTGTAGGTCCGGGTGAACAACCCGATCACCTGGCTCCAGCCCAATTCGATCGGCGGTGCCCGCCACAAATTCCAGCACGGCGATCACGGGACCGCGCGAATGGACCGACCGCAAGGACAAGGGTTCGGTATCGCGTTCGATGCGATGCACGATCCCATCCTCGGCGATGAACACCATGTCCAGCGAGACATAGGTGTCGCGCATCCAAAAGGATGCTTCGCGCGCCTCAACAAACGGGAACAGCATCGCGTAATCGGGTGCGAGCTCTCGGCGGTGCATCAGGCCGAGACCTTGCTCCTGTGGCGAACGGGCGATCTCGATCGTGAACTCATGCGTGCCGGTGGCGGTTTCAACGCTGAGCGATGACTCCTCAAAAGCCAGCACAGACGTTGCCCACAGCACGGCAGCGATCAGGAGAAAAAAACGCAAAACGGGAGCAGCGGCGCGGACCATCGTCATGGTGTCAGCGATTAATGTGACGCGGGTATGGAACTGCCGTTCACCGGCCGCACTTCGGATGCCATGCGCCCCTTAGGACCATCACCAAAGCGCACCATCACATCCTGACCCGGTCGAAGCTCGGTTAGGCCATAGCGCCGCAGAGTTTCCATGTGGACGAAAATGTCTTCGGTCCCCTCGCCCTGGGTCAGAAAACCAAAACCGCGAATCCGGTTGAACCACTTCACGGTTGCTTTCTCCAAGCCGGAGGTCGGCGTGATCTGCACATGTGTGCGCGAGGGTGGCAATTGAGAAGGGTGGAGCGCTGTCGATTCGTCCATTGACAAGATGCGCAGGGCCTGCAGGCCGCGTGGCCTATCGAGGACTTCGACGACAATGCGCGCGCCCTCATAGGCCGTCTGATAGCCATCCCGCCGCAAGCAGGTGACGTGCAGCAAAATGTCTTTCATGCCGTTATCAGGCACGATGAAGCCGAAGCCCTTGCCGACGTCAAACCATTTGATTTGCCCGGCGACCTCGAACACATCGAGGCCGGCGTCATCGCCCAGCTCAGCAATGAGGTCGGGATCAAGAGGGGGTTTACCCGTCATTCTAGCCAGCCTTGCCCACGCATTCCGCCACATCTACGCGCCGAAATCATTGTGAATTCACCGCGCCCGAAACTCAAACGTCCAGCGAAGCACTTTGATTCCATAGCAAAGGATGCCCCCGACAGGCGCGAGCGGGCAAGCCCCTTCATCAATTGTTTACGATAAAAGGTCGCAGAAGAGCCTTGCCGTAGGGGATAGCGAGTCACCGAAAACGGTTGCGGCGCTTACAGCGTCCTGGACGCCCACCTGCCAGCGCGTTCTGTCCGCCAAAAAACGAATCTTTACGTGCCACAACTTTTTGGAATCAGCGGCTTGAACCCCACACAGACGCCGCCTATAAGGGCCGCCTGTCGAGCACATCTGCAACGCAGAGTGAGCGCCCATCGTCTAGTGGTCTAGGACGCCGCCCTTTCACGGCGGAAACACGGGTTCGAGTCCCGTTGGGCGTGCCATTTATTCAAGATGCAAGACGCTTCTCGCTGTAAATCACCGGTTATCTAGCGTTGGACCGCGAACCCTTGCCCGTCTAAGCGACGGCGGGCGCCATTTGGTGGCCCTTGAGCAGGTCTTCCAGCGTGTACCGGTCGAGCACGTCGACAAATCCATCATAAGCGGCCGCAAAAATGCGATTGACCGGTGTCACCTGACGGACAGCGCAATCCACCGGCTCACCGAAACAGTCAACCACGATTCGCGTTGGCTCGGTGATGCGAAGAACGCGACCCAAATTGATGTCTTTGGGGTCAAGGCCAAGCTTGATGCCGCCACCTCGACCGCGTGCGGTCTCTAAGATACCCTCACCTGCCAACTGCGCGACCAGCTTTTGAATGTTGTATTCGCTGATCTTTTGCCGCTCGGCGATCTCGCTGGAGCGCACCGCCTGAGGCATGGCGTGGGCACAATCGAGCAGGATGCGGATCGCATAGGAAGTTTGTTTTGAAAGGCGCATCAGATTCTCACTTCGAAGACTGATAAGTATGCCCTTTTTGAGCGCGGCAAGCAAAAATTGTGGCTAGGGCACAAGCCAGGTCTGCGTCAGCCTGTCAGCCCCGTCCCAGGAGAACTTGGCCCGGCGATGGCCCTGATGGGCCAGATAGAGCCATTCCAGCGTATGAATGCGCAGCGTGACGGCCACAAAGTTCTCCTCACCCTCGTCGGGATGATGACCCTCGGTAAAGGTCACGTCCGACGGTGCTTCAACCGCATCGCCGGGTGCGCGAACGACGCGGTAGCACTCGCGCGAGAAATCCCGTGTCTTGTCCCAGGCGCGCTGACGCAGATCGTCGTCACGATGGATTGTTGCCAATGCCTCCATGCGCAACTGAGTCTTGGCGCGAGGGTCATAGACGTGAATGGCGGCGCGCTGATCGTCGGCCATCTCTTGAAGCTTGGGCGAACGCGCGTCGGTGTGGAAGCGCAATTCCCGCGTCACAGCGTCGAAGCCGCGATTGACAACAGTGCGTAAACTAGGCGCCCCATCGGCGCCAATGGTGGCGACCGTGAAAGTGTGCATGCCGGAGCGCCGATCTTTCACGCCGCGAACAAGCAGCGCCAAAGCATGCTCGCGCGTTGCGTCCAGATCATCATAGTAAGGCGGCAGTTGCTGCTCAGTCATGGCACGGCTGGTGGCCTTTTCCGGCAGTAACGTCAAGGTTTGGCCGCATCGAGGATGCGCAGTTGCACGCTGTCTCGTCCTTGCCAGCTGTTGATGGATATGGTTCCAGCCACATGCATAGGTGCACCATTGCGGGCGGCCATCAGCGCCTCGCCAAGCGGCGATCCTGCGGCGCGAAAGGCAATCGCTGGTAGTCTTGGCCCCTGCCCGTCCGAGAGAGTTGCTTTGATGTGATTGGTGCCGACCGGGCCGGCAAAGGTGATGCGGTGGCTGGCAAACGCAAACACCGGCTCAGGAAACCCGGTGCCATAGGGCGCAACTTTTTCGATCGCATGGGCAAGATCCAACGAGGCGCCGCTGGCAGTCAGAACAGAATCAATTTTTAGACTCTGCGATGAGGTCGATGAGACCGAGGCCTCGGTGAGATCGGCCAGAAGCGCGTCGCGCATGCTCACCCAAGCCTCTTCGTCAACAGTGAGGCCGGCGGCCATGGCGTGACCGCCGCCCTTGGTGGCATGCCCAGCCGCAACCAGGCGGTGGACAGCCTCGCCAATGTCGAGACCAGGAACGGACCGCGCCGAGCCGGTCCAAACGCCCTCGGGCGTTAGCGTGAAAGCCAGGGCCGGTCGATGAAAGCGTTCCTTCAGCCTACCGGCTATCAATCCGACAATGCCCTGATGCCAGCTATCGTCGCGCACCACGATTACAGGCGGGATTTCGCCATCTCGTTCGACTATGGCGATCGCGCTTTCCACCGCTTCGGCCTCAATCGCCTGGCGTTGCGCATTCAGCGTATCGAGTTCTGCCGCCAGATGGCGCGCCTCATCGGCATCATCGCTTGAAAGCAGGCGCGCGCCCATGCCGGCATCACCAATCCGACCGCCCGCATTGATGCGTGGCCCAAGCACAAAACCGAAATGGTAGGGGCGCAGCGGCCCAGAGAGCCTGGACACCTCAACAAGGGCCGCCAGCCCTGGATTGCTACGCGCCTGCGCAACCTGCAGCCCTTTAACGACGAACGCCCGGTTCAACCCGGTAAGCGGCACGACGTCGGCCACCGTTGCCAAGGCGACCAGGTCAAGCAGCTTGAGGAGGTCTGGCAGCGATTCTGGGCTCATGCCACGCGTGCGCAGCTCTCGATTGGCTGCGACAAGCGCCATGAAGGTTACCCCGGCGGCGCAGAGATGCCCAAGGCCAGAGGTATCGTCGGGGCGATTGGGATTGACCAATGCATCCACCGCCGGCCCCAAATCGTGCATCTGGTGGTGGTCAAGCACCAACACCGAAAGGCCGCGCGCCTTGGCATGAGCAAGCGCGTCCTGGCTTGTGGCGCCGCAATCCAGCGTAATGAGGAGATCGATGCCCTGGTCAACCAGTGAGTCGATGGCCTGGATGTTGGGGCCATAGCCTTCGGTGATGCGGTCAGGAATGTGGATGACCGGGTTGGCGTCGATGGCCTTGAGCCAGCGCGCCATGAGTGCCGAAGAGGCTGCACCATCCACGTCATAATCGCCAAACAGACCAACCGTTGCACTTGCTTCGACGGCGTCAGCAAGGAGGGAGGCCGCCTCGTCCATCGCTTTGAGGCAGGACGGATCAGGCATCAGGGTTCGCAATGCTGGGTGCAAGATATCTGATACCGTGCCGGCATCGGCACCACGACCAGCCAGCACCTTAGCGAGCGTTGCGTTGACGTCTGTCGCCTCTTGAATAGCAAATGGGCGTGGGTCGTCGGCTTCCAGTCGGCGCAGCCAGCATTGCCCGTTCAGCGAACGCGCAACCTTTAGGACCAGTGCAGCGCCCTCAGTCGAGATGGAACTTTTCAAGCAGTGTGTGCTTGCCTCTGATCCACCGCACGGTTTTTGACGCGGAACGCATCACCACAGTATCTGTGGTGATCACGTGCGGGCCGAAATGCACGCCGTTGAGCAAATTGCCTTCGGTGACGCCCGTCGCCGACAAGATCACATCACCGCCGGCTAACTCCTCAACTCGGTAGACCTTATTGGGATCTGTCACGCCCATGCGCAGCGCTCGGTCCCGCTTGTCTTTGGTGTCGAGAATGAGCCGACCCTGCATCTGGCCGCCAACACAGCGCAGCGCCGCAGCCGCCAACACGCCTTCGGGCGCGCCGCCAATGCCGAGATAAATGTCGATGCCCGTCTCTTCAGGCGTGGTGCAATGGATGATGCCAGCAATGTCACCGTCTGGTATGAGACGCAGCGAGGCGCCGAGCTGGCGGATTTCGGCGATCAGTGCGGCGTGACGCGGTCGATCGAGCACGCAGGCCGACACCTGTTCAACCGGAACGCCCTTGGCGTCAGCAACAGCCTTAATGTTGTCGGTCGGCGACTTGTCGAGGCTCACCAACTCGTCGGGAAATCCCGGTCCGATCGCAACCTTGTCCATGTAGACATCGGGGGCGTTGAGCAAGCTGCCCTTCTCCGCCAACGCGACCACAGCCAGCGAATTCGGCAGGTTTTTGGCGCACACTGTCGTGCATTCTAGCGGGTCGAGAGCGATGTCGACCTCCGGCCCATCACCGGTGCCAACCTTTTCGCCGATATAGAGCATGGGTGCTTCGTCGCGCTCGCCCTCACCGATCACCACTTCGCCGGTGATGGGGAGTTTGTTGAGTTCGCGACGCATGGCATCAACGGCCGCTTGGTCGGCCTCAGTTTCATTGCCGCGGCCCCGCCAACGCGCCGCGGATACAGCGGCGCGCTCGGTTACCCGCACCAATTCCAGCGTCAAAATGCGCTCAAGGACGAGTTCGCCCGGCGTCAGAATGGAATTGGTCATGGAAGTCGGCCCCCTTGCGGCAATCAGTTACCGCTCGATTCGAATAATTTGCGGTGCAGCATTCACATGCCCGTCTGCAACGATGGCGTCCATGGCTTCACGCACCGATAGTTCCATCGTCTCATGGGTGATGATGATCACCGGCTGGTGCGAATGTGGCCCTGTGTCAGTTGGTTTGCGGCGCTGGACGATGGATTGCAACGAGATGCCATGCTCGGCCATACGCTGGGCAATGGCGGCAAAGGCGCCGGGCTTGTCAACGACCGACAAGCGCACATAGTAGCCGCCTTCATGGGCCCGCATGCGGGCCCTTTGGTATGGACGCAGCGTCCCACGCGGCAACCGCAGCGGCTTGGGCTCCAAGCCGCGCGCCAGGTCCTGCAGGTCCGCCAGAACCGACGCGGCGGTGGCATCGCCCCCCGCCCCCGGACCAGACAGCACGATCTCACCAAGCAAGTCGGTATCGATGGCAACCGCGTTCAAGACACCGTTGATCTGCGCCAACGTTGAATCCAGTGGCAGCATGGTGGGATGAACGCGCTGCTCGATCCCGCTGTCGGTCATTTGCGCAACGCCAAGTAGCTTGATGCGGTAACCAAGTTCAGCAGCTGCGGCCATGTCGTCTGGTGTGATGGCGCGGATGCCTTCCACGTACATGTCGGCGGCTTCGATCTCGGTGCCGAAGGCAAGCGAGGTGAGGATCGCCAGCTTGTGTGCCGTATCGAAGCCGTCGACATCAAAGGTCGGATCGGCTTCGGCATAGCCCAGCCGTTGGGCATCCGCGAGTACGTCGTCGAAGGCGATGCCTTCGCGTTCCATGCGGGTCAGGATGTAATTGCACGTGCCATTCAAGATGCCCGAAACGCGGGTGACGTTCTGGCCGGGCACAGCGTCGCGCAACGCACGGATGGCCGGAATACCGCCAGCAACGGCAGCTTCGAACAACAACGGCACCGACGATTTTTCCGCCAAAGCGGCCAGTTGAAGGCCGTGCGCGGCGAGCAGCGCTTTGTTGGCCGTGATCACCGGCTTGCCGGCTTCCAGTGCCGCTTCAACCACGGATTTGGCGGCACCATCTTCACCGCCGATCAACTCCACGACCAAATCGACCTCGGGATCGTGCGCCAAGTCGGCGGCATTGGCGTGAAACGTAAGGCCGGATGCATCAAACCCGCGATCCTTGGACTTATCACGCGCAGACACTGCAGTGAGCCGCAAAGGCCGCGCGCCCTCGGCGCTGAGTTCCTGAGCGCGGGTCAACAGAAGACGGGCGAGCGCGGCACCAACGGTGCCGAGCCCGGCAACGCCCACACGCAGTGGGCTGTCGCTGGAGGGTGAAGTCATGCGCGGTACGTCCAAGCTGGCGGTCAATCCGCCTACAAAGGGGTGTTCAGCGCATGAGACTGCCGGTTGGACTAGCCGCGAGCGCTGAGGGCGACCACGTTATGCAAAGTCTCGTCGGCTGTTTCAAGGAACCGGCGCAAATTGCGGGCCGCCTGGCGGATGCGGTCCTTGTTCTCCACAAGCGCGATGCGAACGTAATCATCGCCATGTTCGCCAAAGCCAACGCCGGGAGCGACCGCAAAGTCGGCCTTCTCGATGAGCAGTTTGGAGAATTCCAGGCTGCCAAGATGCTTGAATTTGTCGGGGATCGGCGCCCAAGCAAACATCGACGCTGCTGGTGTGGGAATATCCCAGCCGGCTCGCGCAAAGCTGTCGACCAACACATCGCGGCGACCTTGATAGGTGGCGCGCATTTCATCCACGCAATCCTGGGGCCCATTGAGCGCCGCCGTCGCCGCCACCTGGATCGGTGTGAACGCGCCGTAGTCTAGATAAGACTTCACCCGAGCCAGCGCCGCGATCAGACGCTCATTGCCGACGGCAAATCCCATCCGCCATCCGGCCATGGAGTAAGTCTTCGACATGGAGTTGAACTCGACCGCCACATCTTTTGCGCCGCGAACCTGAAGGATTGATGGTGGTGGATTGCCGTCGAAGTAAACTTCCGAATAGGCAAGGTCGGACAAGACAATCAGATCGTTCTTGCGCGCAAACGAGACAACGTCGCGGTAAAACTCGAGATCAGCCACATGCGCGGTCGGATTGGACGGGTAGCACAGCACCAAAGCCAATGGCTTGGGAATGGAATGCTGAACGGCACGTTCCAAAGCATGAAAGAACTCCGGGCCAGGCTCACAAGGAACCGAGCGGACGGCGGCGCCGGCCATAAGGAACCCGAAAGCGTGGATAGGATAGCTAGGGTTGGGTACCAGAATCACGTCACCTGGAGCGGTGATGGCCTGCGCCATGTTGGCAAAACCTTCCTTGGAGCCGAGAGTGGCGACCACTTCGGTATCCGGGTTCAGTTTTACGCCGAACCGACGCTCGTAGTAACCAGCTTGGGCGCGGCGCAGTCCATTGATCCCGCGCGAGGCCGAATACCGATTGGTGCGCGGCTTGCCGACCGTCTCGATCAGTTTTTCGTTGATATGCTCTGGCGTTGGCAGGTCGGGGTTGCCCATGCCAAGATCGACGATGTCCGCACCGTTCGCGCGCGCCTTCGCCTTGAGCTGATTGACCTGCTCAAATACATAGGGCGGCAGGCGGCGAACATGGTGAAATTCGTTCATCTCGACCTCTGGGTTGGGCACCCTTAGGGTGCGGTTAAACAAGGTGCCCGTCATGGGCGACCATTAAAGCGATCTGCAGTCAAAAGCGTGGCCGCTTTGCGGCGCATCAATTGCCAAGCGGGCGTTGTGTCTCACAAAGGGGCGGCGGCGGCAATTGATTGGAACGTCCAACGCGGCCTTATCAAGGCTTTGCCACCAAGGCGCATCACCTATGCAAGATGCGATCTTGTCATAAGACAGGCTGGTGGAGCATGGTGAACGAAGCGTTAAGGGCACAAGGGAATAACCCCGATTGGCGGCAGTCGCCTCCTTGATTGCTGGGATAATGAGGAAACGATCTGGCGATGGCTCAGACTGGCGACAGCACACCTTCCAAAGGAACACGGGCAAAAACGTCGCGCAGCAAGCGCAGCGCAGGCGCCTCGGCGACCAAATCTGACGCCAAACCGGCGGCAAAGCCTCGAGCGCGCCAGACCACGGCCAAGGCTACCCGCAAAACCGCCAGTACGCCTGCAAGCGCGAGTGGCGCAACCAAGAGCAAGGCGACAACCGGTGCAGCCAAAACAGGCGCCGCCAAAGCCGCAACGGCCAAAACTGCCGGCGCCAAGGCGGCAACGGCAAAGTCTGCAACCAAGACGACCGCCAAATCACCTGCCAAAAGCTCGGCGAAAGCGCCTGCAAAAACCACCACTGCCCGCAAGACAAGCGCGGCCAAGACGCCCACGCGCTCCTCGGCAGCTGCGAGAGCTTCCAGCAGGGCGAAGACGGCCACCAAGGCCGCCACGCAGTCCGTCAAAGGCGCAGCGTCTGCTTCCTCCAAACCGATGCAGGCCGTTGTGACGCCGGACAAGCCGGCCACGCCGCCGACACCAAAACCGGCAGAGCATGTGAAACGCGCGCCGGCCGAGCCGGATTCGCGCCCGCTGGAAGACTACACAATCAATGATCCTGAGGCGTTTGCGGAAAATCTAGGCAAGTTCGTCGAACAATCCGGTCGCGTATGGGCCGCCTATCTGAAGCCACGCGAAGAGGGCGAAGCTCGCGCCGTCCAGGCTGACGAGATGGGCGAGGTCGTAAAAACCTTGAGTCAGGTTTCAGAATATTGGCTTTCTGATCCAAAACGACTTTTGGAAGCACAAACGCGGCTTTGGACGGGGTTTTTCGATCTTTGGACCGGCTCGATGGCGCGGGTTTCGGGGGAAAATCCCAAGCCTGTGATCGAACCCGATGCGCGCGACCGTCGTTTCAAGGACCCTGAATGGTCGCGCAATCAGTTCTTCGACACGCTGAAGCAGGCCTATCTGCTTCTTTCCAGTTGGGCCGACGAGCTTGTCGATGAAGCCAGCGATCTTGATCCTCATACACGCCACAAGGCTCAGTTTTACGTCAAACAGATCGCCAGCGCGCTGGCGCCGACGAACTTCGTCGGAACCAACCCAGAGTTGATCAAAGAGACGCTGTCGAGCAACGGCGAAAATTTAGTGCGCGGCCTGTCGATGCTGGCCGAGGATCTCCAAGAGGGTCAGGGCGATCTGAAAGTGCGCATGACCGACACGCGCAAGTTCAAGGTTGGCGAGAACATGGCCATGACACCCGGCAAGGTCGTCATGCGCAACGACGTTTGCGAGCTGATTCAATACTCGCCCACGACTGACACCGTGCTGAAGCGCCCGCTTTTGATGGTCCCGCCCTGGATCAACAAGTTCTACATTCTCGACCTCAATCCGCAGAAAAGCTTCATCAAATGGGCTGTCGCCCAAGGTCACAGCGTGTTCGTGATCTCTTGGATCAATCCCAATGAGAAGCAGGCGCAAAAAGGTTTTGAGCACTATATGCGCGAGGGAATCATGGAATCCCTCACTGCCATCGAGGACATCACCGGCGAACGTCAGGTCAATGCCGCCGGATATTGCGTCGGTGGGACACTGCTTTCGGTCACGCTCGCCTATATGGCTGCGACCGATGATGATCGTATTGCCTCTGCCACGCTTTTCACCACGCAAGTGGATTTCACCCATGCGGGCGACTTGAAAGTCTTCGTGGATGAAGAGCAGTTGAAGGTCATGGAAGAGCAAATGGCCCGCAAAGGCTATCTGGACGGCAAGAAGATGTCGTCGGCCTTCAACATGCTGCGCGCCAACGATTTGATCTGGCCCTATGTCATCAACAATTATCTGAAGGGCAAGGACCCCCTGCCCTTCGACCTGCTCTACTGGAACTCCGATTCCACCCGCATGCCGGCTGCCAACCATCTGTTTTATCTGCGAAATTGCTACCTGGAAAATACGCTTTCGCGCGGCAAGATGGTGCTTGATGGCGTCAAACTCGATCTGGCGGATGTCAAAGTGCCAGTCTACAATTTGGCGACGCGCGAGGACCACATCGCCCCGCCACAATCGGTCTTTTTGGGCTCGCAGTTCTTTGGCGGCGATGTGCGGTTTGTGCTCTCCGGTTCGGGCCATATTGCCGGCGTGATCAATCCACCGGACAAAAACAAGTATCAGTATTGGACGGGCGATGAGCCTCGCGGTCGCTATGAGGACTGGGTGGAAAAGGCCAATGAGACGCCAGGTTCATGGTGGCCGGATTGGCAGGCCTGGACTGAAAACCTGGAAGGCGAGCGCGTAAAGCCGCCCAAGATGGGGTCTCGAGCCAATAAGCCGATCATGGATGCGCCAGGATCGTACGTTCTGATAAAAGCATAGCCTTTAAATCGTCAGGTTGTCAGACAGGGTCAGCTGAGTTCGGCCCTTGCAACGTGGCCGCTACTTGACACCGGCCTGGCGCTCGACGGCAGTCTTGCCAGCCGATGCCTCGGCAGGCGACGTGTCGTCGTTCTTCCCGTCATCGGCACCTTCATCAGCTGTGGCAGCGCCGTTTGTGCCGGTGGGGTTCCAAACCGGCAGTAGCGGCTTGGGCGTACCATTGGTGCCGCTGCGCACGCTGCTTTCGCGATAGCGATCAAGCTCGCTGGAACGGGGGCGTGTCGGTGGTTTGGGCTTGCTGACTTTGGCAGGCCCGGAGTCCGAGGAAGCCACCAAAAGATCGTCATCAGCAAGCTCAGGATTCTGGTGGCTCCCGACGCCATTAGACCCTTTATGCTTGGCGTCCTGCTCGTCCGTCTTGGGGTCTGCAGGTTCTTGGATCTTAGTCGCGGCCTTGTCTTTTGATGCCTTCGATGACCGGATAGGCTGTTCGGCAGCAGGCTCATTGGCATCATGCTCAATGACAATGGCGTCTGCTTCATCCAAGTCCTTGGAAGATTTCTTGGATCGCAACGGCTCGGCTGGCTTGATTTCCGGCTTTTCGACGCGTGTGGCTGCTGGCGAGGTAGTTTGATCTTTCGGCGCCGCCGTTCGCCTTGGTTCCGGCCGCTGTTGCGCCTGTCTATGCTCCGACCGGCTCGGTGCTGGCGTAGCATTGGCAACACGTGCGGGGCGATCTGTGGAAGAGGGCGTCACGGCAGGCTGGGAGGGTTGCGGCGCAGTCTGTGCAATGGCTTTGGGCGTTGGCTGGCTTTCTGCCTGTTTCTGAAGCGCGATTTCCTGGCCAAATGAGCGAAGGAAAGTCGGCACGCCAGAGGCTGGGATTGGGTGGCCGAACTGGAAACCCTGGCCGTACTCGCAACCGAGCTTGGCAAGTTCGACAGCCACCTCCTCGCTCTCGATTCCCTCAGCAACAATATCCATTTCCAAGTCGTGACCAAGGGCGACAATGGCCGCGAGAACCACGGCGGGCTCGCCTGGCTCCATCTCCGCCACGAACGATTGATCGATCTTGATCGTGTCGAACGGGAACCGTTGCAGATAGGCGAGCGAAGAATAGCCGGTACCGAAATCGTCCAGCGACAGGCCAATGCCCAGTTCACGGCAGCGCGCCAGAACCTGAGAAGCGTATTCCGGGTTCTCCATGACCAAGGATTCGGTGAGCTCAAGCTTGAGCGCCGAGCCTGGCAGGTCCGCACGCGCGAGGATAGCGCGCAGATCATTCAGAAGGTCATGGCGCAGCAACTGGCGCGACGAAATGTTGACGCTGGTGAACAGACCAGCCGCGTTGGGATCGTTGCGCATCCAGCGATTAAGGTCGCGTGCCGCGCGTTCCAACACAAACAAGCCAACTGGAATTATGAGGCCGGACCGTTCGGCAATTGGCACAAACTCCGCCGGCGCCATGCGCCCGTGGCGTGGATGGTCCCAACGCAGCAAGGCTTCGAAACCCGCCAATCGGCGATCTTCCAGGCGAATGATGGGCTGGTAGAAGACCGTCAGCTCGTCATTGTCGAGTGCCTTGCGCAAATCAGCTTCGACGGCAGCAATCGAGCGCCCATGCTCGCGCAGGGACGGGCGGAAGGCTTCGCAGCGGTCGCCGCCGAGACGCTTGGCGTGGGCCATGGCGATCTCAGCATCGCGCAAACAGTCCTCAGCGCCATCGGAATTCGGGTCGTAGGTCGCAACGCCAATCGAGACGGTCAGATTGACTTCGTCTTCGCCAAACACGACGGGTGTCTTCAGCGCGCGGCGGATTTGCTCGGTGAGCCGCGCAACAGATGCAGGCTTCTGTTCCGACAGCAACAGAATGCCGAACTGGTCGCCGCTGAAGCGAGCAAGCGTGTCGTTGGGCTTCAGCAAACGGTCGATGCGCCGGGCGACCATCGTGAGCAGCGAATCGGCTGCGCTGGTGCCGACCGCTTCATTGTGCTGCGAAAAATGGTCGATATTGACCACGACGAGGGTCGGACGAGCGACATCCTCGGCGCGCGCGCGTTCTAGCGCCGTCTGGGTGCGGTCAAGAAAGAGTTCGCGATTGGGTAGGCCGGTCAAGCTGTCATGGATGGCATCACGCAGCAGACGTTCCTGCGTCGTCTTCATCTCGGTGACATCGAGCATCGTACCAATCAGGCGGAAGACGCCTTCATCGGCAACAACAGGACGCGCGCGCAAGCGAAACCATTTAAAATGCCCGTCTTCGGCGCGCATGCGCAGCGTTTGATCGATGCGTCCCCGGCCAGTTTCGACGACCATTTCAACCACGTGACGAAAGTGATCACGCTCGCCTGGATGGATGGCGCTGATCCAATCCTGGAACGGTCCTGCAAGCGAGCCACGTTTCAGGCCAAGAATGTCCTCGGTTGCTGGGGAGGAATAGACACGGTCTTTAGCGAGGTCCCAATCCCAGACCAGGTCGCCAGAACCGCTCAGCGCCAGCACTTTGCGTTCAGAATCTGACACCAAGCCTTCGGCAAGCGTGCCGCCAGCAAAGGCGTGCTGCATGACCGTAAAGCCCAAAAGCAAGACGAGCAGGACCAAGCCGCCGGCCAGCGCGGGTGAAACCAGATCGTTGACGATGTTTCCGGACACTGCCAGCCACGCCGCAAGCAACCAGGCCATGAAAACAGTCCAACTGGGGATCAAATGGACCGCGCGATCATAGCCTTGGAGCGACATCGGAACTATGACCAACAGGCCGCCAATGCCAATGACGCCCAGGCCCATACGGGCGATACCGGCAGCGATCTGCGGATCGAAAACCGCAAGGCCAATGAGCGAGGAGAAGAACGCCGCCCAGATAAGGCCGATGCGGAAAAAGGCGCTATGGACCGCACCAAGGCTCAAATAGGCGTAAAGCAGCAAGACTAGCGAGGCGGCGAGCACCACCTCGGCGATCGCCCGACTGACCTGTTCCTCGCCCGGTTGCAGATCGAAAATCTGGTTCCAGAAACCGAACTCGATCGCCAAATAGGCAAGCACAGCCCAGGCGACACCCGCCACGGCAGGAAACATGGCCGACCGTTTGACGATGAACAGGATCGTCAGAAAGAGGGCCAGAAGCCCGGATATACCGAGCACGATGCCCTTATAGAGCGTGGTTGCATTGACGCTGTCGCGATAGGCGTCATCGTCCCACAAAACGAGCTGAGGCAGGCCTGGGGTGCGCAGTTCAACGACGTAGGTAACCACGGCGCCAGGATCGAGCGTGATCCGAAACACGTCGGCTTCCTGGCTTTCCAGGCGCTCCGGCGCCAAGCCTTGGCTGGGTGAAATCGCGACAAGGCGCGAGGCGCCAAGGTCGGGCCAAATGATCTGGCTGTTGGCGAGACGAAAGTGCGGGGCAACCAGCAGTCGGTCGATTTGCTCGTTCGAGGTGTTGGTGAGCGCGAAAACCACCCAACTGCCCGTGCCGTCGGCCTCGCGCGCGCGCACCTCGATGCGCCGAACGATGCCGTCCAGTCCAGGCGCCGTGGACACTTGGATGCGATCGCCAACTTCGACAAAGCGGTCGACGGCGCGGGTCAAATCTAGTGCTTCGACATCCAATGGCACATTGATGGCGTCCAAGGCGGCGGCAGGGGCCGTAACCAGACACATCAAGCTCAATAAGAAGGCGTGCAGCAGGCGCAAAGAGCGACGTCTCCAGGTGGCGGTCGGCTTGCCATTGGTGGGCGCGGACCGGCGCGAGTCATCATGGCGCGAAAAGGCGTCCGCACCAAGGCTTGGTTCCCT
This sequence comes from Hyphomicrobiales bacterium, assembly GCA_017642935.1. NCBI lineage: Bacteria > Pseudomonadati > Pseudomonadota > Alphaproteobacteria > Hyphomicrobiales > Hyphomicrobiales bacterium. The sequence continues at coordinate 1,363,077 of JAEPOK010000001.1, forward strand.
ATCGTTTCAAGGCTTTGTGCACAAGTTGTGTGTGCCGCCCAGGAACTGGCCTTTCGCCGCAGGGTGAACGCTCAAAGCGGAGAGATTTTGGCAAACAGACGATGATCCTGCCAGCGACCATCGATCTTCAAATAGGCTTTGGCCAGGCCCTCCTCATGAAAGCCAACGCTTTTGAGCAAACGAATGGACGCCTGATTGTCAGGCAGGCAGGCCGCCTCAATGCGATGCATGCCAAGTTCACCGAACAAAAATGGGAACATGGCGGGCAAAACCTCGCCCATATAGCCCTTGCCGGCGTGCGGCTCGCCCATCCAGTAGCCAAGACTGCAAGACTGGCTGACACCATAGCGGATATTGGAGATCGTCAATCCACCCAGCAGCTCCTCGCCCGCGCGATCGAAAATGAAAAACGCATAGCCCTGTTTGTCGCGCGCATCTTGCGCGTAGCGGCGCAGTCGTCGGCGAAAGGCCGGGCGGGTGAGTTCACCCACCGGCCAGCGCGGTTCAAAAGGTTGCAGGAAGGCCTGGCTATCCGACCGCAGCGCTGCCCAGCGCGAAAAATCAGCATCTTCGGGCGCACGGACGAGGCAGCGTTCGCTCTCAAAGATCGGCGGCGCAGGATGAGAAAGGGACCGGAAAAAAGTCACAGGCGCTGGGGGCGTTGGGTTCAAACAAACGTAGGCATGTGGGGCAACATCTTAGATGTGCGACGTGGCTCTTACCATCGACCAATCGGACCAAAGGTCAAGAGCTTTGGCATCGCCGACAGCGGCTTTGGCGAAGGCGCCGTGCTGTAAAATGTCATGCCAACAGGTCTGAACATCCTCCAAACTTGTGGCCTCAATTTCGCTTTCGAGCCGCGCGCGGGTTCGAACGTCACCCAATATGGCGACCTGCCGAGCGTTCCGGCCGGCGATGGCAGGCAGGTTTTCCGTCGCCATCGCCAGAGAGGCACGAAATTGGCGCTTCGCTGCCAACAGCTCATCGGCACGCATGGTGTCGGCGAACCGCAACAGCTCGTTTTCCAGACGCTCGATCATGGGAGCGACCGTATCGGCGGAGGTTGCCGTTTGAATGACGCCCAGGCCCGTGTCGCTGTAGATCATCTGGTAGGCATCGGCAGCATAGGCGAGACCCGCCTCTTCGCGGATCGCCTGGAAGAGCCGAGAGGTCATCCCTCCGCCAAGCATATGCACGGCGAAGGCATGCGGCATGGCACCGGGCCTACCAAACGCCGGTGCTTCCCAGGCCAGCGCAAGATGGGTGTCGAAAGTTTGGCGTGTCTCGAAAAAACGCCCGGCGCCAAACTCTGGGGCAGAACGGATTGCAGGTGCAGATGAGGGAAGAGGTGGCTCAGTATCCTCCAAGGCTCGAACCAGATCATCGTGTGTGATCGCGCCGGCGGCTGACACGACGATACTCTGCGGGGCGTAGGTCCGTGCACGAAAAGCTCGTAATGCGTCCGCACCGAGAGAGCGAACGGTGGAATCCGTTCCGAGAATAGGTTGGCCGATGGGATGGGCGTCGAAAGCCGCCAACCCAATGCCATCGACCAGGCGATCGTCGGGAACATCCATCGCGCCGGCAATCTCCTGGACAACGACATCTTTTTCCAGTGCAATGTCGGCATCGCGAAAATTCGGGGCGCAGACGATGTCGAGAAGGACATCAAGCCCGGCGCGCCAATCCTCTGCCAGCATGCGGACCGTGTAGCTCGTCGCCTCGGGGCTGGTTTCGGCATTGATATCGCCGCCAAGCGCTTCAATGTCAGCCACCGTCTGGTAAGCCGAGCGACGCTTCGTTCCTTTGAAAGCCATATGCTCCAAAAAGTGCGCCAAGCCATGCTCATGTGGCTGTTCATCGCGCGTTCCGGCGTTGACGAATACGCCGAGCGCCACGGTCTCAACGTCCGTACGCGTCTCGGTGACGACCGTCAGTTCGGACGGCAACCGCGAAATCTCGGTCAAACGGCCTCCGCGGCAATCCGGGCTTTGGAAACAACGAATGCCTCAACGGCCTCTTGGTCGTTCGGCAATTTGTCCATGTGCTCATCGCGGCCCATCAAATCGGCCAAATGCGGCGGCAGGGATGGTGTCACACCAGTGGCCGTTTCAACGGCGGCTGGAAACTTGGCAGGATGGGCGGTCGCAAGCGTGACGATAGGAACAGCTGGATCCAAATGTTCCTCATCGGCGACATGATGCGCAACGGCGACGCCGACCGCCGTATGCGGGTCGAGCAGATAGTCCTGCTCGCCGAGAACCCGCTTCATGGTCGTTGCAACTGCGTCTTCGCCTGCGCGGGCGGCAGAAAAATCAGCCCGAATGGCGGCTAGGGCGTCCTCAGGGATGGTGAAGGAGCCGGACTGCTTCAGGCTGTTCATCAAGCTGTTCACAGCTTCGCTGTCCTTGCCCATCGCGGCGAAAAGCAGGCGCTCGAAGTTGGACGACACCTGGATGTCCATGGACGGCGATGTCGTTTGAACGACGCCGTCGGCTTCATAGCGTCCGGTTTCCAACGTGCGCGCCAGAATGTCGTTGGTGTTGGTGGCGATGATCAACCGATCGATTGGTAGCCCTATCTGCTTGGCCACCCAGCCAGCAAGGATGTCGCCGAAGTTACCGGTCGGTACGCAGAAGGATACTTTGCGATCAGGTGCGCCGAGCGCGACCGCAGACGTGAAATAGTAGACGATCTGCGCAACAATGCGCGCCCAATTGATCGAGTTCACGCCCGACAGCGCGACCTGCTCACGAAACGCCTCATGGGTGAACATGGTTTTCACAATGCGCTGGCAATCATCGAACGTGCCATCGATGGCCAGTGCATGCACGTTTCCATCGGCGCTTGTCGTCATCTGCCGACGCTGGACATCCGACACACGCCCATCGGGGAACAGGATAAACATGTCGGTTCGCTCGCGGCCCAAAAAGGCATCGATGGCCGCGCCGCCTGTATCGCCTGACGTCGCACCGACGATCGTGGCGCGTTGATCGCGCTCGGCCAGCACATGGTCCATGGCGCGGGCAAGAAACTGCATCGCAACGTCTTTGAAGGCGAGTGTACGACCGCGGAAAAGCTCCAAGACCATGTGCCGCTCATTGAGCTGCACCAATGGCGTAACCGCCGAATGCCGGAACGTCCCGTAGGCACCGTCGATGATGGTTTTCAGCGTATCATCATCGATTGTTCCGCCGACAAAGGGCTGGATGACCTCAAACGCGACCGTTGCATAGGGCTTGCCGCGCATGGCGCGGATTTGGTCCGCCGAAAGCGTTGGAAAGCTTTCGGGCACATATAGGCCGGCATCGGGCGCAAGACCGGCCAGCAAGGCATCGGCAAAGGAAAGGCGCTGCGAACCGCCGCGCGTGGAATAGTACAGCAAAGCGTTGCTCTATCAGGCTCAAACAGAAGGGCTTCGTGAAGGTGCGCGCATCTGTTACGCCAGTGGCAACCCATCGTCCAGCGGCAAGCCGAGGAGTGGCCGTTCATGAACGATTTCATCGACGCCTATTGCGAACGGCTCGGCGCTGGGTTCTGGGCAGAGCCAACCAACGCGCTGACCAACTTGGCGTTCCTGGTGGCGGCCTATCTGCTCTACCAGCGTTTGCGTGGAAGCGGCGACATACCCGCCTTGGCACTGACACTGCTGATCGCCTTGATCGGCATCGGATCGTTCCTGTTTCACACCTACGCCACGGTCTGGGCATCACTGGCCGATGTCTTGCCAATCGTCGCCTATATGATGACCGCCATCGGCATTGGGCTGAAAAGGCGTTTTGGCTTACCGACCCAGGCTGCGGCTCTCGGCGCTGTCATTTTTGTGTTTGGCACAGCCTTGATCATGTTCAGCCCGTTCATGGCTTTCCTGCCAAGCGGTTCGGTTGCCTACCTGCCGGCGCTCATCGTTTTAGCGCTGTTTGCCATTTCGCTCTCACTGAAGAGCAGCGAGTTCGCCGTCTTCTTTATCCTCGCGACACCGGTCTTTGCGCTCTCGCTGTTCCTGCGCACTCTGGACGCGCCACTGTGTGACCTCGTTCCCTCGGGCACGCATTTCGCCTGGCACGTTCTCAATGCTGTCACACTCTATCTGGTGACCTGGGGGTTGGTACGCCACGGCACTATCGACGCGCGAACTGAAGAGCGCTCGTAAGCGGGCCGCTGGACACGCCAAAACGCCTCAGCAACCAGCCGACAAATTTGCGCACGCCAATGCCTGATCGGATTTCAAAAGCCTCAAAGGCAAAATAGCGCCGTTTCAGTCCTTTGGCGATCAACCCTTTGCGCAGCACCTCCCGCAAGCCTTCCGGTCCGCAATAGGCAACGCGGGTTTGGCGCCAATCAACGTTGACACGTTCGGCAAGGCTATCGGCCGTCAATCGCTCCCCTTTGCCGCTTTCAAACAGGTGCAGCGTGAAGTTTGGATGGCGCGCTTCAGCCTCGCGCAATTCCTCAAGGTGTGCCGCATCAGAGGCCTCGCGCACGCCATAAGCCAAGTGCACTGGTCCTTTGTGCTTTTCCAACTCACCGGCAAAAGCGGCAAACGGCGTAATCCCGACGCCAGCCGCAATCCAGACAGACGGCCTGTCGCCTTTGTAGGCACGGAAGTGGCCATAGGCGTGGGAAACCTTCGCGCTCTGCCCAACCGCAAGCCGCCGGGCAAAGTTGCGCGTGTCGTCACCAAGCGCTTTCACTGTGAAACGCAGCGCGCGATCCTCTGACGGCGCCTTGGAGATCGTGAACGGATGGGTCTCTGCAACACCTTCATGACCAAACCGAACAAACGCGAACTGGCCCGCTTGGTGGGCAATACCTTTGCCTTTTGGCTCAAGACTGATCGCAAGTGTGGACCCCTCTTTGTCGATGTCAGCAATTGTGTAGCTCTGCCGGCCCTGGAACAGCCCATAGGGCAGCAAGGTGTAGATCCACGAGAGAACACCAAGCAGGCAGAGGATCAAGATGCTGACACCGAGGGGGTCAGTGTTGGCAATCGGCTTCATGATCAGGGCAAAGTGGGCCACCGACGCAACGAAGAAACCACCCATCAGTTTGTGCGTCCAACGCCACAGATTGTAGGGGATGAAAGTAACGATGGTGATGATGACGAGCGCAACCAAACCGTAAAGGCTGATCTCGCCAAGGGTTTCGGCGAAATCGTGCAATCTGGTCTCCCGGCCCAATGCAGGCAGGTCGGCGTCGATTGTATCATGCACCAACACCGCGGCCAGCCCACCAATGCCGAGCCATTTGTGCAGCACATAGATCCTGTCGAGCCCGCCAAACAGCGTTTCTAGCCCGGCCAGCCTGGTCGCGAGGATTTGCGCAAGCGCCATCGCGACCAACGCAACGATGCCAATATACTGGCTGATGAGCGGGATAATGTCGTAACGCGCAGCCAGCGGGACGTAGCCGATCAGCGGCGAAAGCAGTGCAAGAGCGATGATCACCAGGCCAAGAGGGCGCATGGACTTGATCCTTCATTTGGTCTGTTGCTTGGGTGAACCGGCTAGCTAGCGGCGGGTTGTGTGTTCAGTCCGTCAGCCATGAGCTCTTCGATGAATACGCTGAGCAATTGCGGGCGACCGGTGACGCCAGCCTTGCGATAAACCGCGTTGCACTGTGCCTTGATGGTGCCGTCCTTGGTTTCGCGCAGCCTTGCCATGTCGGCGATCGAAAGGCCCTTGATAGCCATCAACGCGACATCGCGTTCGGAGGGCGTCAGGCCCCAATCGTCGAAATGCGCGTCCAGAAGTTCGGCAAATGCGCCAGATGCGATCTGCATTTGCTGTTCCAATCGTTTTTGCCGATCGAGCAACGCCCACAGCTGACGACCGGTGAAGAGGAGACTGACGATCAAAACGCCCGTGATGACATATTCCATCAAGTCGGACTCGCCCCAATGCGCCAGACTCTGATTGCCGGTCAGGTCACCAAGAGCATCCAGCGCAAAAAAAAGCGCGCAGAACGCCTGGAGGAAGAACACCGTCGAAAGCGCCGGATTGAGGCGAATGAGCGTCGGCAGGCTGGTTGCGAGCGTGTTGGGCCTGGTGGGGCTGGTCATCTTATTTTGTCCGTCAAAGCGAGAGAACCGGCTGCGCAGCGATGCACAGCCGGTTCGTCAGGGGTTAGTTCCCCATATCGTCGTCATCATCGTCATCGTCCTCCTCTTCGAGTTCGACCGAGACAATCATGCCGGTTTCGGGCGAAATCTCCAACTCGAGCAGCTGGCCATCGGTTAGGACAACTGCTTCCAATTCATCGTCTTCGGCTTCGATATCGCGCACCTCATAGCCAGCGCTGGTGAGAGTATTCATCACCTCTTCCAAATTGGTGCCGACCGTGTCGCCAACCGTTGGGGCGGCGAGGGCGACGGCGGGAGCGACAAGAAGGCCGGCAGAACCGGCAAGCAGTGCTTTCTTCAGCATGGTCATTTCAGGGGATCCTTTCATCAACACGCCGGGCGGGGGTGCCCGTCGCTGTCGATGAGGTGGGAGATGGCGAGCGTTGATCCCATTGCGCTGAGGTTGATCTGCGGCGCAATAAACTAGGGTTTATGCGCGGGATTACCTGACTTTTGGCGCGGAAGGTGCTGCGGCAAGGCTGTTTTTCCGTGCCTGCCCCGTGACGCAGCTTAAGAGTGTGATACGCCTCGTTTCAAAATGATTTGGCTTTGGGGAGCACGTGATGGACGAAGATACGCCGGTAAAGGCTGACAGCAACGCGAGCGATAAAGACCAGCTCAGTCAAGCGGCCCTGTTTTACCATGAGTATCCGCGCCCCGGTAAGCTGCAGATTACGGCCACCAAACCGCTTGGCAACCAGCGTGACTTGGCGCTGGCCTATTCGCCGGGCGTCGCTGCGCCGTGCTTGGAAATCGAAAAAGACCCCCTGACGGCGGCGAAGTATACAGCTCGCTCGAACCTTGTGGGCGTGATTTCCAACGGAACAGCCGTCCTCGGTCTTGGCGCGATCGGCGCGCTTGCCTCCAAGCCGGTCATGGAAGGTAAGGCGGTCCTGTTCAAAAAATTCGCCGGCATCGACGTCTTCGACATCGAAGTGGACGAACTTAATCCACAAAAGTTCATCGATACCGTCGCCGCGCTGGAGCCAACCTTTGGCGGCATCAACCTTGAGGACATCAAGGCTCCGGAATGCTTCATTATCGAAGAAGCACTGAAAGAGCGTATGGACATTCCGGTGTTCCATGACGATCAGCACGGCACCGCGATTATCGTCTCAGCGGCCGTGCGCAACGCGCTGGAGTTGACCGGCAAGGACATCAAGCAAATTAAGCTGGTGACAGCCGGCGCGGGTGCCGCGGCGCTTGCCTGTCTTGGCTTGCTTGAAGAGGCCGGCCTGCCGCGCGAAAACATCTGGATCACTGATCTTGAAGGCTGTGTCTATGAGGGCCGCAAGGAACTGATGGACCCCTACAAGGACCGTTATGCGCAAGCGACCGATCTGCGCACGCTCGGTGAGGTCATCGAAGGCGCCGATGTTTTCCTCGGCCTGTCGGCAGGCGGCGTTTTGAAACCGCAGATGCTGGAAAAGATGGCCAGCTCGCCGCTAATCATGGCGCTCGCCAACCCGAACCCGGAAATCGATCCAGCGACCGCGCGGGACGTCCGCCCGGATGCCATCATCTGCACCGGGCGTTCGGACTATCCCAATCAAGTCAATAATGTTCTGTGTTTTCCCTACATCTTCCGTGGCGCGCTCGATGTTGGCGCACGCACGATCAACAGCGAAATGAAGCTGGCCGCCGTGGAAGCGATTGCGGCGCTTGCCCGGGAAGAACCGTCCGAAGTTGCGGCGCGAGCCTATGGTGGACAATCCTCCACTTTTGGGCCGGATTTCCTGATCCCCTCCCCGTTCGACAATCGGCTTATCCTGCGGATCGCACCAGCCGTCGCCAAAGCAGCCATGGACTCAGGTGTCGCCAACCAGCCGATCGAAGATTTGGACGCCTATATGGACCGGCTCAACCGGTTCGTGTTCCGCTCCGGGTTGATCATGAAGCCGGTGATCGCGCAGGCGAAGGCCAACCCCAAACGGGTCATCTATGCCGAAGGTGAAGATGAGCGCTGCCTGCGTGCAGCGCAGATCGCCATGGAGGACGGCATCGCCGTTCCGATCCTTATCGGGCGCCCGACCGTCATGCTCGATCGGGCCAAACGCTTTGGCCTTAAACTGCGACCCGGCGAAGATTGCGAGATCATCAATCCGGAGGATGATCCGCGCTACCGCGACTATGTGGACGCCTATTTCGAGAGCGTTGGCCGATCCGGCGTAACGCCCGATGCCGCGCGCACTGTGGTGCGAACCAATACGACGGTGATCGGCGCAATCGCGGTCAAACTCGGCGATGCCGATGCACTGCTCTGTGGTCTACAAGGCGGGTTTTCCGGTCATGTTGGCCATGTGCGCGATATTCTTGGAACCAGTTCGGATGTCGCCGACTATTCGACCTTGTCGCTACTGATCATGGACAAGGGTGGGTACTTCATGACCGACACCTATGTCAGCTACGATCCACCGGCTCGGGAAATCGCCGAGACGACGATCCGTGCCGCCCACCATATTCGCCGGTTCGGGATCGAGCCGAAAGCAGCCTTGGTTTCGCATTCCAACTTCGGATCACGCCCGACGCCATCTGCGTTGAAGATGCGCAAAGCGTTTCAGATTCTGCAGGATCAGGGCATCGACTTTGAGTGCGACGGCGAAATGCACGCCGATGTGGCTTTGTCACAAGTCTTGCGCGACCGTGTCATGCCGGAGAGCCATCTGACCGGCGAAGCGAACCTTTTGGTTCTTCCCAATCTTGATGCCGCCAACATTGCCCTCAACATGACCAAGGTGCTCGGCGAAGCGCTCCATGTCGGGCCGATCCTGATCGGACCGTCCAAGCCCGCTCACGTCTTGACCCCATCAGTCACCAGCCGTGGTGTGGTGAATATGACCGCGCTTGCCAGCGTCGATGCGCAGGCCGGAAGCGTCGTACCTGTTTAAAGAAAGCGGGCAATCACTGGCACAAGCATGGCCGTCGCCAAGCCGTTAAACGCCATGGCGATTCCGGCGAACAATCCGGCCACAGGATTGACCTGAAAGGCGCGCGCGGCCCCAATGCCGTGGGCGGCAACGCCGGCTGCAAAACCTCGGGCGGCAGGATCCTTGATACGCAGCGCGTTCATCACGGGCGTGACCATGATCGCGCCGAGTATGCCGGTCATAATGACAAAAACCGCTGTCAAAGACGCGATCCCGCCAAACTCGACCGAGATGCCCATGGCGATTGGTGTGGTCACCGATTTGGGGACAAGTGACCAAAGGACCGCACCTTCAATGCCAAACAGGACGGCCAATCCATAAACACTGGCAACTGCCGTCACCGCACCGGCCAGCAAGGCAGCTATGATCGCGGCGACATGGCGTTTCACTTCTGGCCAGTTGGCAACCAGTGGCACAGCCAAGGAAACCGTCGCCGGCCCAAGCAGAAAATGCACAAATTGGGCGCCGGAGAAATACGTCGTGTAGCTTGTCGAGGTGAGCAGCAAAACGGCAGCGACGAGACCGGCTGAAACCACAACCGGATTGGCCAACGGGTGGCGGTTGGCATGCTTCGACAGGCCATCACCAATGGCGTAGGCGACCACGGTCACCGTGAGCCACAACAAGGGCGTGGCCTCAAGAAAGACCCAGAGATCCAAAAACTCTTCGACCGGGAACCCGTCCATCTAGGATGCCTCGTCCGGCGGCGTCTGCGTGCCAATCCAGCGATCGACAAGGACGAACACGGTTGCGGTGACGATCAGGGTCAAAAGCGTGGACAGGCTGAGCGCGAGAATGAGCGGCCAAAAATCGTTGGCAAACACGCCGAGATGCTGGATCAAGCCGACCGCAGCGGGCACGAACAATAAGGATAGATGCCCCAACAACGTGTTGGCGAGCGGCTCAACGATGGCCCGCAGGCTCGGAACGAGCGCTAGCAATGCCGCCAGCAGAATAAGGCCGATCACAGGCCCCGGGATGCCGAAGCCAGCGAGGCGCGCCACCCCCTCGCCCGCCAATTGCATGCTCAGAACAAGAGCGATCGCTTGAATCATGAGCGTTTGCCAGGGGAAATGCAGGCGGGCTGATCAGCCGGGCGCTCTTGCCGGGTACGCAGACACCAAGACACGTCGTTACGCAGCATCGGCATCTATGTCGGCCTTGGCCTCTTCAATCTGGCGGGCGGCTGCGCGGATCGTCGCTGCTTTGCGTTTCGCTTCGACTGAGCGGTCGCTTTTGCGTTTCTGCGTATCGGCAACACCGAGCTTTTTGACCAGCGCAAGATACTGCTTGGCGGGAAGCGCCGGCGCAAACAGATAACCCTGAGCTTGTCGGATGCCGTAGCGCTTCAAATGCGCCACTTGCTCGATACGTTCCACACCTTCGGCAACCACATCCATGTCGAGCTGTTCGGCCAGATCCGTCAGCGTATGGGTGATCGATTCGCCGATCCGGCTCACACCCAACTGGTCGATGAACATTTTGTCGATCTTCACTATGTCGAGGCCAAGCTCTTGCAGGTAGGCAAGGCCACCATGGCCGGTGCCCGCATCATCAAGAGCCAAGCGACAGCCAAGCCGCTGAAGTTTGCGCATAATCACTTTGGCCTGCGACAAGCTTTCAAGCGGTGCGCGCTCTGTGATTTCCAAGACCACTTGACCGTAGGCGATGTTGGATGGACCGAAGATCGACTCCACGTCCTCGATGATGTCAAGATTGGTGAAATGCTGGTTGAAGAGGTTGATGGCAACCTTCAGCCCGGGGCGGCTTTTGTAGTCGCGCTGCAAGTCGCGGACGACGGCTTGCATCAGTCTGCGGGTCATCGGAATGGCCAGACCGGTCTGTTCGGCCAGGCCGATAAATGCGCCAGGTGAGACTGTACTTCCGTCCGGCTTGATCCATCGCACAAGCACTTCACAGCCCACCAGCTTGCCGGTCTCGACATCAATGACTGGCTGATAGAACGGCACAAACTCATCGTGATTGATGGCGCGCTCGATCTCATTGACCTGCGCTGGCGTGTAGTGGATGAGACGCGTGGTCAAGAGCACGATCAGCGCGCCGATCACGATTGAGCCAACCATCGCCCATAAGCGGATGGCGTTGAAATTGGCTTCTATGAGGTTGCGATCGACGGATACTTGGACTCGCATTGCACCATCGACCAAAGGCAACGATTTTACCTCGATGTGGGCACGCTCCTGACCGCCATAGGTTTCTGGATCACGGGCGAACAGCACTGCATCGCCCAGGGACAGCGCAACGCCCGTGGTCAAATCGACCATGTCGAAGAAATGCGGCAGCGTCTGGCGAGGTAGGAAGGCGGAATGGATCCCATGGTCCGATGCAAAATCCAGGATCAGACCAGTGATCCGCGTTTCAAAAATCCGTGCCTGCGCGAGGCGGAAATCGCCATCGAAAATGGGCGTGGGCTCGCGAAACAATTGGAACGCGCCTTCCCCCAAATCCGGTTCCATGCAGATCAGCTCGCCGTCGAGAGACTGCATCGCAAGAATGGAAATATCGGGTGATTGGAGCGCCAGTGTCCGCATCCGTTCGATATCGGTCGAACCGCACCCAACCCCGGCTGCATCGGCAAGCCTTGCCAGTTCCTCAGTCAAGTTACGAAGCTGGGTATCCACTCCTTCGCTCGCCAGGATCGCTTGATGTTCAAGATGTTCATCAGCCTTGGTGGCGGCATAGTGCCCGATGAGCCAATGCGCTCCGAAAACAGGCATGAGCGCAAGGACGCACCCGAACGCAAAGAACCAAAGCTGCCGAACGTTTAATTTCACGGGGAACCTTGGGCCTTTTTCGCTCTATCACGCGGTTTTGAAGAAAGTAGTGCCTGCGCGGCGCGGGCCAACCTAAAGTCGCATCGCGGCACTTGCTATCTGGTAAACAATCCGCCGAGATTGCGATGCGCGTGCCGCTTGTCGCATTTGAAGCGATGAGAGCCGACCACCGAAGCCCCTAAACCCAGTTGCTCTGGGCCTTTTTAAGTGCCATGCAACGCGTCGATAAAAATCCTAGCTTTGGAGCCGTTCATGGAAGCGCTGTTCATCGGCCACGCCTATATCGACGTTACCTTCATTACGGATACGCTTCCGACGGGCGATGACAAGACAATTGCCGATGATTATGCGGTCTCCTATGGCGGCAACGCGGTAACCGCAGCGTTCGCAGCCGCCAAGCTTGGCGTGCGCCCTGATTTGCTTTGCACGTCCGGCGATGATTGGCTTTCCTTGATGTTCCGCGAGATGGCGCGCTCAGCTGGTGTGCGCATCCATGAGCGCAAAGTTTCCGAAGCTTCCCTCTCCTTCATTATGCCGAAGGATGGCAAGCGCGCCATCGTGCGTTGTCGTGACGACGACTATCTGCATCCATTTCCGAACCTCAACCTTGATGGCTGCAAAGTTCTGCATGTCGATGGGCATCAGGGCGACGCGGCCCTGCACTACGCCAAGGCGTGCCGTGAACGTGGCATCGCGACGTCGCTCGATGGTGGCGCGGTGCGCGAGAACACCGATGAGCTGTTGAAATACATCGATGTCGCGGTGGTTTCGGAGCTTTTTTGCGAGACCTGGGGTCTTGAGCCGAAAGATGCGCTGGAAAAACTGAAAACCTATGGCTGCCGCGTCGGCGCCGTGACGATGGGCTCAGATGGCGTGATTTTCTACGCGCAGAACGGCGAGCATCAGCATGTGAAAGCGCTTCCTGTGCCGATGAATCGGATTGTCGACACCAACGGCGCCGGCGACATTTTCCACGGCGCCTACATCGTCTCGATGCTGCAATTCCCAAGCCGAACCTGGACGGAGCATTTCCGCTTTGCGCGTGCCGCGTCGGCCTATGCGATCCAGCATCTCGGCAATGAAGAAAGCGTACCGACGCACGAAAACATCGAAGTCACGCGCAAAGAGTTCGAACGGATTTCCGTTTAAACTGAAATGCTTAGCTTGTTGACGGTGGCGGGTTGACGCGAATGTTGAGCTCCCGCAGCTGTGAAGCCGACGGCGCCGAAGGTGAGCCCATCATCAAATCGACCGCCTGCTGGTTCATCGGGAACAGAGCAACCTCGCGCACCGATTTCGCACCGCAAAGCAGCATGACAATACGGTCGACACCAGCAGCCATGCCCCCATGCGGTGGGGCGCCATACTGAAAAGCTCGATAGAGCCCGCCAAACTGCTCTTCGACTTCCTCGCGCGTTTTGCCGGTCACTTCGAACGCCTTGACCATCAAATCAGGCAGCTGGTTCCGGATGGACCCGGACGCGATCTCATAGCCGTTGCACACCAAATCATATTGGTAGGCTTTGAGGTTGATAAGCGCTTCATCGCCAGCGGCTTGGGCAGCTTCCAATGCTTCCAGTCCACCCTGCGGCATGGAGAAGGGGTTGTGGGAGAAGTCGACACGCTTGTTCTCTTCGTCCCATTCGTAGAACGGGAAATCGACGATCCAGCACAGTTCAAACCGATCCTCATCCACCAGGTCGAGCTCAGTGCCGACCTGCGTGCGGGCATTGCCGGCAAAGGTCGCGAAGGCTTTCGGGTTGCCAGCAACGAAAAATGCAGCATCGCCCGCCTCAAGGCCAAGCTGCAGACGGATTGCTTCGGTGCGCTCGGGCCCAATGTTCTTGGCAAGCGGGCCAGCGCCAGCAACCACGCCCTCTTCCTCGCGCCAGAAAATGTAGCCCAACCCAGGCTGGCCCTCGCCCTGCGCCCAGCTGTTCATGCGATCGCAGAAAGCACGGCTGCCACCGGTCTTGGCCGGGATGGCCCACACCGCGTTGGTATCATCCTCCAGCATGCGGGCAAAAACCTTGAAGCCTGAGCCACGGAAATGCTCAGACGCATCCTGCATTTCAATCGGGTTGCGCAGATCAGGCTTGTCCGTTCCGTAAAGGCGGATCGCATCGGCGTAAGGGATACGCCGGAAGGTTTGCGAGACCGGTTTGCCGTCCGCAAACGCTTCAAACACATAGCGCAGAATGGGCTCCATCGTGTCCCAGACTTCTTCCTGGGTAACGAAGCTCATCTCCAAATCGAGCTGGTAGAACTCGCCGGGCAAGCGGTCGGCGCGCGGGTCCTCGTCACGAAAGCAGGGTGCGATCTGGAAGTAGCGGTCAAAACCCGCCACCATCAGCAGCTGTTTGTACTGCTGCGGCGCCTGGGGCAACGCATAGAACTGACCGTGATGAATGCGGCTGGGCACAAGAAAATCGCGTGCGCCTTCCGGAGATGACGCGGTCAGGATCGGCGTCTGGAACTCACTGAACCCGGCATCCTCCATGCGGCGTCGCATGTCCCGGATGACCTTGGTGCGGGTCATGATGTTGGCGTGCAGTGTTTCACGGCGCAGATCGAGAAAGCGGTAGCGCAGGCGCGTATCTTCCGGAAATTCGGGCTCGCCAAAAACCTGCAAAGGCAGTTCGGCCGACGCGCCGAGCACCTCGATCTCCGTGGCAAACACTTCGATCCCGCCGGTCGGTAAGGCGTCGTTGACGGTTTCGGCCGTGCGCTCTTTCACCTTGCCATCGATACGCAGGCACCATTCGGAGCGCACCGTTTCGGCCAGCGAAAACGCCGGTGAGTCCGGATCTATGACGATCTGGGTCATGCCGTAATGGTCGCGCAAATCGATAAACAGCACGCCACCATGGTCACGCACGCGATGCACCCAGCCGGAAAGTCGAGCGGTGTTGCCCACATCTTCGCGGCGCAGGGCGCCACAAGTGTGCGAGCGATAGCGATGCAGACCGGTGTCCGACATGAAAGGGTTCCTCAAGGCAAAAAGAAAAGCGCAAACGAGCCGTTTGCGCGGTTGCGCAGCGGCTTAACGCCCTTCGCGCGGGCACGTCAACCATGGCTGCGCTGGTGGATCGCCAACCGCCGGCAAAGCGTTTATGACGGCCACCATGAAACTGTTAAACGATACCGATTCCCTGGCGCAGCTTTGCGCCCGCCTTGCGAACGAGCCCTACATCACCATCGACACGGAGTTTCTTCGCGAAACGACCTTCTGGCCGCAGCTGTGCTTGGTCCAAGTGGCGGGCGCCGAAGAGTATGCGCTGATCGATCCGCTGGCCGATGGGCTCGACCTTGCGCCGCTGTTCGACCTGCTGGCCGATGACTCGGTCTTGAAGGTCTTCCACGCCGGCCGTCAGGATATTGAAATTTTTCATTATTTGACCGGATCGATCCCGCAGAACGTGTTCGACACGCAGATCGCGGCGATGGTCTGCGGGTATGGCGATCAGGTGGGCTACGATCAGATTGTCCGTCAAACAGTGGGCGTGAGCATCGATAAGAGCCACAGGTTCACCGACTGGTCGCGACGCCCGCTGAATGATGCGCAATTGGCCTATGCGGCAGCCGATGTGACGCATTTGCGTGATGTCTATCAGCATCTTGCAGACATTCTGGAAAACAAGGATCGCGCGAGCTGGGTCGCTGAAGAGATGGCGACGCTGCTCGCACCTGAGACCTACTCGGTCGACCCAGACAAGGCCTGGGAGCGGTTGAAGCTGCGGGCGCGCAAGCCGATTGAATTTGCAGCCCTGAAAGCCGTCGCCAAATGGCGCGAGGAGGTGGCACAGGACCGCGATGTGCCGCGACGGCGTATCTTGAAGGACGACGCCATCTACGAGTTGGCGCAACAGCGACCACTTTCGGTGGAGGCGCTTGGGCGATTGCGTGCCGTACCTCGTGGATTTGAGAAACAACCCTTCGCGCGCGGTTTGGTCGAAGCGCTGCAGGCCGTGTCGGCCCTTTCCATCGACGAACTGCCCAAACTTCCAAAATCAAAACGTAATCCAGAGAGCGCGCCGGCGATTGCCGAACTGCTCAAAGTGGCGCTGAAGCTCGTAGCCGAACGCGAAGGCGTCGCACCGCGCATCATTGCCAATGCCGATGATCTGGACACGATTGCCATTCATGGCGATGCCAAGGTCAAAGCTATGCAGGGCTGGCGGCGCGATCTCTTCGGCGACATGGCGCTGAAAATTCGGTCCGGTGAAATGGCGCTCGGTGTGCGCGGCAAACGCGCGGTTCTTGTTCCGATGCAGGACGAGGACTAGTCGGGCCTAGCGCACGGCTACCACTGCTTCTTGTCGGCCAGTCAGTTTGGCGAGTGCATTCAGCCGTTTGCTCAACCGTTCACCCTGCAACCCGGACAGATGGTTGGGCAGATAGAGGCTAAGCCTGCCCTTTTCCGACGTATCCAAGCGCGTTTCCGGCAGGACCCCGGCCATGGACGCCGTAAGCGCGTAGGCAACGCGGAACAAAGCACCCAACAGGTGCGCTCTTTCGGCCAAACGATCGGATAGGATCGCTGACACTTCACCGTTCAGCCCATCATCCGACAGACCCTGATGGCGGTAGTAGTTGGCCATGGCTAGGTAGAGTCGGCCGGCATGATCAATGCCGCTGAACGCTGCATGAGCGATGATGTTGTGGCTCTGAATGCCGCGATAATCTGGATGGGCGCGCCAGCCAATGTCGGCGAGTAGGCTCGCGGCCTTGCGCAGTCGCGCCTCGTTCTCGGTTTCCTCGATGCCAAGTTCTTCAAAAGCGGCGCCGGTCCAATCAGCCAGTTCGCGCGCATGCTCGGGTGAGCGAGAGCGCAGGATCGCCAACTCAAAAGCCGCGTCGAGGAGCGGATCCTGCTGCTTTTCGCTGTCGGACAGTTCGTCAAACAGCAAACCTTCCCGCACCCCTAGCGCTGAGAGCACCACCTCAGCCGGTTTTCCAACCTCAAAGAGCGCGCGTAGGACGGCGGCACCGTAAGGCAGAAGTGTTTTGCGGCTGCGTGAGACAGCCCGCATCGCCCCATGATCTTCATATTTGCCGCGCGCCACATCCTGGCAAAAGGCGGCAAACAGGTCGGCTTCAATGGCGTAGCCATGCATCACCGACAGCGGATAATCGGTGATCTCCATATGGAGCTTGGCAAGATTGCGCCATGTTCCCCCGACCAGATAGAGCGTGCGACCGGCCAGGCTCTTGGCCGTGTCGTCACCTTCCAGGCGTCCAAGCGCGATTTTGTAGGCGCGTTTGGCGTCGCTCTCGGACTCTTCCTGCATGCGAATGACGCCAAGCTTGTGGGAAACCCCCTCCCCGATAAAGCCAGGCTTCACCTCGATAAGTTCCAAGCTGCCGCCGCCAAGATCGCCGACGATACCGTTGGGCTTGAAGAAACCCGATTGAACACCTAGCGCAGCCGCTCGCGCCTCCTCATCGCCAGAGAGAATGGTCAGCGGCGCGGAGAGAATGCGTTCGGCGTTCTGCAAAAAAGCATCGCCATTGCTCGCCTCGCGCACGGCGGCCGTCGCAATCACGCGCAGTGTCTTGATGCGCATCTGGTCCGCGAGATGCCGAAATCGGGCAAGCGTTGCCAGCGTCAACTGCACAGAATCGTCCGACAGTTGACCAGTCTTGGCCAAACCCCGGCCAAGACCACACAACACTTTTTCATTGTAGAGCGGTGTCAGCGCGCGTGAGAGACGCTCATAGGCGACAAGGCGAACTGAGTTGGAGCCAATATCGATAACGGCGATCGGGCCATAGCCCTCAAGACGCCCTTGGCCCGAATAGCGTTCAGGGGGCGCGGCGCGTGAAAAAACGCGGTTGGTTCGCTTGAAGAGATTTTCCACGGCCCGACAGACTCGGATTGGTCATAAAATAGCGGTGCGCGTTGAACGGTTCTTCGCCGGGCGCAGGGGTAACCCGCTTGTGACGTCCGTCGGCCAACAGTTCCCAGCTTTGCTGGTTGTCTTTCAAACTTGCAACCATGATTTGGTCGAGGATCTGCGCATGGACGGTTTCGTTGTGGATGGGCACCATTGCTTCGACGCGTCGATCCAGATTGCGAGGCATTAAATCGGCGGACCCCATATAGATGATCGCCTCTTCGCTCGGCAGACCGGCACCATTGCCAAAACAGACGATGCGAGAATGTTCCAGGAACCGGCCGACAATGGATTTAACCTCGATGTTTTCTGAAAGGCCGGGCACACCAGGACGCAGACAACAAATGCCGCGAATGATCAGGTTTACCTTCACGTCGGCCTGGCTGGCCTCGTAAAGCGCGTCGATGAGTTGTGCGTCCACAAGCGAATTCATCTTCATCCAGATCGCCGCTGGACGTCCCGCCCGCGCGTGATCGATTTCGGCGCGGATGTGGTCAAGCAAACGCTGGCGCATGCGCGTTGGCGAAACCACCATCCGATCAAGCTCTGCCGGCTCGGCATAGCCGGTGATGAAATTGAAGATGCGCGCCACGTCACGCGCGATCACCTGGTCGGCGGTGAAGAAGGACAGGTCGGTGTAGATCTTCGCCGTGATCGGATGATAATTGCCGGTGCCGATATGACAAAAACTCATCAGATTGCCGGCCTCGCGCCGGACCACCAATGACAGTTTGGCGTGGGTCTTCAGCTCCAAAAAACCAAAGACGACCTGCACGCCGGCGCGCTCCAGGTCGCGGGCCCAGCGGATGTTGGCCTCTTCATCGAACCGGGCCTTCAGTTCCACGAGTGCCGTCACCGACTTGCCGGCTTCAGCCGCCTCAATCAGCGCGCGCACGATCGGTGAATTGTTGGATGTGCGGTAAAGCGTTTGCTTGATCGCCACGACGTCTGGGTCGGAGGCCGCCTGCCGCAGGAACTGCACCACCGCATCGAAGCTTTCATAGGGGTGGTGAACCACCAAATCCTTTTGACGGATGGCAGCAAAGCTGTCGCCGCCATGCTCGCGAATGCGCTCGGGGAAGCGCGGTGTATAGGGCACGAACTTCAAATCATCGCGGTCGATATCGACCAGTTCAGATAGGTCGTTGAGCGCAAGAGCACCTTCGACCTTGAACACGGCTGCGTTGTCGACTTCCAGTTCGCTGGCAACCAGATTGAGCAGGGAATCCGGTGTCGTCGCCTCGATCTCCAGCCGGATTACCGAGCCACGGCGGCGGCGCTTCAAGGCGCTTTCAAAAAGCCGCACCAAATCCTCGGCTTCTTCTTCGATTTCCAGGTCAGAATCGCGGATGACTCGGAACGCGCCTGTGCCGGTAACCTTGTAGCCTGGGAACAGCCGCGCGATGAACATGCGCACCACCTGCTCGAGCATAATGGTGCGATGGCCGGAGCCGGAATCCTCAAAGCGCGGCAATTCCACAAAGCGTGCAATCTTCAAGGGCACGCGGATAAGCGCCGTCATGGAAACATTGGCGCTGGTGGTTTTGGTTTGGCTTTCGCGCTCCTTTTCCAACTGAAGAGCGATGGAAAAGCCCAGATTGGGAATGAATGGAAACGGATGAGCCGGATCGACGGCAAGCGGGGTCAATACAGGGAAGACGTGGCTTAAAAAGTAGCCGTCGAGCCAATCGCGCTCGCGCGGGTCCAAATCCTCCGGCTTAACGATGGTTATGCCGACATCGGAAAGTTCGGCGCGAAGGCCGTTGAACGAGTTCTGCTGATGGCGCGCAAGATCAGCGACTTCTTCACCGATGGCCTGCAGCTGCTCCGCCGGTGTCAGCCCATCGTCGGACCGATTGGTGATGTGCTCATTCACCTGACCCACCAGGCCCGCGACGCGCACCATGAAGAATTCATCGAGATTATTCGCCGAAATAGAGAGGAAGCGCAGGCGTTCCAGCAGCGGGTGGTGGGTGTTGTCGGCCTCTTCGAGCACCCGCCGGTTGAAGCCGAGCCAGGACAGTTCGCGGTTGATGAAGCGCTCCGGTGAGGCCATCAAATGATCGTAGATCGGCGTGTCGTCGTAGGCGCTCAGAACGCTCCCTGAAACGGGGCTCTCAGCTTCGGCAGTCTGCGAATTGGCGGTGTCGGTCATTAAGTGTCCTGTAAATGAAGCGGCGCTCTGAAGGCGTACTTCAGCTCTGTGACAGTTCGTAGGCAGCCAGAACCTCTCGTGCGAGCGGTTTGGTAATCGATCGCCCTGCGGCCAACGACCGCTCATCAATCAACGCAATCAGTTTGGACAGATTGGCATAAGATCGTTCCATGCGCTGCAAAAGATAATCAGCAATCGCCGGATCGACCATCAACTGGCGGTCGGTGAAGAGCTTGATGGCTATGGCCTGAAACAGCGCATCGTCGGGCGGGGCGACGGTGGCACGGATGCCGGCGCGCAAACGCGACAGGGTGTCGGGGCGTTTCAACGTAAGCTGTTCGGGCTCTTCCTGGATGGTGATGAGCGCCGGGACCTGAGCAGCGCGCGCTGCCTCCAATGTATGAAAAAGGGCGTCCTCGTTCCACTCACTGGCTGGCTTGGAGGTCCATGTTTCCAGCCCATCGATCAGAACAGCGCTTTCGGCGGTAAGCCCAAGTGGCGATGCGCCGTCGAACCAGTGCGGATCGGCAAACCGATCCGCAAACAGATGGGCCAGATGCGTTTTGCCGGACCCCGTTTCGCCGGTCAGCACACCCACTGGCGTCGGCCAGGCAAGGGTGTCGATGAGGCCACGCGCATTCTCATTGGCAATGCCCACGATAAAGTCTTCCGCCGCGAAGGAGGGTGGCGGGACGATATCAAGGACGAGTTGACCAGCATTGGACATCGCTAACTCTCGTCGGAGCCGGTCGATGTCACTGCGCTATTGCCGTTGGTGCCCTTATAGAAGATGCTCTTCTTGTAACGCGAAACACCAAACCGGGTCAGCACGCCCAGCGAGGCAGCAACGGGAACAGCGATGAGCAGACCCAAGAACCCGTACAGCGACCCGAAGGCCAGCATGGCGAAGAACAGAACCACCGGGTGAAGCCCGACCGCATCACCGACGATCTTCGGCTGAAGGAAATTACCTTCCACGAACTGGCCGAAGAAGAAGATGCCCGCCACAGCGACAATCCACCAAGGTTCGGACCAAAACTGCACCAATGCGACGCCAACTGATGTGCCAAAGCCGACAAGCGAGCCGATATAGGGAATAAAGCTCAGCAGGCCGGCGCCAAGGCCAATCAACAGGCCGAAATTGAGCCCGACCAATGTTAGCGCAGTGGCGTAAAACGTGCCGAGAATGAGCGCCAAGATGAATTGACCGCGGATGAATCCGGCCATCACATGATCGATCTTTTTGGCAAGGTCGCGAATGGTATCGGCATGGTCGCGCGGTAGGAGCGCATCGATGCGGGCGACCAGATTGTCCCAATCGTAAAGCATATAGACGGCGACGATGGGCGTGATGACCAGCGTCGACAGCACGCCGACGACCGCCGCGCCTTGGTCAAGCACGCGGCTCGCCAGCGCTGCCATCGTGCCCGCATTTGCCTCAATAAACTCGCGGATGAGGTCAAGGTTGAGGGTGCCGAGCCAGGTGAGGATTGCGTCAAATGTCATCGCGGAGGGAAAAAGCGCCTGACGGGCCGCGACATCTTCTTCGCTTGCCGGCGCCATGATCGCGTTGATGGCGCGGAAGTCCTCGTCCGCCAGCCCGAAAATTGTCCGCAGTGTTTCCGGGATGTAGGGACGCAATGCCTCCACGAGCCCGATCATCTGTTCCACGAGCAGCGGCACCAGAAGCAACAGGCCAATAACGACGATTATGATCGCCAGTGCAGTGATCGAGAGCGTTGCCCAGAGCCGTGAAAAACCCCGCCGCTCAAACCAATCAGCTGCCGGATCAAGCAGATAGGCGATCGCCATGCCGGCAACGAAGGGCAGCAGAACGCTGGAAAAAACATAAATGAATGCAATCAGCGCCGCTGCCGCGAGAGCCCAAAAAATCGCTTGCCGTTGAAGTGTCATGAAGGGTGCGCGCTCGCATCGTTGCTTGATTTGGTGAAGTCGGCCTCAGACATAAGGCCTCTGGCCCACAGGTTCCAGACGCGCCGTGCTTGTTTTGCGATCAGGAATCCGGCACGCAAAGCCGATAC
Source organism: Hyphomicrobiales bacterium (assembly GCA_017642935.1). NCBI lineage: Bacteria > Pseudomonadati > Pseudomonadota > Alphaproteobacteria > Hyphomicrobiales > Hyphomicrobiales bacterium. The sequence continues at coordinate 1,385,014 of JAEPOK010000001.1, forward strand.
GACATGAGGATGCAGCATGAGCGGGTCAGAAGCCTACAAGCAAGCCGGCGTCGATACCGATGCCGGCGCGGCGTTGGTGGAGCGGATCAAGCCGGCCGTTCACTCAACGCGACGCCCAGGCGCAGACGCCGATCTGGGCGGGTTTGGTGGCCTGTTCGACCTAGCGGCCTGCGGTTTTCGCGACCCGGTGTTGGTGGCGGCGAATGATGGCGTCGGCACCAAGGTGAAAATTGCCATCGACTCTGGAGTTCATGACACGGTCGGCATCGATTTGGTGGCCATGTGTGTGAACGATCTGGTCGTGCAAGGCGCTGAGCCACTGTTTTTCCTTGATTATTTCGCCTCTGGTGCGCTCGATGTTGATATGGCGGCAAGCGTCGTGGGGGGCATTGCTGAAGGGTGTAAGCTCGCTGGTTCCGCGCTGATCGGCGGAGAAACGGCAGAGATGCCGTCGCTCTATGCCAACAAAGACTATGACTTGGCAGGCTTCAGTGTCGGCGCGGTGGAGCGTGATGAAATCCTGCCGCGCAAGACCCTTGTCGAAGGTGATGTGGTGCTTGGGCTTACGTCGTCTGGGTTCCACTCCAACGGATATTCTCTCATTCGCAAGATCGTTGCAGAGGCAGGTTTGCCGTATGGCGCTCCGGCACCCTTCGATCCTGCACGTACCCTGGGTGAGGTTCTGCTGACGCCGACCAGAATCTACGTGAAAAGCCTGCTCGCTGCCCAAAAGGCGACAGGTGCCATCAAAGGTTTGGCGCACATCACCGGTGGCGGGCTGCTAGAAAACATCCCACGCGTTTTGCCTGACGATCTGGCTGTTTTCCTGGATCTCTCCGGGGTAACCGTTCCACCGGAAATGGCCTGGGCCGCCGACACGGCCAAGCTTTCGGCGCACGACATGCTCGCCACGTTCAACTGTGGCGTCGGGATGGTTGTGATCGTGGCAGCAGAGGATGCCAGCGCCGTTGCTGTGAAACTCTCCGAGATGGGCGAAAGCGTTCTAACCCTCGGCGCGGTGACGTCGCGGACCGGCGAGCCGGTGATCATCGAGAAGCAGCTGCCTCTATGAAACGGCTCGTGGCAATACTGATTTCCGGGCGCGGCTCCAACATGCAGGCCCTGGTACGCGCCGCGAATGAACCAGACTATCCTGCGGAAATCGCCTTGGTCGTTTCCAATCAACCTGAGGCGGCAGGCCTCGCGTGGGCCTCGGACCAACGCATCGCCACGGCTGTCGTTGACCACAAAGCCTTCAAGAAAGATCGTGAAGCGTTTGAGCGGGCGATTCACGCCGAGCTTGAAAAAGCGAACGTTGAAGTGGTGTGTCTGGCCGGGTTCATGCGGCTGCTGACGCCCTGGTTTATTGGAAAATGGCACGACCGTCTGATCAACATCCACCCCTCGCTCCTGCCCTCTTTTAAAGGGCTCAACACCCATCAACGCGCGCTCGATGCCGGGGTGAAATTGCATGGCTGCACGGTGCATTTCGTACGGCCAGACATGGATGCCGGGCCCATCATCGCCCAGAAATCTGTACCGGTTCTGGATGATGATGATCCCGACACTTTGGCAGAACGCGTCCTGGCGGCGGAACACGCGCTCTACCCGCACGCGCTGGCTGAGATGATCCGGGGATTGGAGGGCGGTTGGACCGTTAAAGCCGAGCGGGTGTTTGGAGTTCGCCCTATCGAATAGGGGGATGCGCGCGCGGTGGCCGGCGCAAACCGCCCCCTTCCCCACCAGGGCGACGGCGCGGCTGTTGGGCCGAACCAGAACGCGCGTTCTGCTTGGAAAAGCTGTCGTCGGGCGTTCCGGCAAAGCAGCGCGGCACAAACGGAAATTCGTCGGTGATCACATAGTAGTAGGTGCCATCGGGATATTCCGGCGTGACCCCAAAGCGGCCATTGCAGGCATCGAGCGTGCCCGAGCCTGGCACATACTCCCAGTCGGCGGTGAATGTGCCATCATACGCTCCGCCTGGCCCTGATGAACGCGTGCCAGAGCGCAGCGCATAACTTGATGTCATCTCCTCAAGGCCGGATGAGGGGTCATCTGAGTCGGCATAGCTAAGCGGCCCGTAAATCGGGAAACCATCGGCGGCATAGCCAATGAGTGTTGGCGCCCCGGCGCTCGCCAATCGGTCGTAAAGGCCATCAGGGATGCCGTGATAGTGGTAGGCGCCGTTGGGCTGCACATGGGCGTTGCTGGCATCCAGACCAAGCGAGCGGGTCTGCGGTCCAAAGGCTTCGTAGTTCCAGCCCGAAGAACGGTCATTGTTCCAAAATTCCGCTGTTGCTGGGTCGAAGATCACGCCATTGAGCGCCACGCCAAAGACGTAACGGTCGGCGCTGGTTGGCGAACCGCCGGTGCTTGGATTGGTCGGCATATCAAAGCGGTAGCTCTGGGTGGAAATGCTGTTGGGATTGTTGGCATTGGGGAACTGGCCAGGCGCATGGTCCGGCAAGCCGTCGGCAACAATGGTGCGCACTGCGCCATTGGATGAGATCGAGATGTTGGCCGCCGCTTCGACGGAACCAAGCAGCAATTCCTCCAAAATCTCGTCCAGCCAATTTGTGTCCTCTTCCACAAGCGCTTGGCCGGTGGCTGCAACCTCTTCATCGTGGGTGCCGTGGGCAAAACCATTGCTTGGTAATGCAGTGGTCGCGAGCAGCACGGCGACCATGGATGCCATACCAAGGCGTTTGAGCAGGTCGTTTTTGGGGTGGGTATCGGTCATGGCGTTCGGCCCTTCTTCAACGGATCGCTCACGGGTTCGTGAGCACGCTGTGAAGGTGAGCGAGACGCGGGCCATGCACCAGTTAAGGGTGCGTCATGTTCTCGGTCTGTCCGTTACAAGTGCGTCATGACATTTTGGACAGGTTTGAGTGTGGAGATGCTTGGGTTGGCGAAGGCAGCCGCGCTTAAAGGTGAGGATAAGAGGAGCTGCTTAGAGCCTAAATTGACGGTCACCGTCATGCGTGTTTGATAAATTGGGCAAAGAGGGAACGGCGAGTTGACCGACAAATCGAATTGGGAAATCAAAGGTCGGCTTTGGGATTTTTACAAACCAAGACATACGCATTCATGGAACATGCTAGTTATGTCCTGGCGTGCCTTGGATGACTCGCTTGATGATGACGATCTTTGCTTTGAGGTCGAATACCTCTGGGAAAACTTCATCATCCGTCTTTGGCTTTACCGAACGACGGTGAAGACCCTTAGCAAACTCCCGACGGTTAAGGAGGATGCTGACAAGGCATTGGCATCATTTGATGTGGCCTTCGACCACAACGGCCAGAATGGCTTGAAGGCTATTCGCGACATGATTGAGCACTTCGACGACTACGCTGCTGGTGTGGGAAGAGGTCCTGCTATACGTGACCGAGACCTAGATCCGTGGCGAACAATCACTAAGGACATGTATCAACGAGGAGGCTGGCTGCTCGACCGCGCGAAATCCTACGAAGCCGCGATCCAACTGCGAGATGATGCACAGGTTGTGAGCGATCAATTTATCACTAGCTACAAATCTAGAACACTGATGGCGCCTCCAAAGTTAATAGTTTCTTGGCGTTCAAAGACGCAAAAAGGGCGGCCACCGGATACGTGAAACCGCCCCTTTAAATGCTTGCATCGGCTAGTTGTTAGCCAACAATTTCCAGCTCGGAGAACCAGTAGGCGATCTCTTCAGCGGCGGTTTCGGGTGCGTCCGAGCCGTGAACAGAGTTCTCCCCGATCGACTCGGCGAACTCTTTCCGGATGGTGCCTTCTTCGGCTTCAGCCGGGTTGGTGGCGCCCATCACTTCGCGGTTGCGAGCGATGGCGTCTTCACCTTCCAGAACCTGAACGACCGTCGGTGCGGACGACATGAAATCAACCAACTCGTCAAAGAACGGGCGTTCGCGGTGCACGGCATAAAAGCCCTCAGCATCCTTGCGGCTCATCCACACGCGCTTAGAAGCGACGACGCGCAATCCGGCAGCTTCGAGTTTGGCGGTGATCTGGCCGGTCAGGTTGCGGCGCGTGGCGTCCGGCTTGATCATGGAAAAGGTGCGTTCGATGGCCATTGCGGCGATCCTATCGTTAAATGGGGAAACAGAATGGGAAGCGGGCGCGTCAGCCAATGTGCTGCGCGCCCGGTGTGGCGCGATATAGACCGGGGCCGCCGCGGCTTCAAGCGGCGAGTTTCAGCGCCGCAGTTTGGTTGCAGGCGTCAAGCACCCGATTGAACCAGTCGTGCAGCAGGTCATCGCCGTTCATTGTGTCATAGGATGATGTGGCTTTGGCCCAGCAGAACGAGGCCGCCAGCGCAATGTCCGCATAAAGCAGGCGTTCGCCACCCAGATAGGGCGTTTCTTCCAAACGGCGGCGGTAGGGTTTCAGGAAGGTCGCGAACTTCTGCCGCTCCTTGTCCCGGCCGCGCTGTACGTCTTCCAGCGACATGCCGAAGCGTTTTTCGCGGCTTTGACGGAAATAGGCGGCATCTTCGCGCGCCAGATGGTTGTGAATATCGAGAATGATCATCCGGCTTATCGTGGGGTAGAGTCCGGTGACGATCAGATTGTCGATCAGCGCGGCGTTTTCCTTGCCACCATCACCTCCAAAAATGGATGCGCTCTCCGGGTAGGTGTCTTCAAGGTAAGCGCATATGGCAAAGCTCTCGGTGATCGTTGTCTCGCCGTCGATCAAGACCGGTACGGTTTTATGGATGCAGTCCAGTGCCTTGGGGATTTGGGTGAACGGGGTTGGTCGGTTTTCAAAGTCCAACTCTTTGAAACCGAGCGTCAGGCGCGCTCGCCAGGAGTAGGCTGAAAACAACCGGTCCGGTTCGGCGCCACAAAGCTCATAGAGTATCCGCATCGCATCCCCGTTTGTGCATGTGTGTGGTCGATATGCCGCTAGACCAGCCGACGGCGCAATGCTAGCCCGGCGCCATGCTAGAAATTTCCAATCTCACCTACCGGCTGGGCGACCGGCTTTTGTTCGATGACGCGTCTGCAACCATTCAGCGCGGATCGAAAGTCGGATTCGTCGGCCGGAACGGATCGGGCAAAACCACGCTGTTCAAGCTGATCCGCGGTGAGATCGCGCCGGAAAGCGGTGAAATCCGTCTGCCATCGCGCATGCGTCTCGGCGGCGTCGATCAGGAGGTGCCTGCTGGGCCTCAAGCGTTGCTGGAGATCGTTCTGGCGGCCGACACCGAGCGCGCCGCACTTTTTGCCGAGGCGGAGACAGCAACCGATCCGACGCGCATCAGCGACATCCAACTACGCTTGGCCGACATTGACGCGCACTCCGCTGAGTCGCGCGCGGCACGGATTCTCCAAGGTTTGGGATTCGATCACCAAGCGCAGCAACGACCGGCATCGGACTTCTCTGGCGGCTGGCGCATGCGTGTGGCTTTGGCAGCCGTGCTTTTTTCGGCACCTGACCTTTTGCTGCTCGACGAGCCCACCAACTATCTTGATCTGGAAGGCGCATTATGGCTGGAAACCTATCTGGCGCGTTATCCGCACACGTTGATGGTCATCTCGCATGACCGGGATTTGCTCAACAGCGCGGTCAGTCAAACACTCCATCTCGATCAGCGGCGGCTCCAGCTCTATGGCGGCCCGTTCGACACGTTCGACAAGCAACGTCGTATCCAGCTTGCGGTTGAAGAAAAAGCACAGGCCAAACAGGCTGCTCGGCGCGCGCATATGCAATCCTTTGTCGACCGCTTCCGCGCCAAGGCGACCAAGGCCAAGCAGGCGCAATCGCGGCTAAAAATGCTGGAGAAAATGGAACCGATGGCGCTGCGCATGGAAGAGCGCGTGGCACCGTTTCATTTCAAAGGACCAGAAAAACCAAAATCGCCACCGCTCATCAATGGGCGCGATTTGGCGGTTGGCTATGAACTAGACAAGGCCATCCTGTCGAGGATGACGTTCCGCATCGACCCAGATGATCGTATTGCGCTGCTTGGCCAAAACGGCAACGGCAAATCGACGTTTGCTAAGATGATTGCCGGACGCCTCACCCGTCAGGCCGGCGACCTGACCTTTCCAGGCAAGATGAAGGTCGCCTTCTTCACCCAGCATCAGTTGGATGATTTGAACCCTAAAGAATCGCCGGTCGACACGGTGCGTAAGCGTATGCCCGAGGCGGGCGAAGCCAAGGTGCGCGGCCGCGCGGCCCAAATGGGGTTCGATCGGCTCCGGATGGACACGCCTGCCGGACAGCTTTCGGGCGGCGAGCGCGCTAGGCTGCTGCTCGGGCTCATTACGTTTGATGGCTCAGACATTCTGATCCTCGATGAGCCGACAAACCATTTGGACATGGAAAGCCGTGAAGCGCTGGTCGAGGCGCTGTCGGATTATGACGGCGCTGTCATCATCATCAGTCATGATCGCCACCTCATCGAGGCTACGGCTGACCGGCTTTGGGTGGTAGGCGATGGAACGGTCAAACCTTATGAGGATGATCTATCAGCCTATCGGCAAGCGATACTGCGCGGTGTCGATGGCGGCAAGCAGCGAGGCAGCAAAACATCTACGCCCAAGAAGAGCTTTGGCAAGGCTGAACCGGTTGCGCCCCAGCCATCTGCCAAGCCTGTGCGACCCGGCAATGTTTCACTTCTGAAAAAGCAGGTGGCTGAGGCAGAATCACGGCTAGCGACAATCCGGGCTGAACTGGCGAAAATCGACAAGGATCTCGCCAACCCCAAGCTTTACGCGATGAACCCGCAAAAGGGTGCAAAACTCGCTGCGCGGCGGGCCAAAGGCGCTGAAGCGCTCGACAGTTGGGAAGCCCGTTGGCTGGACCTCAACGCGGCGCTCGAAGAGGCTGGCGAACAGGTCTAGCAGTTGCCGCGGCCGTCATTTCGATCCTACGAAACGACCAATTGACCTCGTTGGTCATCGAAAGCCGATGAACTCGACATAGTCGTCGAGAACCGTTTCCCACCAGACCAGATCATCGCGGAAGGTTTCCAGGGAGATGCCGTGGCGGGTGTTGATCGCGATCTGGATAACTGCGTCGCCATCGTTGCGGATATAGGCTTTGCCGAATCTACGGCTGGAGTTCCATTCGTTCATTTGATCGATGGTCAGGCCATCCATTTCAAAAGATGCGGTGAAGGACAGGTCCGCGCAGTCGGGCTCGCAATTGTAAACATCCACTGCGAAGTTGATGTTGTTGACCGTCGCTGCGATGTAGCGCTCGCCATTGCTGTCTCGTTCAAGTCGAGCGGTTCCGATTTCTGCAACGACAGGGCAGAGTTCATCGAGAACGGCAAACACCATGCCCGATGGGCCAGGTCCGGTGCAGGCGGCAGCCGGTTGCGGGCCTTTTTGGGCCAGGGCCGCCGAAGGCAGACCGAACGTCGCCGCGACTGCAATCGCCGAGGCGGCGGTAACCGCTGAAAAATGAAATCTGTGCGCTTGCGTTGCCATGGCCACTCTCCCTCTGCCAAGCCAGCCAGCGTTCTATGACGCCGTTTGACAAAATCTGCATGGCAAAAGGCGCAAGGTCAAACCTGAGATTCCCGTTGTCCTCAGTTCAACCGATTATTGGTCGGCCCGCTGCCAAGCGCCGGTCTCTGATTGGCGCCAATATGACAGCGTGTGATCGTCGTCGTGCAACCTCTTCCAGACACCGCGCGCCGCTTGAACAGAGTCGGGTTTTGTCCCGTCGAACATCAAAATAGCGCGCTGATAGGCGCTCAAATCATGATCTGCGCTTGGCAAGGCGCCTTCGACGAAAAACCGAACCGCAGCACCATTTGGGTTGTCCGACGTCGCCGACAGCCAGATTGGATGGCGCTGTGGATCCGTCGCTCCTTCGCCCGCGTGTGGCAAAAAGCTAGCCTCGTTGTACGTCCAAAGATGATCGTCCAGATCCTTGAGCCGCGATGGCTCTCCGACTTCGACGACTACCCGCCAGTCTCGCTCCAAGCATTTGGCCAGGAGCTGCGGCAAAGCGGTTTCCAGGCTGACGGTCTGCAGATGGTAAAATGCAACATCAGCCATGGATCGTCATCAGGTCTCTTCGTGGACAGCGCGGATGTAGTCGTTGAGTAACCGCACACCAAAACCTGATCCAAAGGACTGATTGATCGCCGACTTCGGCGCCGACATGGCCGTGCCCGCAACATCCAGATGGGCCCAGGGGGTGTCACCGACGAAACGTGCGAGGAACTGCGCTGCGGTGATCGAACCGGCAAACCGACCGCCGGTGTTCTTCATGTCAGCGAACCGCGAATTGATCATCTTGTCATAGGCTGGCCCAATCGGCAGACGCCAGACTTTCTCGCCGGTGCGCTGACCGGCTTCGTGAAGATCAGTCGCCAGATCATCATCATTGGAGAAGAGGCCTGCGTGTTCCTGGCCAAGCGCAACAAGGATCGCCCCGGTGAGGGTGGCCAGATTGATCATGACCTTAGGCTCGTAGGTCGTGCGCGTGTAATGCAGCGCGTCAGCCAAGACCAAGCGCCCTTCGGCATCGGTGTTGATGATCTCGATGGTCTTGCCGGCCATCGATGTCACGATGTCGCCTGGGCGCTGCGCCTTGCCGTCAGGCATATTCTCAACCAGCCCGATGACGCCGACAGCATTTACCTTGGCTTTGCGGGCGGCCAGCGTATGCATGAGTCCTACGACGCAAGCCGCGCCGCCCATATCGCCCTTCATGTCCTCCATGCCGGCGGACGGTTTGATGGAAATTCCGCCCGTATCGAAGACGACACCCTTGCCGACAACGGCAACAGGTTTGTCGTTGGACCCGCCCTTCCACTCCATGATCGCAAGACGTGCCGGTTTTTCCGAGCCTTGAGCCACGCCAAGCAGCGCGCCCATGCCGAGGTCTTCCATCGCGGCATCGTCGAGGACTGTGACACCAATACCAAGCTCATCAAGCGCTTCCGCCACGCCAGCAAACTCAACGGGTCCAAGGACGTTTGGCGGTTCGTTGACGAGGTCGCGCGCGAGAATGGTACCCGAGGCAATCGCATCGGCCTGTTGGAAGGCGGCTTCCAACGCTGATGGGTCAGAGGCGAGCACGGTGACGGCCAATGATTGGGGAGGCGTTTCTTCATCGCCGTTGTCGTCATCCTTTTCTGGACGGCTTTTATAACGGTCGAAACGATAGGCTCCCAGTCTCAACCCGGCCAAGACTGATGCGGCTTCGTCAGCCGCCATATCATCAAAGACGATTGTCGCAGCGCTAGCCTTGGACAGCGCTGATGCCAGTTTTCCCCCGAACATTAGATGTGGCTCAGGGTCTTTGGCCTTGTCTGGATTCGCACCCGTCAGGACCACCTGATCAACAGGCGCACTCGGCACGGCGTAGAGGCTGACCGTTTCGCCCCAACCGGCCTTGAACCCCGATGCCTTCGCCCCAGCCGACAACGCGCCATCGCCAGCTGAATCGATTTGCGCGGCGGTGCCAGCAAGAGAATCAGCGCTGGTTGCAAAAACAACTAGGGGACCTTTGGGAAGGTCAGGAAAATCCGACTTGGCGTCATGCGCGGCGAAGGTGAAAGAAAGCTCAGGCATTGAATCCTCATAAGACATCGGGGGTGCTGCGCCCGGCCGGACGCGCAATCGTTGGGTTCTGAGGTGGCGCATGGCGCGCGATTTGGCAAGCGCCGCTCCAGCGTTTGAGCGCTGCCCACGCGGATGATCAAGTGGTGGCTGGGCATCGCCGACGATCTTGTTTACAAAGGCTTAACCCATTTTCTTGGTCGAACTTTAGCCATTGTAGGTGGCAATGAAGGTTGGGGATTGATGGAGCTGTCAGGCAGTTCTGTTTGACAGTTGGGCGCATGGCGAGGCGGCAGGAAACGATCTGTTGTCAGCTCAGGCGCAGGGAGTGATCAACGTTTGACGTTCAATCGTGTCAGCCTGTTTGACCGCTATCTGTTTCGTCAGGTGGTGCTGACCTTTGTCGGCATGCTCATCGCCATGACGGCGGTGATCGTGTGCGTGGTCGCCTTGCAGGAGCTAGACGTCGTCACCAACCAGGGCGCGGCGCTTGCGACTTTTGCCGTGCTCACAGTTTTGAACATGCCGCAGATGCTAAGCGTCGTGGCGCCTATCGCCTTTTTCTTGGCGCTGTTGATGACGCTGAATCGGTTGAGTGCTGAGAGCGAAATCGTTGTGGTTAACGCCTCCGGCGGAAGCCCGATGGGTTTGCTGCGCCCTGTCATGGCTGCCGCGTTGGTTGTCAGCCTCTTGGTTGCGGTGCTCGGGCATTTGATTGCGCCGCCAGCGCAGAAGGCTTGGCGGTTTTTGATCAGCGATGTGCGGGCTGACCTGCTTGCTACTGTGGTTCGCGAAGGCGCGTTTTCATCGCTCCAGGAAGGTCTGACCTTTCACATGCGGGCGCGCGAACCTGGCGGCATCCTGACGGACATCATGATTGCCGACACGCGCGACTATCCGCACGAAACAATTTACTTCGCCCAGAGAGGCACGGTCGTGCGTGGCGAACAGGGAGCGTTTCTCTCCGTCGATGATGGTGTCATCCAGCGGCGAACGGTTTCGACGTCGGGCCGGGTCAACACAGCCTTCCTATATTTCGACAGCTATTCCATCGATCTGAGTTTTACAGATCGCGCCACCGCCCCCGGCTATCTAAAGCCGTCAGAACGATCCACGGCCTACTTGTTAAATCCCGACGAGGATGATGCTTTTTTTGTCAGCCAACGCGGGCGGTTTTTGGCCGAACTGCACAACCGCATCGCTCTACCCTTTTATCCCTTTGCTTTCGCAATGATCATAGCTCTGGCACTTGGAACGCCCCACTCGGGACGGGCGGGTCGGGCCAAACGGGTTCTGGCTGCGATTGGTGGAGGCGCTGTGGTCCTTGGCGCACAATTTGGTGCTTCAAGCATCATTCCATCGGCGCATTTCTCCTGGCCCCTTCTATATCTGATCCCACTGGCCGTGGTGGTTCTGGGATGGCTCGCGATTTCCCGGCGCATCGATTTTGTGTCGATTGCGCAGCGATCTCCGCTGATGGGGAAAGCTAAGGCGCTGCCCCAGGCGGCGGAGTAGCTCATGCGATTGTCTGCCTCCCTTAACCGCTATCTCGCCTTGGCGTTTTCCAAGCACGTTGGCTTTGTGTTTTTGGGCGCATTTGCCTTGATGCTGATGGTCGACGTTATGGAGCTCACGCGGCGCGGCGCCGACTTGGAAATCCCCTTTCAAGCGATTTTAGCGATTTCTGCTATGCGCCTGCCGTCGCTTGCTGAGCAGTTGGTGCCCTTTGCAGTGCTGATTGGAGCGTTGATGACGCTGGTCGCCCTTTCGCGGCGGTCAGAGCTAATCATCGCCCGCGCATCGGGACTTTCTGCTTGGCAATTTCTTGTCCCTCTTATCGTTGTGGCCGCGATGGTAGGCTTAGCCGCGTCGTGGCTCTACAATCCGTTTTCAGCCAGCCTCAAGGTGCGGTCAGACGCCATTTTGGCTGAGCGATTTGCCGGCAGCACCACAAATGTCGATCCGGAACGGGAAATCTGGTTCCGCCAGTCAACCGGCGAGATCGTGACTTTGGTCCGAGCGGCTTCGGCAACCGATGCCGGTCAAACGTTGAACCAAGTCAGTGCGATGCTGTTTGACGAATACGGTGACTTCAACCAGCGGGTAGACGCCGACCGCGCTGTACTGCGCAACGGCGCGTGGAACATGACCGATGTGACGATGACCGACACGTTGGGAGAATCGCGTGCCATCGAGGTTTTCTCGCTTGCCACGCCACTGACGGCCGATGACGTCCTAGGACGGTTCACACCGCCCACTTCTGTACCAATTTGGCACCTTCCCGACCTTGCAAATAAGGCACAGCAGGCGGGCATCGCTTCCGATCGCTACAGATTCCAATTTCAGGCCTTGCTCGCACGGCCCATGCTGCTTATGGCCATGGTATTGGTGGCCGCAACCGTGTCTTTGCGGTTCTCTCGGCATGGGGGAACGACAAAGCTTGTGGTGGCCGGATTGAGTGCTGGATTTATCGTGTTTGTGGTCAACGAAATCGCTGGCGACTTAGGGGGTGCTGGATTGGTCAATCCAGTTCTTGCGGCATGGGTGCCGCCGATCGCCGCTGGTCTTTTCGGCATAACGGCCTTGCTGCATCTGGAGGATGGCTAGGCTTGGCTGGGTTGCGCTCTTCCTCTCGCGTTCTGCGCTTAGGCACTATGCTGGCGGTTGCCGGATCCCTTGTGGTCACTGGCGTGGGCACCGGGCTTGGCGTTAGCGGTGTTGCGCTCGCGCAAGTCACACCAGGCTTCGACCAAGCCAACCCCGATGCGCAGATGTTCCTTGAAGCAGACGAACTCCTTTACAATGAAGGCGTAAATACCGTCACCGCCCTAGGCAATGTGACGATCTTTTACGACGGCTACACGGTTGATGCCGACGAGGTTGTGTACGATCGCGCCCAAGGTCGTGTGCTGGCGCGCGGAAACGTGATCTTGGTCGAACCGAGCGGCAATATCATTCGTGCAACATCGGCTGATCTCAGTGACACGCTGGCCGATGGTTTTGTCGATGCACTAAGTGTTGAGACGCCCGAACGTGGCTTTTTCACCGCCCGTAACGCCACCCGCCGCGATGGTTCAGAGACTGAGTTCGACCAGGGAACCTACACGGCCTGTGAGGCCTGCCCAGAAAACCCCGACCGACCCCGCGCTTGGATGTTCCATGCCGACACGATCACGTACGATGAAGAAGACCAGATGGTCTATTATCGCAATGTGCGGTTGGACTTCTTCGGCATACCGATCGTCTGGCTGCCATTCTTTGCCCACACCGACCCAACCGTTGAACGCAAGAGCGGCTTCCTTCGTCCCGAGTATGTGCTTGACGGCGATTTAGGTTTTGCCATTTCAACACCCTACTATTTTGCGCTTGATCCCAGTTATGATCTGACGGTGACCCCCACATTCTTCTCAGGTCAGGCATTTCACCTTGAAGCGGAATGGCGCCAGCGGCTCGAAAATGGTGGCTACAGCGTCCGCGTTTCTGGCGCCGCCCAGCTGGATGACGACGTGTTCAACAATCAGCCTGGCGATCAGGACTGGCGTGGCGGCATTGCAAGCAATGGTGCCTTTTCTCTGAATGACCGTTGGGATTTCGGCTGGAACCTCTACCTGCAGTCCGATCGTCGCTATTTCCGCGATTACTCGATTGAAACCGAGGGCGCGAGCCAGGTTATCTCGGACATCTACCTGACCGGTCTCCACGACCGTAGCTATTTTGACGCACGCGTTGAGCGCATCCAGGTTGCGACGATAACAGAAGGCGATCAGAACCAGCCCTGGACTTTACCTGTGGTCGACTATGATCGCCGCTTCACGCCCGATCATGTTGGTGGCGAATTGCAGGTTCTAGCCAACCTGACGACGACGGTCCGCGAAGATGCCTTCGTTGATCCTATAACCAGGCCGACCGGTGCAACCAATGTGTACGAGGGCCTTGATGGCCAAATGAGCCGCGCGACTTTGGATGTCTCTTGGCGCCGTGAGTTCATCGGGCCATTGGGTCAGGTGTTCACACCGCAGGTCGGGTTTCGTGGCGATGTGATCGGCTACAATCTTGGTAGCGAGGCCAACGTCGTGTTCGTCGATGGCGAAAACTCTTTCGCTCGCGGTATGGCGTCGGCCGGTCTAGAATGGCGTTGGCCTTTCCTAATCACGGCTCCAGGAAGTAGCCATGTTGTGGAGCCAGTCGCGCAGTTCATCGTGCGCCCAGACGCTGGCCATGTTGGCGAGGTGCCGATTGAAGACTCACAAAGCCTGGTCTTTGACGCGTCAAACTTGTTCGATTGGGACAAGTACTCCGGCTTTGATCAGATGGAAGGCGGAACACGCGCCAATGTTGGCGTGCGGTACACCGGTACGTTCGATAACGGCTTGTCCCTAAGTGCAATCGTCGGGCAATCCTTCCACCTGGCCGGCGAAAATCCATATGCTTGGTCGCAAACCGGCGCAAATATCCTCACGCCCAATGGTGAGGACAGTGGGCTTGAAACAGATCAGTCCGATTATGTTGCCATGCTGACGGCCCGCCTTCAAAATCGCCTTTCTCTAACCGCATCTGGGCGGTTTGACGAAGACGATTTTGACTTAGAGCGTGGTGAGCTATTGGCATCAGCCTCGCACGGTCGCGTGGCCGGCGCGGCCACCTACGCCTATTTGGCCGCGCAACCCAACCGCGGCATCAATGACGATCAGCATCAGATTTCTGGCTCGGCTTCATTGCAAGTCAATAGCAGTTGGCGCGTGGCCGGCAGCGTCCAGTACGATCTGGAGCGGAGCCATATCCTCGGATACGGCGCAGGGATCCAATATGTCTGCGACTGCTTGGGCGTTGGGCTGAATTATACCTATACGTCACCGGATGGGAATGATGGCGTCTCGGATAGCCGGGTCATGTTGAACGTTTCGCTGCGGACCATTGGCGCCTTCGAAACAGAGGTGCTTAACAACGAACAGTTCAACAGCGTGTTCGGAACGCAGTAGGACGTCACGGGCTGAATTTCGGCACAATTGGCAGGCACGCGCAGCTCAATAGAGATCATTGTCGTAACACGGCAAAACGTGACGGCAGTTGTGTAAAGAGGACCTTCGAATGATGGGTGCGATTTCAGAACAAAGATCAATTAAACGGCACGCGCTGCGGCGGCGCGGATGTCGCGCGCTCTTAGTTTGTTGCGCGATAGGTCTGGCATCCCCAACATTGATAGAGCAAATTAGCGCACCGGCTGTAGCGCAGTCTGTCTACACCGCCATCCTTGTTAATGACGTGCCTATCAGCAACTACGACATCAACGCCAGGGCTGCTCTGCTGCGACTTCAAGGTGGACCAAGTTCGCGCGCTGAGGACGAGTTGATTGACGAAGCCTTGCAACGCGCAGAAGCACGACGGCTTGGTATTTCCGTCACCCAAGCCGAACTCGACCAAGCCCTACAGACGATCGCCTCACGATCGGGCCTATCAGTGTCGCAACTCGGTCAGGCACTCAGCCAACGCGGTGTCGATTTGGCGACCCTTCGCGATAGTATTGAGGCGCAAATCCTCTGGGATCAGGTTATTCGTGCACGCTTTCAGGCGACCGTACGGGTCGATGAACAAGATGTGCTTGCCGCGCTTGATGATCGCTCTAGCGACGAAGCTGCCTCTGAGCTGACGACGACGGAGTACACATTGCGTGAGGTTGTGTTCGTTGTTCCGGAAGGGGCGGGCTCCAACACGCGCGAACAGCGCCGCCGTGAGGCGGCAGCCTTTCGATCTCGGTTCGAGTCTTGTGCATCTGGCATATCGTCCGCCGGACAACTCAACGGCGTCGTCGTTCAAAATGAAGTGCGCCGCTTTTCTTCCGATTTGTCGCCAGCACTTGATGAGCTCCTTCAGGAAACAGCTGTAGGTCGCCTCACACCACCGGAAGACTCCGCTGAAGGCGTGGTGATGTTCGCTGTCTGCAACAAGCGGAATGTGCAGTCCGACGCTGAAGCGCGTCGCGATGTGGAAAGCGAACTGCGCAATGAGGAAGGGCTGTTGCTTTCGCGTGGCTATCTGCGTGATCTGCGCGCATCGGCGACCATTTTGCGTCCCAATAATTGATCGTGCCCGCCAATGCCTGATGCACCCCGGGGTGGGCGTCCGCTGGCCATATCCATGGGCGAACCGGCCGGGGTAGGGCCAGATATCATTC
This sequence comes from Hyphomicrobiales bacterium, assembly GCA_017642935.1. Taxonomy (NCBI): domain Bacteria; kingdom Pseudomonadati; phylum Pseudomonadota; class Alphaproteobacteria; order Hyphomicrobiales; species Hyphomicrobiales bacterium. The sequence continues at coordinate 1,400,710 of JAEPOK010000001.1, forward strand.
TTCAGGCGCAAGCATGCCTTCAAGGCGACCCTGAAGCGCTACAGCTCGTCGTTTTTGGGGATCCGGTTCTATTGGAACGCCGGGCTGAGCGCCTTGGACTTGACGTTGCAATCTCCGTCCTGGCCAGCATGGTTGACCTTCATGAAGATCAACGTAAAGGGCTTGCCGTTGTCGATGTTGGCCGGGTTGTAGACAGTCCGGGTCGCTTGGATGAGGGCACGGGAGACGTTACGGTTTCCGCTCTTTGCGCCGCCCTCGACGCTGTTCGACTCGGACGCTGTTCAGGGCTCGTAACCGCACCAATCCACAAAGCCAATCTCTACGCTACCGGTTTTGCATTCCCTGGCCACACCGAATTTCTTGAAGCTTACGCGCATGAACACTGGCCAGAATCCAACCCATTGGCTGTCATGATGCTGGCTGGACCTGAACTGCGCACCGTTCCGGTGACGGTGCATATCCCTTTGAGTGAGGTTGCCAGGTCCTTGACGACTCAACGCATCGTCGACGTCGGCGGGGTGGTGGCCCGAGACCTTAAGCAACGCTTCGATATAGACACGCCGCGTTTGGCCATCGCCGGGCTCAACCCCCATGCCGGGGAACAGGGTTCCTTGGGCAAGGAAGACGATGCGATCATCGCTCCGGCCATCACCCAGCTCGGCCAAATGGGTTTCAAGGCTATCGGGCCCTTGCCGGCGGACACGATGTTCCATCCTGAAGCGCGTCAGGCCTTCGATGCGGCGCTCTGCATGTATCACGACCAAGCGCTCATTCCGGTCAAAGCGCTGGACTTCCACAACACCGTGAATGTCACGCTGGGACTGCCGTTCATCCGCACCTCACCAGACCATGGGACCGCGCTTGAGTTGGCTGGTACCGGCAAAGCTTCACCGGCGAGCATGGTTGCCGCTATCAGGCTGGCTGCGCGAATGGCCGAGCGCGCCCGAGAATCCGCGTGAACCTCGAAACGCTTCCCAGCGTCCGCGCGGAGGTGGAAAGCCTTGGCCCCGGCGGTTCCCGCCTCGGTGCCAAGAAGTCGCTGGGGCAGAACTTCCTCTTTGACCTCAACCTCACGCGCAAGATCGCTCGATCCGGCTTGCCGCTCGGCAATGGGACCGTCGTGGAGGTGGGGCCAGGACCCGGCGGCCTAACCCGTGCGCTGCTGCTGGAAGGAGCAAAACGCGTTATCGCCGTTGAACGCGATGAGCGCTTCCGACCGATCCTCGATCGTCTCACAAAGGCCAGCGATGGTCGCTTGCAGGTGATCTATGGCGACGCCACGAAAGTCGATCTCACAGGCCACATCGAACCGTTGGACGGCCCAGCGCAGATCATCGCCAATTTGCCCTACAATGTCGGCACGCCGCTTTTGGTGCGCTGGTTGCTCAGCGAACCTTGGCCACCGTGGTTCGCCGGACTGACTCTGATGTTTCAACGTGAAGTCGCCGAACGCATCGTGGCGCAAGCCAACGACAAGCACTATGGTCGCCTGGGCGTGCTCGCCAACTGGCGATGTCAGACTCATCTGATGTTTTATGTGCCGCCATCGGCCTTTGTCCCACCGCCCAAGGTGACCTCAAGCGTGGTGCATCTTCGTCCGCGTGCCGAGCCTCTGCCTTGCCTTGGGTCTGATTTGGAACGGGTTGCGGCAGCAGCCTTTGGTCAACGACGCAAAATGGTGCGGCAATCGTTGAGAAGCCTCGGCCTTGATCAGCAAAGCTTGGCCGAGCTGATTACATCCGTCGGCCTTCACGGCACAGAGCGCGCTGAAACACTGTCGATCGAGACTTTTGCAGCCCTCGCGCGGACCTTTCGCGATCTAGTCGGCTGAGATCAGGCCACCAACGAAATCATCCAGACCCGGCTGGCGGGTCCGCCGCACCATTTCGGCCAGATAAATCGCCCGGAGCTGCTCATAGGCTTCGCCCAGATCGGTGTTTGTGATGACATAATCGTAGTCGCGCCAGTGGGTCATTTCATCGCGCGCATTTTCCAAGCGCTTCTCGATCACATCAGGCTTATCTTCGGCGCGGCGCGTAATGCGGGCGCGCAACTCCTCAAAGCTCGGCGGTAGGACAAAGACCGTCACGGTGTCGTCCGGCATCGCCGCGCGCACCTGCTCTGTCCCCTGCCAATCAATGTCGAAGAGCATGATGTGCCCTTGGCTTAGGGCACGCTCGACCGGCTCTCGCGGCGTTCCATAAAAATTGCCGTGCACCTCTGCCCATTCCAACAGCGCACCCTGGTCGCGGCGCTGCAGAAACGACACTTCATCGATGAAATGGTAATGCGTACCATCGATCTCAGATGGCCGCCTTTGCCGCGTGGTGACCGAAACTGAGAGCTTCGGCGTCGGCAGGCCCTCGTCCTGCAGAAGCTGTCGCGCCAGAGTCGACTTGCCTGCGCCCGACGGTGAGGAAAGAACCAGAATGTATCCGCGCTTGCTGCTCATGCTTGCCCCTTCCGGTCAGTCGTCTCAACTTTGCTAGCAAATTCGCGCGCCGGTCACTCAACGTTTTGAACCTGCTCCTTGATCTGATCGATCAGCGCTTTCAAAGCTAGCCCATGCTGGGTAACGGTGATCGATGAAGCCTTGGAACAGATTGTATTGGCTTCCCGGTTAAATTCCTGTGCAAGGAAATCAAGCTTGCGACCCACCGGCTCCTTGGCGGCAAGAAGTGAATGCGCCGCATCAATGTGAGCGCGCAGCCGGGCAAGCTCCTCCTCAATGTCGGCCTTGGTGGCGAGCACCGCAACCTCCTGATGGAGGCGTTGGAGGTCCAACTGGCTTGTTTCGGACAGCAGACGGTCCACCTGCGACTGCAGGCGGGCCATCAAATGATCACCACGCGCATCAGGGTGCTGGGCGAGCGCTCTGACTTCCTGATCGATCTCGCCAACGAGTTGCTCCAATACAGAGAGCATGGCCCTGCCCTCAGCCTCACGGGACTCGCTTAAGCTCGCGGCGCAATCAGAGGCGGCGGCTAGTATGGCCTCGTCTCTCGCCTCATCGTCATCGTCGGACGCAGCAGGATCGACCATCTCCACAACACCGGGAAGCGTCAGCAAATCGGCAAGCTGTGGTGGCGGGTCGCCCCATGCGGTGGCGCGTTCGACCAAAGCTGCGCGCAGGCCGTCCAACGTCTCAGCGTTGATACGCGGGCGCCGATCTCCCTCGCGCTGCAGGTTAACCGTCACATTGGCATTGCCACGTCGGACGAACTTCTGAAACAGCGCACGGATAGGCTTGTCGAGATGATCGAAGCCATTAGGCAATCGGAGCTTGATATCGCTGGAACGGCCATTCACGCAGCGTGCTTCGATCAAGATCGACAGTGCCCCATGGCTCGCTTCAGAGCGCGCGAACCCCGTCATTGAGGTGAGTGGCATGGCGGATGCTACTGCTCGGCTGCCGGTGCTTCGGCTTCATCGTCTGCCGCATCGCGTTCGGCCTCTTCAGCCGCCTCGGCTTCGGCAGCTTCCCTCGCTGCTTCGCGCTCACGCTCGATTTCCCGCCAGCGGGCAACGTTTCGGTTGTGCTCTTCATAGGTCTCGGCAAAGGCGTGCCCGCCCGTGCCATCGGCCACGAAGAACAAATCATCAGTGCGAGATGGGTTGGCTACAGCCTCCAAGGAGGCCCGTCCAGGGTTAGCGATCGGCCCCGGCGGCAGCGCGGGAATGGTGTAGGTGTTGTAAGGGTTGCTGTCGTCGCGCAATTGACTGCGATAGATCGGACGAGGCTCCGTCCAGGCTTCACCACCATAAATTCCGTAGAGGATCGTCGGGTCGGACTGGATGCGCATGCCCTGTTCCAGACGATTGATGAAAACACCGGCAACCCGCGTGCGCTCATCGGCGCGGGCGGTTTCCTTTTCGACGATCGAGGCCAGCGTTACCAGTTCTTCCGGCGATTCGATCGGCAGATCGCTAACGCGTCTTTCCCAGATGTCTGCGATAGCGGCTTCCTGAGCTGCCATCATGCGGTCAAGGACGCTTTGGCGGGTCGCATCGCGATTGAACGCATAAGTGTTGGGGAGCAGCGATCCTTCGGGCGGAATCTCGGTAATCTCTCCGGTCAGGAAGTCGGTGGCGTTCAGACGATTGACCATCTGTAAGCTCGTCCACCCTTCCGGGAACGTGACCGAATAAACGACCGTGCGGCCCTCGACCATCATGTCGAGAATGCTGGCCATCGAGGCGTGGGCGTCGATTGCGTATTCACCGGCCTGAAGGCGCGCGCGGGCCTGGCGGGCAAGCACGCCGGCGGTAAAGATGTGTTCGTTGGAAATCACACCGCGCGATTCCAGCATGCTGGCGATTTCACGGGTCGCCATGCCGCGTTCCACGGTGATGTTGCGGTCAGTGGCATGCGGCCCGTCGGCGTTGAATTGCACATTGGCGAAATAGGCCAGCGCACCGAGCACGACGACGCCGAGCAGGGCCAACGAGAACAGACCGTTCAGAAGCACCACGAAGGGCGAACGGGCACGCTTGGCGTGCTTAGCACTCGGTGCGGCGACCTCTTCGGGTTTGATCGCCTGCGCCGCGCTACGCGGGGTCTCGCCAAGCCGCGTTGCGTCAGACGCGTTGTTGTTGGGTGTCTCGTTCATGGCATCGCTCTTTGACTGGCTGTCGTTTCCATCGTCATCTTCTGCCACCACACTTGATCCAACGAGTGTTTGCGGACCCTCGCCAGGCAGCCGTCAAAAGCGGCATATTGTGGCGATTCCAAGGGAACCCGTTGGTTGGCAACCCAGCGAGCGATGGCATCTTTGTCCATCAATCCGCCACCGGTTATCCACAGTTTGTCCACACCCAATCCACAGGCAACCGCAATCGTCGGCCACCCAAGCTTTCGCCTTAATCGACCGCCCGCAGGACCAGCGATGCGTTGGTGCCACCGAACCCGAAGGAGTTGGAAAGCGCGGTTCGGATCGGCTTTTTCTTCGCCGTGTGCGGCACCAAATCGATCGGCGTTTCAACTGACGGATTATCAAGGTTGAGGGTCGGCGGTGCGACACCGTTCTTGATCGCCAGCGTGGTGAAAATGGCCTCCACCGCACCAGCAGCACCCAGCAAATGCCCGATGGCGGATTTGGTCGAGGACATGGTGAGACCGGACACAGCGTCACCCATGAGACGTTCGACGGCGCCCAGCTCGATCTCATCGCCGAGTGGCGTGGATGTACCGTGGGCGTTGACATAGTCAAGCTCTGAGGGGGCGATATCGGCGCGTTTCAACGCCGCTGTCATGCAGCGGAACGCGCCGTCACCATCCATGGAGGGTGCGGTGATGTGGTAGGCGTCGCCCGACAGGCCATAGCCGATCACTTCAGCGTAAATCGTCGCACCACGCGCTTTGGCATGCTCCAATTCTTCGAGCACGACGATGCCTGCGCCCTCGCCCATGACAAAACCATCTCGGTCCTTGTCATAAGGACGTGAGCCTTTTTCCGGCGTATCGTTGAAAGCCGTCGACAATGCCTTACAGGCGGCAAAGCCAGCCAGAGCAATGCGCCCAAGCGGCGATTCCGTGCCGCCGGCTACCATCACATCGGCGTCATCCAGCGCGACAAGACGGGCGGCGTCACCGATGGCATGAGCCCCCGTCGAACAGGCCGTCACCACGGCGTGGTTGGGACCCTTCAGGCCGTGTTTGATCGACACATAGCCACCGGCAAGGTTGATCAAACGCCCTGGAATGAAGAACGGGCTAAGACGACGAGGCCCCTTCTCGTGCATCGTCATAGTGCCTTCGGCGATGCCGTTCAGTCCACCGATGCCTGAACCGATGAGAACGCCGGTGCGGGTCTGATCCTCATAGCTCTCGGGATGCCAGTTGGCATCGGCCAGTGCCTCGTCCGATGCGGCCATCGCATAAACGATGAAATCATCGACCTTGCGCTGCTCTTTGGGCACCATGACGTTATCGGGATTGAACGTGCCGTTTGATCCGTCGCCGCGTGGAATCTGGCAGGCGATCTGGCATGCCAGATCATCCACCTCGAACCCTTCCGGTCGCCCTGCGCCGGATTGGCCGTCAATGAGGCGATCCCAGGTGGTCTTGGTGTCCGCGCCCAAAGGCGTGACCATGCCAAGCCCGGTGATCACAACACGCCGAAGCTTGGTCATTGTCATGCGCGCAATCCTGCATCCATCGTCAAAGGGTCCTGCGTCAGGCGCCGAAGCGACCGGCGCGGCAAGGCTGGCTTACTTCGAAGCGCCTTCCAGGAACTTCACCGCATCGCCAACGGTGAGGATGGTCTCGGCCATGTCGTCGGGGATTTCGACGTTGAACTCTTCTTCAAACGCCATCACCAGTTCAACGGTGTCGAGGCTGTCGGCGCCAAGGTCATCGATGAACGATGCTTTTTCTTCTACCTTGTCGGCTTCGACGCCGAGGTGCTCGACAACAATTTTCTTCACGCGTTCAGCGACATCGCTCATGGGTACATCCTTTCATGATGTGGACTTTGACGCACCAGGCAGGAACGCCCAAGGCACGTAGGTTTTGGTGTTTTGCTCGCGGCGCTATGCGTTTCGCGGCAGAACGCTTGGCGGCCCCTTATCAACCTTGATGCCGTTCAGCAAGTCAGAGCCAGGGTATGCCGGTTTGCAAGGTGAGATAATTGTGAGTTTGGATGGCGTGCCCTTGGGCGCGCCAGCCGCATTAGATCATAGCCATGCCACCGTTCACATGGAGTGTCTGTCCGGTGATGTAGCCAGCTTCATCGCTGGCCAGATAGACAACAGCGCCAGCAACTTCAGCCGGTGTTCCAAGCCGGCCTGCGGGAACCTTGGCCAGGATTGACGTACGCTGTGCATCGTTCAGCACGTCGGTCATCGGGGTTTCGATGAAGCCCGGCGCAACGCAGTTGACGGTGATCCCGCGCGTCGCAACTTCCTGAGCCAGCGCCTTGGACATGCCTGTGAGGCCGGCTTTGGCGGCCACATAATTGCCCTGCCCCGGATTGCCCATGGTGCCGACCACCGATGTGATCTGCACGATGCGACCGAACCGGCGCTTCATCATGCCCTTGATAGCGGCACGCGAAAGCTTGAAGGCTGCCGTCAGATTGACCTGAATGACGGCATCCCAGTCTTCATCCTTCATGCGCATGAAAAGCTGGTCACGGGTAATGCCGGCATTGTTGACCAGAACATCGATAGGGCCGGCGGCCTCCTCAGCGCGGGCGATCATGCTCTCGACATCGTCATTGTCGGACAGATTGGCCGTCATCGGGATGGCCAAATCGCCAAGCACGGTGGCCTTTTCGGCCAGCACCGCTTCGCGTGTACCGGTGATAACGGTTTTGGCGCCCGCAGCGACCAGCGCCTTGGCGATTTCCCCGCCAATGCCGCCTGATGCGCCGGTGACCAGAGCTGTGCGCCCTTCCAATGAAAACATGTTCTTCCCCATAGGCGTTGTTGCTAGCGCGCGAGATGATCGGCGACGCGATCAACATCATCCGGTGTGGCGACATTCATAACGGTCGCGCCATCAACCATGCGCTTGATCATACCTGAAAGCGCCTTGCCAGCACCGATTTCAATGAAGGTGTCGACGCCGTTGGCCGCCATCCATTCCACGCTTTCGCGCCAGCGCACCCGACCTGTCACCTGCTCAACCAATCGAGCGCGTATCGCGTCAGGCTGCGTGATCGGGCTTGCCAGCACGTTGGCGATAACCGGCTTGGATGGTTCCTGAATGGAAGCGCTTGCTAGCGCACCGCGCATGACATCGGCGGCGGGCGCCATCAGAGCGCAATGGAAGGGGGCGGACACTGGCAGCAGGATCGCTCGGCGGGCGCCAGCTTCTTTGGCAAGCTCGATGGCGCGCTCAACAGCAGCCTTGCTGCCGGAGATCACAACTTGGCCTGGTGCGTTGTCATTGGCCGCTTCGCAAACATCGCCTTCTGCGGCCTTTGCGGCGATCTCTTCAACAGCAGCCAGATCCAGGTTGAGAACGGCCGCCATAGCGCCTTCGCCCACGGGAACCGCGGATTGCATGGCATCACCACGCGCGCGCAACAGTTTGGCGGCGGTTGGAATATCAAAGGCGCCACCAGCGGCGAGCGCGGAGTACTCGCCAAGCGAATGACCGGCCAGAAAATCAGCATGCTTGGCAACGGTCACGCCTTTTGAGGCAAGAGCCTTGGTTGCAGCCAGTGAAACCGCCATCAGCGCCGGTTGGGTGTTGGCCGTCAGGGTCAACTGATCCTCAGGACCCTCGAACATCAGGGTGGAAAGATCCTGGCCGAGCGCCGCGTCCACATCCTGAAAAACCGCCCTCGCCTCGGCAAACCCGTCGGCCAATGCCTTGCCCATGCCAACGGCTTGACTGCCCTGACCGGGGAAAAGAAAGGCTGTCGCCATGGAAGATGGTCCTCGCACGATGAAGGTATAATGGGTTGAGCCGCACGGTTTGGCCGCTTAGCGCCTGGAGGTCAAGATGTCGGCAGCAGATGTGGTGGCCCGTGTCACCCGGTGGCCCATGCCTCGCGAAGTTTGATGTCTCTCAGAGTCTCTTGTCTCGCTTCGCAAACTGGCGTATGTCCCGCCGGTCTTTCACGATGAAAGGCTCCGGCCGGGGGTTGAACGGAAGGTCAGCGCAAGCTGGCAGATGGTGGAAGAGCCATCGGCTTCCCGTGTTCCCGCTCTCGAACTTTTCTTGCCAAGCTCCTCTCCCGATTGGGATGGATCACTGGTTTGAAGAGGCTTTGCGCCGGATGATCCTAAATGAGGAAAACCAATGGCACTTTATGAACATGTGTTCCTCGCCCGCCAGGATGTGTCGCAGCAACAGGTCGACGCTCTTGTGGAACAGTATTCCGGGCTGATTTCAGAAATGGGCGGCTCCGTCGCCAAAACCGAATATTGGGGCATGAAAAGCCTCTCTTTTCGCATCAAAAAGAACCGCAAGGCGCATTACACGCTGATGAACATCGACGCTCCGTCGGATGCCGTCAGCGAAATGGAACGTCAGATGGGCATCAATGAAGATGTTCTGCGCTTCATGACCATTCGCATCGACGCGTTCGAAGAAGGCCCGTCGGCAATGATGCGCAAATCCGACCGTGACGACCGTCGCGGCGGACGCGGCGGCGACCGTGGTGGTGATCGTGGCGAGCGTCGCCCGCGCCGCGATGACGGTGACAAGCCTGCCGAAACCAAACCTGCCGCAGAAGGAGACGCATAATGGCCGCAGCAGCTGGCGCTCGTCGCCCTTTTTTCCGCCGTCGTAAGACCTGCCCGTTCTCCGGCGACAATGCGCCGAAGATCGATTACAAGGATGTACGCCTGATGCAGCGCTACATTTCGGAGCGCGGCAAAATCGTTCCGTCCCGTATCACCGCCGTTTCGGCGAAGAAGCAACGCGAACTGGCCAAGGCTATCAAACGCGCACGCTTTCTGGGCCTTCTGCCCTACGTCGTGAAGTAAGCGACACCAAAACCAATGCTGGTTCGGCGAGGTCTGATGGGCTTCGCCGTGCCTAACCGCCCCAACACTTTTGGATCGCGGGACAGCATGCCAGGGCGAAGACACCCTGCACCGGCGCCAATCACGCCAACGCTGTTCCATCGCGATCCGCAACAAAGGATCTAATCGATGGACGTCATTCTCCTGGAACGCGTCGCCAAACTCGGCCAGATGGGCGAGACGGTCAAAGTCAAAGACGGGTACGCCCGCAACTTTCTGTTGCCGCAGGGCAAAGCGCTGCGCGCCAACAAAGCCAACCTTGCCAAGTTCGAAGCCGAGCGTGCGCAGCTTGAAGCGCGCAACCTTGAGCGCAAGTCTGAGGCCGAAGGCGTGGCAAGCACGCTTGACGGCGCAACCTACATCATCATCCGCTCCGCCGGTGAAACCGGTCAGCTTTACGGCTCCGTGGCAGCCCGTGATATCGCCGAAGCGGCGACCGCTGACGGCGTCAGCGTTTCGCGTGGGCAGGTTCGCCTGGAGCGTCCGATCAAATCGATTGGTCTGCACCCGGTGATCGTTCAGTTGCACCCGGAAGTGGAAGTGACTGTGACGATGAACGTTGCGCGCTCCGAAGATGAGGCCGAGCGCCAGGCCGCTGGTGAAGATCTCACCGTGCAGGATTATGACGGCTTTGAGTTTGAGGAAGAGGTGGACGAGGACGCCCCGGACGCCGAAGACATCTTCGAGGTCGCGCCCGATGATGATGAGTTGGCACTCGGCAGTGACGATGAAGGTTCTGCCGACGAGGCTTCCGAGACTGAAGGTGATGAGGAAACTGACAAAGCTGAATAAGGCTTGTTCACATCAATCCACACCTATTGAAGCGCCGGGCTCCTGCCCGGCGTTTTTTTTATCATTTGGGCAAGGCGCGCACACAAGCGCTCAAGACTCGGTTATGGTGCGCCTCTGACCACAATGAGGCCCCCATGAACGACCTTGCCCCTTTGGCAACGAAAGGCGCAGAAGCGCTGCGCTCGGCGCCGCACAACGCCGAAGCCGAGGCGGGTTTGCTGGGCGCCATCTTGGTGAACAATGAGGCGTTCTATCGCGTCGTTGATTTCCTAGAGCCGCACCACTTTTATCTGGCACCGCACCAGAAAATCTTCGCCACGATCTCCGAGCTCATTCGCGGCGGCAAGGTGGCGACGCCGATCACTGTAAAGACCTATTTCACCGCCGATGAAACCATCGGTGAGATGAGCGTGCCGGCCTATCTGCTGCGGCTGCACGCCGACGCGACCAGCATCATCAACGTCGTTGATTATGCCGGCATGGTCTATGAGCTTGCCCTGCGCCGGATGCTGATCGGCATCGGCGAGGACATGGTCAATGTTGCCTATGATGCGACCGTTGATACGTCCGCCGGACAGCAGATCGAAACGGCGGAAAAACAACTCTTTTCGCTCGCTGAAAAAGGCCGCGCCGAGCAAGGCTTTGTCGGTTTCGACAACGCGCTTGAGCAAGCCATCCACATGGCGACCGCCGCCTACCAGCGCGACGGCCAGCTATCGGGTCTACCAAGCTATTTTCGCAATCTCGATGGCCGCATGGGCGGGCTGCAGCGCTCCGATCTCATCATCCTCGCCGGGCGTCCAGCGATGGGCAAAACCTCTCTTGCCACCAACATCGCCTACAATATCGCCAAGCATTGGCGCGGCGGCGTCGGCGCCAACAATGAGATCGAAACCGAGACCGGTGGGATCGTCGGCTTCTTCTCGCTGGAGATGTCGTCGGAACAGCTCGCAACGCGTATTCTGGCCGAGCAGTCGGGGGTCTCCTCATCGCGCATTCGCCGTGGCGATATCAAAGCCAATGAGTTCGAACAGGTGGTGATGGCAAGCCAGGAAATGCATTCCATCCCGCTTTATATCGACCAGACTGGCGGCCTCACGGTTGGCCAGTTGGCAGCGCGCGCGCGGAGGCTGAAACGCCAAAAGGGACTTGATGTTCTGATTCTGGATTATCTGCAATTGCTGACAGGGTCCTCGCGTCGATCGAGCGAAAATCGGGTTCAAGAGATCACCGAAATCACCACTGGTCTCAAGGCTTTAGCCAAAGAACTGGATGTTCCGATTCTGGCTCTATCGCAGCTTTCCAGACAGGTTGAAGCGCGTGAAGACAAGCGCCCGCAACTCTCCGATCTTAGGGAGTCTGGCTCGATCGAGCAGGACGCCGACGTCGTGCTTTTCGTCTATCGCGAGGAGTATTATCTGCAGAACAAAGAGCCGAAGCCGAACACCGAAGAGCATCTTGCCTGGCAGGAAGAGATGGACCGTGTGCATGGTCTTGCCGAGGTGATCATCGGCAAGCAGCGGCACGGCCCGACAGGCACTGCCAAACTGACTTTCGAGGCGGAACTGACCCGCTTTGGTGATTATGTCGAAGACGACCATGTCCCCGATCACTACTGATCTCGATCAGACGGACCACAGCGGTGGACGACTAACTGTCAATCTCGGTGCCCTAGTTCAGAACTGGAGAACGCTTGCCCAGCTAGCAGCGCCTGGTGAGTGCGCTGGCGTGGTGAAGGGCAATGCCTATGGGATCGGTCTGGAGCCGGTTTCGCAGGCTCTGTGGAAAGCTGGTTGCAAGACGTTCTTCGTTGCTTTGCCGCAAGAAGCTTTTGAGCTGCGTGGCTACCTTCCTGAGGCCTCGATCTATTGCCTGGGCGGAGTGACGCCAACCGGTGCGGCTGACTTTGCCAGCCAGAAGGTGCGCCCAGTGCTCAACACGATGGATGAGGTCCATGAGTGGGCTGCTCTAGGCGGTGACCATCAAGCCGCCCTGCACGTCGATACAGGCATGACGCGACTTGGGATAACCATGGATGAAGCCGTCGCGCTGGCGGCTGACAACGGTTTGCTGGCCCGGCTGAACCTTACGCATGTCATGAGCCATTTGGCGTGCGCGGACGAACCCGATCACGCTCTCAACGATTTGCAGATCGCCAACTTCAATGAGGTCCGTTCTCTTTTTCCCGACCTTGCTGGATCGCTGGCAAATTCTGCCGGCACGATACAGGGCGAACGCTTTCGTCATGACCTCGCGCGCCCTGGCATCGCACTCTATGGCGGCCAATCGGTTGTTCCTTCATCGGTGGATCTGCACTCGGTGATAAGGTTGGAAGCGCGTGTCATGCAGATACGTCCCGCCAAGGCGGGAGACGTCGTTGGGTATGGCGCCACCAAAAAGCTCGACCGCGACAGCCGTATCGCGATCCTGGGTGTCGGCTATGCAGATGGCTATCACCGGCTTGTCGGCAACGACCCCGACGCACACGTTTCGATCAATGACCACCCTGCCCCGCTGCTTGGCCGCGTATCTATGGACCTGATGGCCGCCGACATTACCGAGTCGCATTTTGATGGTGTTCGCGCCGGCATGTTCATTGAACTGATAAATTCCCAGATCACGGTTGATGTGGTCGCCAAGTGGGCGAACACCATCGGCTATGAGGTACTCACTGGGCTGGGTCTGCGTTATGCTCGCACTTATCTGGGTGGTTGACCGGTAACCGTTTGATCTTGTTTTGTTCTCATCATTAGGATAAGAGCGAAACACGTCAATCGCTGAAAAAAGAGTGCGCATGGCCAAGCGTCGATCCTCCTTCATCTGCCAGAATTGCGGCACCGAGCACCCCCGCTGGATCGGTAAGTGCGATGGCTGCGGCGCATGGAACTCGCTGGTGGAAGAAAGTGCATCCGGTGGCGGCGGTGCGCTTGGCGGACCGGCGAAAGGGTCAGCCGTAAAGGGCCGGGTCGTCGGGCTTTCCTCACTCGATCATGTCGAAGAACCTTTGCCGCGACTCGCCTCTGGAATCACGGAGCTCGACAGGGTGACCGGCGGCGGATTCGTGCGCGGGTCAGCGCTTCTCGTCGGCGGTGATCCAGGAATCGGCAAGTCAACCTTGCTCATGCAAGTCACGGCAGCGCTCGCGCAGAAAAATGCGCGCGTGATTTACATTTCTGGTGAGGAAGCGCTTGGGCAGGTGCGCTTGCGGGCTGAGCGCCTCGGCGTTTCCCAGGCGCCGGTCGCCATCGCGTCTGAAACCAACCTGGAAGACATTCTGGCGACGCTTGAGGACGGACCGCAGCCTGATCTGGTGGTGCTTGATTCCATCCAGACGCTGTGGAGCGCGGGCGTTGACAGCGCGCCGGGCACTGTGACGCAGGTGCGTGCCTGCGCCCAGCAAGTGATCCGTTATGCCAAACGCACCGGCGCGAGCGTCATTCTGGTCGGCCATGTCACCAAAGACGGACAGATCGCCGGTCCGAGGGTCGTGGAGCACATGGTCGATGCGGTGCTCTACTTCGAAGGTGATCGCACCCATCACTTCCGCGTGCTGCGCGGGGTAAAAAACCGCTTTGGGGCGACCGATGAGATCGGCGTTTTCGAGATGACGGGCTCCGGCCTGCAAGAGGTGCAGAACCCATCAGAGCTCTTTCTTGGTGACCGGCTGGTGGAAACACCCGGCTCGGTGGTGTTTGCCGGGTTGGAAGGCACGCGGCCGATTTTGGTGGAAATCCAGGCGTTGGTCGCGCCCTCATCGCTCGGCACGCCACGGCGCGCCGTGGTCGGCTGGGATTCCAACAGGCTGGCGATGGTGTTGGCCGTGCTGGAAGCGCGGTGCGGTGTCCGCTTTTCCGGCCATGATGTGTATCTGGCCGTCGCCGGCGGTCTGCGCCTCAGCGAGCCTGCCGCGGACCTTGCTGTGGCTGCCGCCCTTGTTGCCTCGCTCACAGGCCTCTCGCTTCCCGCCAAGCAAGTCTATTTTGGCGAGATCGGTTTATCAGGAGCTGTGCGCTCTGCCCCACAAGCCGTCTTGCGGATGAAAGAAGCAGCGAGACTCGGCTTTGAAGAGGCGATAACGGCGCCGCTTGCTAAAGAGCGCGACGCGAAAACTGGCCTGCGCCTCAATGCCCATACGCGGCTTGAATCGCTGGTTGCTGATTTGGCCGCCGCTGCGGCGAGCACGGGCCAACCGCATCAACAGGCCGCGGAATAACGGCGGCGCCTTTTTTGTTGGTCGGAGTGCACAATTTGCATGCGCCCCAGCCTGCGTCATCGATTGTGACAGGTCTGTGTCGCTCTTGCACTTGAACCCTGCGCCTGATCGTGAAAAAGACGGTTCGGCTGCTTGCCAGCGCATTGGCGCGTCGGACCACCGACGATGTTGTGCGCCGGGTTGCGCCCCCCGACCTGCCGCGACCATCGTTCAAGAGGCCCTTGTTTATGACGCTCACCATTCTTGATGGGATCGTTCTGATTGTCGTGTTGCTGTCAGCCGTCCTGGCGATGATGCGTGGTTTCCTTCGTGAAATTCTGTCGATCGGGTCCTGGGTCGCCGCTGCAGCTGGTGCTTACTTCCTCTATCCGAGCTTGCTGCCCTTCGCCAAACAGTACATCACCGAGGATGTGTTCGCGACAGCCGCCGTCATTGGCATCATCTTCTTCCTTATTCTGATCATCGTATCCTATCTGACGATGAAACTTTCCGACGCGGTGGCTGATTCTGCCATCGGCCCGCTCGATCGCACGCTCGGATTTCTTTACGGCGCGGCCCGCGCGGTGCTCCTGTTCGTGATCGCGGCGCTGTTCTTCAACTTTTTCATTCCCGAAAACGCCCCACAATGGGTGGCCGACTCGCGCTCCAAGCCGTTCCTGGATGAGTTGGGGGCCGAACTGCTGGCCATCTTGCCAGATGACCCAGAAGGGCAGATCATCGACCGCATTCGCGGCAATGACGACGAAGATGAAACGGCCGTTCCAAGCACTGGAACGTAAGGCGTATAGAGGTGCGTCGGCACCAAATTGCTCGCATTTCTTATTGCCGCACCGGCTGCGACGCCTTCGCTGAAAGGTCCTGACCCATGGTCGCCTACACTGCGCATGACGATCACTTTCATGATGAGTGCGGCATCTTCGGCGTGTTCGGGCATACCGATGCAGCAGCCCTGACTGCCCTCGGCCTGCATGCCCTTCAGCATCGCGGGCAAGAGGCGGCCGGCATCGTCTCGTTCGATGGGCGGCAATTTTTTTCAGAACGCCATATCGGCTTAGTCGGCGATCGCTTTTCCAAGCCAGATGTTCTGGGCCGTTTGAAAGGCGATCGAACGATTGGTCATGTGCGTTATTCAACCGCCGGTGGCGCGGGATTACGCAACGTGCAGCCGCTGTTTGCCGAGTTTGCCGGTGGCGGTTTTGCGGTTGCACATAACGGCAATCTGACCAATGCGCACAAGCTGCAAATTCAGCTGCGCCAGGGCGGGTCGATATTCCAATCAACGTCCGACACCGAGCCGATCATTCATTTGATCGCAACCAGCAAGGAATCCAACATTGTCGCGCGGCTCACCGACGCGCTGCACAAGGTCGAAGGCGCCTATTCGCTGATCGCGCTGACCGAAAAGAAACTGATCGGCGTGCGCGACCCTCTTGGTGTGCGCCCGCTTGTTCTCGGCATGATCGACGATGCGCCGGTGCTTGCCTCGGAGACCTGCGCTCTGGACATCATTGGCGCAGATTTCGTGCGCGATATTGAGCCGGGTGAGATGGTGGTGATCACCAAGACCGGGGTCGAAAGCTTCCGACCGTTTGATCCCAAACCATCACGGTTCTGCGTCTTCGAATATGTCTATTTTGCACGGCCCGATTCGATGGTCGAGGGACGCAATGTCTATGCCGTGCGCAAGCAGATCGGCGCAGAGCTTTCCCGCGAGGCACCAGCTGACGTTGATCTGGTGATCCCAGTACCTGACTCCGGCACGCCAGCGGCGATCGGGTTTGCCGAAGCGTCGGGCATTCCGTTCGACCTTGGCATTGTACGCAACCATTATGTCGGTCGGACCTTCATCGAGCCGACCGATGCCATACGCCATATGGGTGTGAAGCTGAAGCTCAACCCCAATCGGCTGCTTCTGGAAGGCAAGCGGGTCGTTCTGGTGGATGATTCCATCGTGCGCGGCACGACATCGAAAAAGATCGTCCAGATGGTCCGCGAGGCCGGGGCGCGCGAGGTGCATATGCGCGTGGCAAGCCCGCCCACCCGCGACGCTTGCTATTACGGCGTCGATACGCCTGAGCGCGAGCAGCTCATCGCCTCCAGCCAGACCGTCGATCAAATCGCCCAATCCATCGGTGTCGATAGCCTTGGGTTTCTCACCATCGACGGGCTTTACCGCGCGCTCGGCGAAGCCCGCCGCAACGGCGATGCGCCGCAATTCTGCGATGCCTGTTTCACCGGCGACTACCCGACGCCGCTCACCGACCGTACCGAAAAAACGGCGAACCGCTTGCGGCTTGTCGAAGCCGACTGACAACCAGGTACATTCATGAATCAACCTGCCAATGATGATGCCCAACCGGCTATTAAGCCCGGCTCCTCCGATGCGCGCGTGGTCGTTGTCACCGGCGCCTCGCGCGGCATCGGTTATGCGACTGCCAAAGCCTTTGGGGCCACCGGCGCCCATGTGGTGGCTGTGGCGCGCACGACCGGCGGGCTGGAGGAGTTGGACGATGAGATCAAGGCCGCTGGCGGCTCGGCCACACTCGTGCCGCTCGACCTGAAGGACGAGAATGCCATCGACCGGATGGGCCTAGCGCTTTACGAGCGTTTTGGCCGGGTCGATGTTGTGATCGGCAATGCGGCTGTCATCGGCGTTATCACACCGCTTGGCCATTTGAAGCCGAAAGATTTTGAGACGCTGATGGCCGTCAATGTGACCGCCAATTATCGCCTCATCCGCTCCATGGACCCGCTGCTTCGCCAGTCCGACTCCGGGCGTGCGGTGTTTTTAACCTGCACTGCCGGTCAGGCCGCCAAGCCTTTTTGGGGTGGCTATGCGGCCAGCAAGGCGGCGCTGGATTCCATGGTGCGCACCTATGCGGCCGAGATGATCAACACGCCGGTTCGCGTCAACCTTTTCGACCCTGGGCCTGTGCGCACGGCACTGCGCGGTAAAGCCGTGCCGGGTGAGGACCAGACGGCGCTGCCGATGCCAGATGATGTGATCGGGCCAATCCTGGAACTCACCAGCCCCGATTTTGCTGAGACCGGCCAGCTGTTCCACGGCCGCGCTGACGGCTTGAAGAAGGCGACTGACCCCGCCTAATCGCTAGTGAATTTTGCGCTTCTTTGCCTTGGCCTCATAGGGGTTGCTGCCCTTGCGCATCAACACCCGAAGCGGCACACCCGGCAAATTGAACGTGTCGCGCAGGCCATTGACCAGGTAACGTGTGTAGCTACCGGGCAAAGCATCAGGCCGCGAACAGAACACCGCGAAGGTGGGCGGGCGAGCCTTGGCTTGCGTCATGTAGCGCAACTTCAGTCGTCGTCCTGCAACGGCCGGCGGCGGATGCTGTTGCAGCGCGGCGGTCAGCCAACGGTTGAGTGCCGCGGTTGAGATACGCGTGTTCCACACATCGTCCATCTTCAGCACGGCCTGCATCAGCGCTTCGGTACCCTTTCCGGTCAACCCTGACAGCGGGACCAGTGGCGCGCCACGCACCTGCGGCAGCAGGCGGGCCAATTCTTCCTCGCACTCCTTGAGGAAAGAGCCCTTGTGTTTGACGAGGTCCCATTTGTTGAGACCAAACACCAGCGCCCTGCCCTCGCGGGCGACGAGGTCGGCGATTTGCAGATCCTGTTTTTCAAACGGGTGCTCGGCGTCCATCAAAATGACCACGCACTCGGCGAACTGGATGGCGTGCAGCGCATCGGCCACGGATAGCTTTTCCAGCTTCTCCTGGACCTTGGCCTTACGGCGCATCCCAGCCGTGTCAAACAGCTTGAAGGGCCGTCCTTGAAACACCCAGTCGACGGAAATCGTGTCGCGGGTGATGCCCGCTTCTGGGCCGGTCAGCAAGCGATCATCGCCCAGCAACCTGTTCACCAACGTGGATTTACCGGCATTGGGGCGACCGACAATGGCAACCTGCAGCGGATGCGTTCGTGGTGCTGCCTCAATGATATCGGGCGCATCTTCGTCGTCCGGGTCCCACACTGGTTCGACGAAATCGTCCGCCGTTTGTGGGCTGGCTGCGGCGTTCTCGGCCAGGCGCGTGAAGTGTTCATCCAACGCCTGAAACAGATCGGCCATGCCTTCGCCATGCTCGGCAGAGATGGCCACCGGCTCGCCAAGCCCGAGTTCATAGGCCTCGTAAAGGCCATCCATGCCCTTGCGGCCTTCCACCTTATTGGCGACCAGGATCGTCTTATTGCCAAAGCGGCGCATCAGCGTGGCAAACTCCGAGTCAGTCGGCGTGAGGCCTGCGCGCGCGTCGATGATGAACAGACAGACATCGGCCTCATCAATCGCGCGTTCGGTTTGGGCGCGCATGCGGCCCTCAAGCGAGTTGGCGTCCGCCTCCTCAAGGCCGGCTGTATCGACCAGAGTGAACGCCAAATCGCCAAGCTTGGCATCGCCCTCGCGGCGATCACGGGTCACGCCAGGCGTGTCATCGACCAGCGCCAGGCGCTTGCCGACTAGCCGGTTAAACAGCGTCGATTTGCCAACATTCGGCCGCCCGACAATTGCAACAACTGGCGGGGTTGAAAAAGCGGTGGCCATAAGCGGTCAGTTCAGGGCGAGCAGCGTGCCGTCGGCAGCCAACGCCAGCATGCGTCCACCAGCCGCGATCGGCCGCAGGAAGATGTCCTCATTGACGCTGGTCGAGCCAAGTACCTCGCCTGTCGATGGGTTGACCCGCAGCACATTGCCATCGCTCGACGCCAGGAACAGCACGTTGTCGGCAAGCGCAGGACCTGCCCATTTTTCCTGGCCTTCGCCGGTACCACCAGGCAGGCGAGTTGCCCACTGGATGTCGCCGGTGGAACGCGAAAGCGCCATCAGACGGCCTTCCAGGTCGATGAGGAAGATGACGTCTCCGGCCACGATGGGCGTGTGCACCGAACCTACATTGGTTTCCCACTGGCGGTTGCCGGAATCCAGGCCAACCGAAATCGTCCGTCCGCCAACGCCGGTGGCAATCACCGAGCCGCTTGCAATCACGGGGCTCGCCACAAGATCGCGTAAGCCCGACAGCGCCTGATAGCGCGCGCCTGTGACAACGGCGTCAGCCCAACGCGGTTCGCCATCGCTGGCATTCAGCGCGACAATTTCACCGGAGGAGTAGGGCACGATGACTGTGTTGCCGGACACCGCCGGTGTGCCAGAGCCGAGCAAGCCAGCCGTCGCGGGCACGCCGCGGAAGCGCCAGCGCTCCGTCCCGTCGGTCGCAGACAGCGCAAGCAGCGTGTTGGATTGAGTGATCACATAGACCTGGTCGCCGGCAAAGGTCGGGGCCGATAGCGCTGGGGTATCAAGGTCAATGGCCCAGGCCGTCTGGCCAGAATTGGCATCCAGCGCAAAAAGCTGGCCGAAACCAGTGGCGGCAAACACGCGGCCCGCGCCAAACGCGACGCCTCCTGCTCCGACTTGGCCATCTTCGCCTTCCGGTCGCAGATCGCGGCGCCAGCTCTGACCGCCGCCAGACATGGCAACCGCCGTCACATTGCCATTCGGATCGTAGACATAGGCCCGTCCGCCCGCGACCACCGGTAGTGCGGCCATGCGCACCTGACGACGGCCCGACACGATTCCCGCCTGCGCGCTCCAGGTTTGGGCGCCTGACAGGGAAACATGCCCCGGATTGTTGGCTGCATTGCCACCTGGCTGTGGCCAATCAATCGCGCCTGATGGGCCAGGGATCGAGACGGCGGTGTTGGTGACTGCCAGAACTGGGTCGGCAGCGCTACCCACGGCGCGGCGTTCACCGGGGATCGGCGGATCCTCACGATTGAACGGGTTCAGACCGTCGAACGTATCGCCAATGCTACCGGCGCAGCCGGCGAGCATTGGGCCGACGCAAAGGGCAAGCGTGAGAGGTTTGAGGAAGGGACGCATGAACTTTAATCCTCGTTAGCTTCCGACCGCGCTGGTGCCATCGCTGGCCAGCACATCGAGCGCGACACGGGCGCGCGAGCGCACCGGTTCGGGGCTGGCGAAATCACCAACCAATTCCAAAAAGAGCGCCAGCGCTTGCTCGCGATTGCCGGCTTTCATGGCCGCAAAGGCGCGAATTTCCCGGGCCGAATGGGAGAAGGGGTTGGTGTCTTCCGATAGTGGCAACAGCAGTCCTTCGATGTCGGCGGCAGCACCATGGTCCAGAAGCAAATAGCCCAAGCGGATGCGCGCGACATCGCGCACCAGCGGGTCAATGCCGCCATCATCCACGAGTGCCTGGAAACCGGCGATGGCGCCTTGGTAATTCTCGTCCTGCGCCAAGGTGCTGGCAGCGCGAAATCGCGCCAGGGCTGCATAGCCACCGGGGCCGTCAGCGGCGATCGCATCGAAAGCTTCAAGCCCAGCTTGCGGGTCCTGTTCAACCAGCGCGATGGCATCCAGGAAATTGTCACCGGCCGATGCCGCCTGCGAGGTCGTATAGGCATCGTAGCCTCGCCAGGCGGCCACGCCGAGCACCAAAACAATGGCACCGCCAATGACGTATTTGCCGAAGCGGTCCCACATCCGCTTGGCGCGGTCCTTGCGGATGTCTTCTTCGATTTCACTGAAAATATCGGTCATGAAGTGGGCGTTGGACCTTCTAATAGGCGGGCGGCTAGAAACGTGCGCCGGACCATAATGTTCAAAGCGCAGCACTGCAATCTGGCTGGACAGACCGCAGAGCGCAGTGTGGCGACATGGTTACGCTTTTAAGGCGTAGGAATGACTGGTGACGGCGCTATTTCTGCTTTCGGGCATAAACATGGTCAGGCCCGGGAAAAGATCGGTCGCGCACCGCATCGGCATAATTGGTGACAGCCTCTTGGATGTGTTCGCGGATCGATCCAAATTTTTGGACGAATTTCGGCGTCCAATCATTGAGGCCGAGCATGTCCTCAAGCACCAAGATTTGTCCGTCGCAGGCCGGCGATGCGCCGATGCCGATGGTGACGGTTGGGATTTCCTCGGTGATCTTACGTGCCACCGGCTCGACAGTGCCTTCAATCACCATGGCAAAGGCGCCAGCATCGGAGATCGCCCAGGCGTCGCGCTCGGTCTGCGCCTGGTTTTCCTCTGATTTGCCCTGAACGCGGAAGCCGCCCATCGTGTTGATTGCCTGCGGCGTCAGGCCGATATGGCCCATCACCGGGATGCCACGGCGGACCAGAAACTCCACCGTTTCGGCCATATGCTCGCCGCCTTCCATCTTGATGGCGCCGGCGCCGGTTTCCTTCATCACGCGGCTAGCCGAATGGAACGCCTCTTCTTTGCTCGCCTCATAGGAGCCGAACGGCATATCGACAACGACCAGCGCCTGTTTGGACCCGCGCATCACCGCCAGCCCCTGCACGATCATCATGTCGAGGGTCACCGGCACCGTCGATTCCATGCCGTGCATCACCATGCCCAGCGAATCGCCGACCAGAATGAAATCAACGTGTTCATCGAGAATCGAAGCGGTGTGGGCGTGGTAAGCGGTGAGCGCGACGACCGGATCGCCGTTCTTGCGCTTAGCGATATCGACCGCCGTAATACGGCGCTTGGCAGACTGAACAGACATCAGGAAAGCTCGATTTGGAAGACGGGTCGCAGGCTCTTAGCCGATTGGGGCGACGCCGAACAGCCATTGATGACCCCATAGAAGCAGGAAGACCCAGGCACCCGTCCCAACCAACACGGCAATGATGTCGCCTGTCCAGCCTGAGGGTGCAACCGGATCGGGCTCGCCGCGACGCTTCACCGAGATGCGGTCAACAATCGCCCAGACGAGGAATGACCCAAACAGAACCAAGTGCACCCCGAGGCCATTGGCGAGCAAATGCGCCAGCGCCCAGACTTTGATCGCAACCAGCATTGGATGTTTCAGCCGGGCTTTCAGCTTTGAGGGAACATAGGCAGCGACAAGAAAAATCAGCGCCGGAAGCATCAGCACGACCGCGATGTGACGCGCCCATACGGGCGGCGCCCAAACGAAGCCGA
Organism: Hyphomicrobiales bacterium; assembly: GCA_017642935.1. Taxonomy (NCBI): domain Bacteria; kingdom Pseudomonadati; phylum Pseudomonadota; class Alphaproteobacteria; order Hyphomicrobiales; species Hyphomicrobiales bacterium. The sequence goes on from JAEPOK010000001.1 coordinate 1,423,173, forward strand.
GCCCCGCCTTGGCATCTTGGTAGCCGTAGATGATGGCCACAAACGAAACCAGCGAAACCAGCGTGTAGATGCCCTTCCAAGCGCCCTCGCCGTAGGACGCTACAAGGCGGTTGCGGGTGTCGAAAGCGAAAATGCGTGCTGAGTGCACGCCAAGAAAGACGATCAATCCGCCGAAAAACGCGACCATCCAGGCCTCTCCTTGCCTCTAATTGTTGCCCGCACGCATCAACGCACGCGATTGTGACAGCCATCACGGCGCGCGATGCAAAGCTCGGGTTTACCCAACGTCCACGCTTGTGTTGCATTATGCCTTGCTAGCAGCAAGAGTTCCGCGTGCGGCGATTGTGGAGATGTGTGTGATGTTCTCTCGAGTTCTGATGACCGTGATGGCCTTTGGCGTGGCCAGCCTTTTTGCGCTCCCGCAGGCACAGGCCTCGGTGATCGCCAAAGTCGATCTGTCCGAACAGCGCATGCAAGTGATCGTCGATGGCGAAGTGCTGCACGAATGGAATATCTCCTCCGGTCGGCAGGGCTATTCCACCCCGACCGGCACATGGCGGCCGTTGCGCATGCACACAATGTGGCGCTCGCGCACCTACAACAATGCGCCGATGCCCCATGCAATCTTCTTTCAGGGTGGATATGCTTTCCACGCGACCAGCGCGATTGGCCGTCTCGGCAGCCGCGCCTCGCATGGGTGCATCCGCCTGCACCCAGACAATGCGCGCGCATTGTTTGCGCTGGTTCAAGATTACGGACCACACCGCACGCGCATTCAAATCACGCAGTAGACATGGACGTTCGCGCACGGCTGATAGCTCTGCGTGAAACGTTGCTTGCCGAGAGCGAAGCTACGGCCGAGGATCGTGCGCCCGTAGCGCTGGACCAGCAATCGGTCGGGCGCCTCTCACGCATGGATGCCATGGCCGGGCAGAATATGGCCGCAGCGAGCGAACGTGCACGCAAGGCACAAATCGTCAAAATCGATGCTGCTTTACGCCGCCTTGATGATGGCGACTATGGCTATTGCACCAACTGTGATGAGCCCATTGCACCAAAGCGCCTAGACGCCGACCCTACGGCCAGCCTTTGCATCACCTGCCAATGTGCCCGCGAGGGTTAGGGCCTAACCAGTAGCACTGGTGCGTGGACTGTGCGGATCATGGCCGTGGTGGTTGAACCGACAATCAGGGTGCGCAGCGGCGAGTGGCCATAAGCGCCCATGACCAAAAACCCATCGGGGTTGGCTTTCATAGTCTCGCCGATCACCGTTTCCGGTGCGCCATCCCTGCGAATGACCTCGCCTGCCCGCTCATGCGATGCGAGTAAGGCCGTGGCCTGCTCGACCAGTTTGCGGTGGCGGGCGTCATCGCCGCCAGCGATCACAACCTCCAACGGCAGGTCTGCGAAAAGCACTGACATTGCCGCAAAGGTGAGCGCCGCCGTCGAGGCACCACCGCCATCGAAAGCGACGAGGATTTTGGTCGGATTGCTGGTCGCCAGATCAGGCCCACGGCTCGACGCGACGACCACAGGCTTGTGGCTGGCGCGCACGACGCGCTCAACCTTGGAACCAATATGGCCCTTGGCGAAATCCGCTGATCCGCCGCGCTTGCCGATCACGATGAGGTCAGCGTCGGCTTCGCGCTCGGTGATGGTCTCGACGATACCGCCATGGCGGTGGGTGAGCTCGATGTCGGTGACACCGAGGCCTTCGACATGGTCCTTCGCGCTTTCCAACAGCACCCGCCCACGCTCGATGGCTAACTTGCCTTCGGCTTCATCAAGGCGGGTCAGCTCTTCCAGAAGCGAGGATTTCACGCCCAATCCTATTGCCCCTGACAAATCCTTGCGGGAGGCGGCAGCGTTGGTGCGCTGGATGGCATGCAGCAGTTCGACGCTGGCATCCAGCCGCTTGGCCGACCAGGCCGCCAGATTGCAGACCCGCGCCGCATAAGGGGAAGCGTCAATGCACGCCAGAATGTGTTTCATGAATGGGATCCTTAGTGGCCGGGCGCGGCGGAATCGGCGCCTTCTTTGTCGTGTTCGCCAAAGCGTTGGACCATCATCGCGCTCTTTTCATTGAGACCGATCACGTCAACGCTCGCGCCCTCGCGGCGGAATTTGAGTATCGCTTTGTCGAGAATGCCAACGGCTGAAATGTCCCAAAAATGGGCTTTCGAGACATCGATGACCACACGATCAAGAACTTCCTTGAAGTCGAAGGCGTCGGCGAAACGTTCGGTGGACGCGAAGAACACCTCGCCGGAAACGTAGTAGGTGCGCGTGCGCTCATCGCTCGAAAGGGTCGAGGTGACGTTGAAAAGTCCCCTCACCTTCGACGCAAAGAAGAGCCCGGACAGGATCACGCCAGCGGCAACGCCCTGTGCCAGGTCGTGCGTCCAGACCACGACGACCACCGTCACCACCATGACAACGGATGACTGCCACGGGTGCGTGCGCAAATCGCGGATCGACTTCCAGGAGAAGGTACCGATGGAAACCATGATCATGACGGCGACCAGCGAGGGCATTGGGATTTGGCTGACGAATGGGCCAAGGACCACGATCAGGAACAACAAGAATGTACCGGCCACGAACGTGGAAAGACGGGTCGAGCCGCCGGATTTCACGTTGATCACCGACTGGCCGATCATCGCGCAACCACCCATGCCGCCGAAGAAACCGGTGACGAAGTTCGCCAGGCCCTGCGCCTTGGATTCTTGCGCTTTGTCGGACGGGGTGTCGGTAAGATCGTCAACGATCTGCGCCGTCATCATGGATTCAAGCAGGCCAACGGCCGCCATGGTCAGCGAAAACGGGAAGATGATTTGCAGCGTTTCCCAGGTGAACGGCACGTTGGGAATGAAGAAATGCGGGAACGCATCGGGCAGCTGACCCATGTCGCCCACCGTGTTCACCTCCCAGCCGAGCGCCAGCGCCAAGGCGGTCAGCACGACGATCGCCACCAGGGGCGATGGGATCGCTTTGGTGAGGTAGGGGAACAGATAGATGATCGCCAAACCACCGGCCACCATCGGGTAGGTCAGCCAGGTCACGTCTACCAGTTGCGGTATCTGGGCGATGAAGATGAGGATCGCCAGCGCGTTGACGAAACCGGTCACCACCGAGCGCGAGACAAATTGCATGAGCAGATCGAGCCGCAGGAAACCGGCAATCACCTGCAAAATGCCCATTAGGATCGTGGCGGCAAACAGGTACTCCACGCCATGGTCGCGCACCAACGGCACCACCAGAACGGCGATCGCGGCGGTGGCGGCTGAGATCATGCCTGGCCGACCGCCTGTTAGCGCGCAAATGACGGCGATCGAAAAGGAGGCGTAGAGGCCCACTTTCGGATCAACGCCAGCAATGATGGAAAAGCCGATCGCTTCGGGGATCAGCGCGAGGGCAACGACAATGCCCGCAAGAATGTCGCCGCGCGGGTTGGACAACCACTCGCGCCGCAGCGTTGTGAGGGAAAGCATCTGGGTCCTGACCGGCGCCTGCTCACGCCGTCACGATTGGGGGGAAACAATGAAGGTATCGCGGCCTGCTAGCAGATCAATCTCCGCGTGGCGAGGGCTCTGCGCGCATGGGAGACAGGACGTGAACGCAAATCGGCGCCGCGATGGCTCACGGCGCCGATTGTGAAGTTTCTCAAGCCCAGTAGGTTAGGCCGCCTGGATCGTCCTCAAGAATGTGTCGATATTGACCTTCAGGTCCTCGGCCTCTTTGGCGAGTTCGGTCGATCCGCCGAGCACCTGTGTAGCCGCAGCGCCGGTCTGTTGCGTCGCCTGGCTGACGCCGGAGATCGTCGAGGACACGCTCTGCGTTCCCATTGCCGCCTGTTGAACGTTGGAGGCGATCTCCTGCGTTGCTGCGCCCTGCTCGTCCACTGACGACGCAATGGCGGTGGCGATTGTGTCCATGGACTTGATCTTCTCTGAGATGGCTTCGATCGACGTCACCGAGGCCTCCGTGGACGACTGAATGTCCGTGATCAAACCTGAAATCTGATCGGTGGCGCGGCTGGTTTGTTCGGCAAGTCCCTTCACCTCCGAGGCGACGACGGCAAAGCCGCGACCCGCTTCGCCGGCGCGAGCGGCCTCGATGGTGGCGTTCAGGGCCAACAGGTTGGTTTGCTCGGCAATGTCCTGGATCAGGCTGACGACTTCGCCGATCTTCTGTGCGGCCTGCACCAGCGAGTTGACCTGATCACCGGTATCTTTCGCCTGCTCAACGGCGGAGCGGGACATCTCTGCCGACTCGTTCACTTGGCGGCTGATCTCAGCAATGGAAGCAGACAGCTCTTCAGCGGCACTGGCAACCGTCTGCACATTGGACGTTGCCTCTTCGGAGGAGCTGGCGACCGTCGTCGATTTGCTCGACGTGTCCTCGGCAAGCGCTGACAGCGACTGAGCCGATTGCTGCATTTGACTTGCCGACTGAGTGACCTTGCCGATCGACTGGGTGGCCGCTGCCTCGAACTGCTCCACGGCTTCCAACACCACCGCTTGGCGGCGTTCCTTGTCGGCCTGCTCCTCGGCCTGAGAGGCACGCAAGTCTCTGCCTTCGATCATATTGTCTTTGAAAACCTGCACCGCCTGCCCCATGTCGCCGATCTCGTCGGACCGCTCGCGGCCGGGAACCTCGACCTCCAGATTGTCGTCAGCCAACTGACGCATGGCCGACGTCATGGACGAGATTGCGCCCGAAAGGCTGCGCGACATGAAAAAGGCGATGACTGCGCCGGCAAGCACGATGGCTGCACCGACAATGGCGGTAACCGTCATGTTACGGCTGAAGCGCTCGGTGAGAACCGGTCCGAGATCGTTCTGAACGGAAACCTGGGCATGTTCAGCCTCAACTGCGGCATTGTCGATGCGCGGGCCAACAACATCAAGCTGCTCGGCATAAATGGCGTTGCGTGCCTGAATGATGCTGGAGATGCGAGCGAACGATTGTTCATAGGCATCAAGACCAGCTTGAGCCTCTTGAATGAGCGCGCGGCGGCGCGGATTTTGCAGCTCAAGCAACACCTCTTGCAACTGATCGCGCGTAGCCGCCAGTTCCTGTCCCGCGCGTTGCTTGGCTTCCTCATCGTTAGAGAGCAGATATTCCTGCACGTAAAACCGTCCGAGCATGAGGCTTTGCTGCGCCCGGCCGGTGAAAAACGCGGCATCTGGGTCCTGATCGCGGTAGGCACTTTCCATCACGTCGGTGAGCGCTTGGCGAATGGCGATACCGGTCGGCGAAAGGTGGGTGTTGAACTCCTCATGGCGTTGCTGCTGCAGTGCGATGGCCTGCTCGAAGCCGGCGGCATAGTCTCTGCCATCGGCCATGATCTGATCGAGAATCTCTGCCTGTTCGCTCGTCACACCGATGTCCAAGAGACCTTGGCCATAGTCATTCAGCTTGGCCATCTCATCCTGCACGGTGACCAGAGTCTGCGGATCGTCAACGGTACGGAACTTCATGACCGCCAGACGCGCGTGCGTGATGGCCAAGGCTATTTCGGCAAAGCCAACAGAGGCCCGGCCATTGGTGCGGTATTGAAGAAAGGAATCATTGGATGATTGGCTGTTGACGAAGCTGAAGCCTGCCAAACAAGCGACGAGCGCAAGCACGGCACCGAAGCCCAAAAAGAGTTTGTTTTGAATGGATAAGCGCATGGTTTCCCCCTTAGAAAAATTCCCCCGAATTTTTTCCAAGAAGCGCCCGTTACCATTAACGAAGACTGAAACTTACGCTGCGTACGTGTTTGTACGGCGACAGGATCTTTTTTGTACAAACCCTCTAAGCTTTTGTTTTAATGAATTTTTCAGCGATCTGAGTCATGAACTCTGCACCCGAATTCGAACGGTAATCGGGCCATTCGCCACCTTTAAGTGCAAGTGGATTAAGCCGATCATCACCGCGACTAAGCGGGCTCTGGATGCTCCGGAATCAGCAGGAAAACGCAGTGCGTTCGTTTGCTGTCACAACCTTACACACTTGTAAGCTTCAGCGCAGGTGGCCGCAAAGTGCGCCCTCCATCTTCTGCTCATCGAAAGACGCGGTGTCTTTCGCAAACCAAAGATGGAGTAAAGACATGAACACGAAACTGATCACTGGCGGAATTCTGGCTGGCTTGCTGGCAACTGCGGGAACCGCTGGCGTCGTTGCGGCGCAATCGGCCACCGAAGCGCCGGGACTGAGCGAGGCGCAAGCCATCGAGATTGCCCTTGCCGAAGTTCCCGGGGACGTTCAGGAAACCGAACTGGAACGCGAGGACGGCATGCAAGTGTACGAAATCGAAATCCTGACGGCCGACGGTGTCGAGATGGAAGTCGAAATCGATGCGCAAACCGGCGCCGTCCTGGAAATCGAAGTCGAAGATGACCTCGACGACGACTATGATGATGACGACGAGGACGACGACGCCTAACGGTGCACCAATGCCTCAATATCGGGAGGGCTGCCAGGCCGGCAGCCCTCCCTAAACCTATCAATGTCTGGCGAGTGACATGCGCATCCTGCTTTTGGAAGATGATCGAGATCTTGGACCGTGGGTCACAAACGGCTTGCGCGAAGAAGGTCATGTCGTCGACCATTTCAGCGACGGCAAAGAGGCGCTGCTCGCGGCGATGGGACAGGAGTATGAACTTCTGATCCTCGACCGCATGGTTCCCGGCCTTGATGGTCTGGCCGTGCTGAAATCCCTGCGCGCATCGAAGAACACGACTCCTGCCCTTTTTTTGACTGCGCTTGGCGAAGTGGACTCGCGGGTTGAAGGCTTTGACGCCGGCGGCGATGATTATCTGACCAAGCCGTTTGCGTTTGCGGAGCTTTCTGCCCGCGTCAACGCCCTTGGACGCCGTCGGGAAGCAACCGGCGAAGGCAATGCCGAACCAACGGTTTTGCGCTATGGCGACCTTAAGCTCGATCTCCTTGCCCGGCGATGCGAACGGCATGGGCAGCCCATTGAACTGATGGCCAAAGAGTTCAAACTGTTGGAATATTTCATGCGGCGTCCTGGCCGGCTCGTGACGCGCACCATGCTTTTGGAACAGGTCTGGGACATGAGCTTTGACCCGACAACAAGCGTGGTGGAAACCCATATCAGTCGGCTGCGCGCCAAGATCGACAAACCATTCGACGAGGACTTCATACGAACACGGCGGGGCGAAGGTTATGTCTTCGGTCGGTAAGGTGACAAAGCAGCCGCGATGGCTCTTGCGATCGTCAACTTTGCGGCTCACTGGCCTGCTTTCGTTGGTCTTTGCTGTCGGCATGGTGATCGCCATCGTCTTGGCAATGTGGTTCGGGCGCGATGCCGTGCTGCGCCGGATCGACACAACACTGCTCGAGCTTGCCGCGTCGGTTTCGGACGATGATGCGCCCAGCGGTTCTTCCGTCCTGATCCGCCCGCTTGACGAGTTGGGCGGCCTGCCCGCGCCGTTCACTCAAATAGCAGCGCGCGGCGGCGGCACGGTGACCCTCGAACAGGATTTTCGCCGATCGGAAACCTGGCGGGTGATGATCGCCGAGGATGACGATGACGAACCAATCCTGATTGCTCTGCCGCTGGATGACAGCGAGGATGCGCTGGATTTGCTTGGTGGCGCGCTTTGGACCACGGCGGCCGTGGTGCTGGTCTTCGTCCTCGCCATCGGGCTTGGCGCGGGGCTGCTGGTTCAACGCCGCCTGGTACGGATCAACGGTACGCTTCATCGCTTGGCCGCCGGCGATCTGCAAGCGCGCACCGGCGTTGAACGTTCCAGTGACGATCTTGATGACCTGGCGCGGCAACTCGACACCACTGCCGGCGAGTTGGAGCGATTGGTCGCTCAGACGCGCCACCTTAGTGCCAGCTTGGCGCATGATCTGCGAACGCCGCTGGCCCGGTTGCGAGCGCGGTTGGAGATGCTGTCCGAGGGCGCTGAACGCAACGACGCTTTGGAAGAAGCTGCGCGCCTGTCCGGCATATTCGACACCATCATGAGGGTTGCGCGGATCGAGGCGAAACACGGAACCGATGGATTCGAGCCGGTCGATCTTGCGACCCTTGCCAAGGAACTCGCCGACACGTTCGGCCCGGTGGTTGAAGACAGCGGCAAGCAGCTAACGGTCGCAACCGATCTCGCCGCAACGGTAGACGCCGACCGGAAAATGCTGGTGCAAGCGCTGGCTAATCTCATCCAAAACGCGATCGTCCATGGCGGCACGGACATCACACTGTTTGCCAGCGGGCGGGATATTGGCGTTGTCGACAATGGCACCGGCGTGGACCCCGCTCTTTACGACGACATCATTAAGCCGATGGTGCAGGTCGATGCAGCGCGCCAAAGCGACGGTACAGGCTTGGGCCTCGCCCTGGTGCGCGCTGTCGCCGACCGCCATGGTGCAGAGCTTGCTTTGTCGGAAAACACCCCCCAAGGACTGTGCGTTACGCTGAAGTTTACAGAACTGTAAGGCGGCGGTCAGGCGGGCGTAAAACCCCGGCTCCATATCAAGGATGTCGAAACAAACTTGATATGGAGACCACCCCAATGAAATCCCTTCTTACCAAAATCACATCCGCCACCGCCGGTGTCATCGTCCTCGTTGTCGGATGTGCCATGGCCGGACTAGGCCTAACCGCGCTGGCCTTTTTGGCCATGGTCGCACTGGCGGCAGCAGCGCTAGCGTTTCTGGCCTCGCCCTTCCTTGCTTACGCGCAGGAGAATTCTGCCGATCAAGAAACGGACGTGTTTGCTGAGGAACGCTCGGTTGCTTGATCTTACGTCAAGATATCCTGAGGACGTGATCGAACTCCCGGGGGGAACACCCTCGGGAGTTTTGCCGTGGGTCAGCCTTGCCCCTGTACGTCACGGGCATCGACCTTTGGGGTTCTGGTTAGCACGACAATCCGATAGACCGATGTCAAGCGGCGGCAGAGAAAAAATCATTCCAAGAATGACACCATTCTCGCGAGACTGTTCCACGATTACGTGATTGCCCTAGGTTTGGCTGCCTCGCTCCAATTTGGGCACTCCTTTACCTTCGCACGCATCAGCTGGCGCTTCGCGCCGATTGCCGAAAGGCGTTGATTGTAAAGGAATTGTTCTCGTGAACCGTCTCTCCCTGACACTTGCGGCCCTTGCCGCCACCGTATCCCCCGCTCTTGCCATCGACGGCGCAGGCCCCTTGGTGACTGCCGATTGGGTGGTCGACCACGCAGCGCAGGATGATGTCGTCATCCTCGATATCCGCGCCAATGTCGAAAACACTGATCTTGGCGACGCGCCTTACATCGCCCACGCCGTTTCAGCACCCTATGGCACGGCCGGATGGCGAACAGAGCTTAATGGCGTGCCAGGCGCCCTGCCGCCGATTGAAGACATCACGGCTCTGATCGAGAGCCTTGGCATCGACAATGATGATCACGTGGTGATCGTGCCCTGGGGTACCGATTCCACCGAATTTGGCTCAGCAACGCGCGTCTACTGGACTTTTCGTTATCTCGGCCACGATCAAGTTTCCATTCTGGATGGTGGTTGGCGCCAATATGATGTGATCGGCGGCGCGCGGGTCGCTGAACCGGCAGTCGCTGAGGCGGCATCGTTTGAGGTGAACCTCAACCAAGACCTGCTGGCCACCACCGATGAGGTGCTTGCTGCGATCGACAGCGAGGTCATTCTGATCGATGGTCGACCCGAAGAACAATTCCGCGGCGAATCCAAAAGCCCAGTGGCGGCGGCTCCTGGAACGATCCCCGGATCGGTGAACCTGCCGCACCACGCGTTCTATTCCAGCGATTTTGCCAGCTTTGCCGAACCGGAAACCGTTGAAGCGCTTGTCGCTGCGGTGGGCGTTGGCTCCGGCGATGCGAACATCACGTTCTGCAATACCGGCCACTGGGCATCGGTTGCTTGGTTTGGTCTGTCCGAAGTGCTCGGTAACGACCAGACGGCGATGTATGACGGCTCAATGGCGGAATGGACGCAGGACCCCGCGCGCCCGCTTGATCCGCCCCGCATCAACTAAGCGTTTGAGTTCACGCTCTTCGGTGGTGCCGGGCAAGACCGTCCGGCACCACTTTGCTGTTTGACGGATACCTCCCGGTAGCATTGAGTCCTGATCCATGTTGCAGACTGTTCCCCCCACACAAGCGACCGCTTCACTTTTGCCCGACGTGGCCATCGACCGCAGCCCTGCGACCATCGCGAGCGCATTCCTGGCCGCTGGGTTTGCGGCAATCTGGTTGCTCGTCGACCTACGCCAGGCGAGCCTGTTTTTAATCGGCGGCGGCCTCGGTGCCGCGCTCTATTTTGGATCGTTCGGTTTCACCGGCGCCTGGCGGTATATGGTCGTCGAAAAGCGCGGGCGCGGTATCCGGGCCCAGATGCTGATGATTGCCGTTGCCGGGGTGGCGATGATGCCCTTGCTCTCGGCGGGTAGTATCGGCGCACAGCCGCTTGTCGGTGCCATTGCGCCCGTTGGAATCTCTGTTCTTGTTGGCGCCGCGATCTTCGGTTTCGGCATGCAACTTGGTGGCGGATGTGGCTCGGGCACGCTGTTCACAGTGGGTGGCGGTTCTTCGCGCATGCTCGTGACGCTGATCTTTTTCATCGTCGGCGCTGTCATCGGGACGGCCCATTTGCCCTGGTGGCTCGACCAAGCCTCTCTGCCGCCGATCAGCCTCAGCACGTCGCTAGGATTGCCGCTCGCCATCGTCCTTTCTCTTGTAGGGCTCGGCCTCGTCGCGCTGGTCACGATTGCGGTCGAGCGCCGCGCGCACGGCAAGCTGGAAGTCGATCTCGGCCCGCGCCGACCAGGTTGGGCGTGGGTACTCAAGGGGCCCTGGCCGCTCGTTGGCGCCGGCCTGGTTTTGGCGCTTCTCAATGTCGCGACGCTGCTCATCGCCGGCCATCCCTGGTCGATCACCTATGGATTCGGCTTATGGGGCGCAAAGATCGCCGACACGGTTGGAATCCCGGTTGCAAGTTGGGAGTTTTGGACGTGGCCAGCGCAGGCTGAGGCGCTGCAAAGCTCGGTGCTCGCTGACACTGTATCGGTGATGAATTTCGGCCTTGTTCTTGGCGCGGCGCTTGGCGCAGCGCTTGCCGGCAAGTTCGCGCCTAAAGCCGTTGTCCCGCTTGCTTCCTTTGCGGCAGCCGCGATTGGCGGCTTGTTGATGGGCTATGGCGCCCGCCTCAGCTTTGGCTGCAACATCGGCGCGCTTTTCTCCGGCATCGCGTCGGGCAGCGTCCACGGATGGTTGTGGTTCGCCGCCGCCTTTGCCGGGTCAACACTCGGCGTGTTTGCCCGACCTCTGTTCGGTCTTGATGGGTTCAAGACATCATGAGTGGCACCCGCAACACCGCCCTTTTCGCCGCAGCCCTTGCCATGACCACGGGCGCGGTTGCGCTTGATCATGCAAGCAACGGCGTGCCCGAACGCGCGCCGGTGGCAACGGCAACTCCAGCCTCTGCCGGCACGGCACCCTGTGCGGTCGGTGCGGCGGTAGCAGCACCCTGTGCTGTCGGCGCGCCACAGGCATTAGCAGCGCCGCCACCACCGCCCTTGGCCAGACAAGAGGAACCGACGTTGGCGCCACCGCCTCCGCCGCCTTTGCAAAGGCCATGACAGGTGACCCACGCGCTATTGCCCGGCAGGAGATCGTTTTTTGCGAACAGGTTCTTGCCAAGGGCGGCGCATCGGTTCTGACCGAGACCTTGCGCGGCATCGCCCAGCCCGAAAGCTGGACCAAGTACCCCGTCGGCGAGGTCTATGATCCGTCGTCCGGCGCGCAATGGTTTTACCATAGTCACAGCCCATCGACCGATGTGGACGAGCACGGGCACTTCCACACCTTCGTGCGGCCCGATGGACCGGAGGGGCCGAACCATCACCTCATCGCGATTGGCGTGGATGCCCATGGCCGACCCCTCAGACTTTTCACCGTCAATCACTGGGTCGTTGGCGACGACTGGTTGGAGGCCGAGCCGACCATCGCCTTGCTGTCGCGGTTCGATGTTCACATGCCGCAGCCCAACTATCTGGTGAACCGCTGGTTGACGGCGGTCGTCACCGCTTATGAACCGAAAATCACTGAGCTCATCAGGGAGCGTGATGCAGTGATTGCAGAGCATACGCCCGAGCACGGTGACCCGCGCGGAGATCACGCGCTGGAAGTCACGTCAGAATGGCGTTTTGACTGCTGACGAAGCGGCGCTCACCAAGGCGTGAGTTCAAATCACGTCCGCGGAAAGGTAGGATGCGACACATTCGTGCCCCATACCTGTTGATCCTCAAAGGCCATGTGCACAGCATAAGCAAACGTCTGCACAAACGGAGCGTGATCTTGACCAAAGACCATCTTTCTCGACGCACACTTCTTAGCGCTGGCGCGGCGCTCGCAACTGTTGGACTTTCCAGGATTGTCGTCCCGGCGCAGGCACAGGGCGTGGCTCCGACCTCTTCCATGCGCGGCGGCTCGAACAATTACCGTCCGGGCGCACCAATCGTCGATCGCATTGGTAATGGCGGGTTTTGGATGACCGGAACCGTGCGCCGCGCGGGAGATGGAGCGCCACTGGCGGGACAGCGTATTCAAATCTGGGCGCACACCACTGAGGGCCATGAGCGCGATCCACACAGCCATGGCGCAACGCTCACCGACGCAAACGGCGAATTCCGTTTGGAAATGCCGCAAATCGTGCCAGCCTTCGGTCAACCGCATGGCCATCTTGCCTATGATAGCGGGGACTTCGAAACGGTCTTTCTTCGTCCGGTCATGCCCAGCGCCAGTGACACCAGTCTTCAGGCGCACTTCGTTTTGCAACCAGCCTAACTGGGCGCGACACGACTGAATTGACGTGATCCGCTCGCTGCTCATTTGGTCGGGATTGGCGCTCGCCATTGGCATACCCGTAACGGCTGCGGCTTTCAGCCCGCTGCTCGCCTGGCGCGAGCCAATCTACATCGCAGCTGGGTTCGCAGGGATTGGCGGGCTTTGCATCCTGTTGCTTCAGCCGCTCTTGATCGTGGGCGTCTTACCAGGCCTTTCAGGACAGCAAGGTCGGCGCGTCCACCCGGTGCTCGGTGGCGTGCTCGTCGGCGCGGTCATTGTGCATGTTAGCGGGTTATGGCTGACAAGCCCTCCCGATGTCATCGACGCGCTACTTCTGGTCTCGCCAACACCCTTTTCCCTTTGGGGCGTCATTGCCATGTGGGCGGTTTTTGCCGCAGCGCTTCTGGCCTTTGTTCGCAGGCGATGGCGACTTCGATGGAAGACATGGCGCCTCGGTCATTTGACCCTGACAACGACGGTCATTGCCGGAACAGTGGCGCATGCCCTGCTGATTGAAGGCGCGATGGAAAGCATCTCGAAGATCTTTCTCTGCGGCCTTGTTGTGCTTGCTGGACTTTACGCCATTGCCGCGTCTAGGCGTAGGATCGGCCGATAAGAGGGGCGTTACGGCCCCATTCGGATGGGATTGGTCCTGCGCGCAAGGGCAGTAAGGATAGCGGCAGCGACGGGGTGCGGCGTCAGCTGGTCAAAGCGGACATCTGTACGGATGGTCTGGCCGGGCATTTCGAACCGCGCGGTGATCCTGTGTGGGCCACCATCCGACGTCGATACCAGAGTGACTCGTGTCGCTTCAATCCCAGGACCGGTGATCGCCGCTGCTGTCGCGGCATTCAAAATGTCCGGATAGCGACGAACGGCGTCGGCGAGTTTTCCCCGGAAGATCAGGCCGGGTTCGTCTGCCAATTGTGGTGCCGATTGGCGGATGAAGAGCCGGGCAGGAACATCCGGCGGGCAGAGGGCCGGCCCTGCGATCCACGCGGTGAAGAGGCGCAGTTCATGGTCGTTGTCCCGCGCCATGCCCTCAAGCTTGGTACGCATGGCTGGATCAGCCAGCGCCACTGCTCCGGCCGTCCATAGATCACCGTTCTGGAGAGCCTGTGCCCCATGCTCCCGCAACGCATTAGGACCGGCTGCATCGATAGTGAGTTGCGCTGGCGGCAGGTCGTCCGCATCGCGCCCGAGAACAGCGACCAGCCGATATTCAGGTAACGCCCGCAGCCCATCTGCGACTTCGCTGCCGATCCGGCCGCGCCCAATCAAGGTGACGGTGATGGGTGAATTGGATGACACAGCTTGTATGGTGTTCCCGGCCCCATAGAGGAGGCCGGGAACGGTTTGTCGTTAGTTCATCGACGCCATGAACGATGCGACTTCTTCCAGCGTGATGTAGTCCTGCTCGGTCGGGCCGGCTTCGGCAAAGACCCAGGACACGGCCGGAGCCGACACATTGCCGTTGGCATCAAATGTGACCGCGCCGGTCGCGCCTTGGTAGGACACGGTTCCACCTTCGGAGAGTACTTCCATCGCCCGTGCAAACCCTTCCACGGTGGCAGGGATCACCTCGCCATCAGGGTCAGTCACGCTTGCGACCTTGGCCGCAATCTGCTCACCGGTCGCGTCCTGACCGGCAGCATGATAGGCGAGCAATGCAATAGCTGCTGCATCAAAGCTGTTGGCCAATCCTGGACCGCTCGGCGCGCCACCGAAATTGGCGGTGTAGGCCTCGACGAACGCATCGGCGCTCGGCACGCGCGGGCTTGAGGTGTCCGTGCCAATGAACTCGCCCAGATTGTCGAGCCCGACGGCGCTGCGGAAATCGTCGGATTTCAGCGAGTTAGCGCCGATCATCACATTTGTACCACCGAGACCGATCCACTCGCGAACAAAGGAGATGCCTTCAGTTGGATAGAGCGCCAGGTAGAGGGCTTCTGGTTGGTCGCGCAGGGCTTGGGTCGCCTCGGCCCGGTAACTCGGCTGCGCATCGTTGATGGCAATCGAGGCATGGACCGTGATGCCCACCGCCTCGAAAGCCTCAGCGGCGATGCGGCCGATATCCTGGCCCCAATCATCGTTCTTGAACACGACTGTGATGTCTTCAATCCCGGCTTCTTGTGCCAGCATTGCTGCCACGGCTGCCTGAACATCGGCTGTGGCAAAGGTACGGAACCACAAGCCTCGGGCCTCGCCAGAAGCGGCGATTTCCGTCAGCCGCGTCGAGGACGAACAGCACGACATCTGCATCACGCCGGCCGGTGCGGTGACGGACGTCAGGATTGGAATCGAAATGCCGGACGACACCGTGCCGATCAGCAGTTGCACCTGGTCCAAGTCGACCAATGCGCGGGCCGCATCGACGCCCACGCGGCTGTCATTTTGATCGTCGCGCAGGATCATGTTGACCGTGCAACCATCGACACCACCAGCCTCATTGATCATGTCGCCGACCCAAAGGGCGGTTTCGGCAATGGGGCGACCCCAGTCGACCGAGGTTGGGTAAAGGGTGCCGACATCGATGGTGCAATCTTGCGCCTGGGCCGGGGCGGCCTGCAGACCGAGGGCAAGCGCTGCGGCGCCTACGAGCCCGAGTATCGTTCGTTTCATGATCAACCTGTCTCCTGCTTGGTTTTGAGTGCGGCCTTGCTGGCCGTCGTGGTTAGAGTTTCGGATATGCGCTCCGGCAACAGTCCTTGGGGCCGCCAAAGAAGCATGGTCACGATCAAAGTGCCAATGAGAATGTACTGGATGGACCCTGCGTCAAGCTGCAACGAGTCCGGCATGAGGCGGGTCAAGAAAAATCCGCTAACGGTCCAGACCGCCCAGATTAGGCCAGCGCCGAGCACCGCACCGCGATTGTTGCCCGCGCCGCCGACGATCAGCATCGCCCAGACCTGGAAGGTCAGCACTGGCAACAAATCCTGTGGGCTGATGAACGCGGTGTAGGAAACATAGAGCCCGCCGCCCGCGCCCATGATAGCCGAACCGATCACCAGCGACCAAAGCCGCAGCCGCGCCGGGTTCTTGCCAAGGGCCCTTGCCGCGACTTCATCCTCGCGGATCGCGCGCAGGGCGCGACCGAAGGGCGAGCGGACCAGCCTCTCGATGCCCCACCACACCAGGCCGAGGACGATCAGAACGACCAGTAGGAAGACGAGGCCATAAAGAAAGGTATCCTGGATTAGATCTTCGAATGGTCTTGGAAATCCGCGCATCCCACGCGCGCCGCCAGTCAGCCATTGCGCGTTGCGCGCGACCGACTCCAGCGCAACGGCGACCCCGAATGTCGATATGGCCAGGTAATCGTGCTTGAGCCGCAGCGTGAGCAATCCGACCACCCAAGCCAGCGCCGCCGCCAGCAGAATGCCGCCCAGAAGCGCCACCAGATAAGGCAGCTCAAAGCCACCGAACTGACCAGGTTCCGGGCTGCTGCCCAGGATCATGGTGCCGTAGGCGCCTGCGCCGAAGAACGCGACCACGCCGCCGTTGAACAGTCCGGTGTAGCCCCATTGCAGGTTCAAGCCGAGGGTGACGATTGCCATGATCCCGGCCATGGTCAGGAAGAACGCGAGGTAAGAGACCAGACCGATCATCGGTTGTCCTCCCCAAACAGTCCTTGCGGGCGCAGGATCAGCACTGCCAGAATGATCAAGAACGGCATGGCCGGGGCATAGCCAGCTGGCAGCAGCATCAGCGCCAAACCTGATGCAATCCCGACGATGAAACCGCCGAGCACGGCGCCATAGACGCTCCCGATGCCGCCGACGATGGTCGCGGCAAAGACCGGTAAGAGGAAGACGTGGCCAATCATTGGGTTGAGCTGATTGGTTAGGGCGTACAGTGTCCCTGCCGCCGCCGAAAGGCTGCCGGCGATGATCCAAACCGCCGCGATCACCGTTGAGAGCCGGACGCCAGCAACCTGCGCCAAGGTCGGGTTTTCGGCGACGGCCCGGATCGCAAAACCAAATGTCGTGCGCGTCAGAATAAGGTGGAGCGCAAACATCAGAACGAGCGCCAGCGCGAGAACAAAAACCTGGTCGGGCTTGATCAGGATCAGCGGATCGAAGCTCAGAACATGCGCGCGCGCGATCTCCTGGGAATAGAGCTGCGCGTGGTGGCCGAAGATCAGGATGATGACATTGCGGATCACCAGGGCGACGCCGAAACTGGCAAAGACCATGGAGAGTGGGTCAGCATTCTGGCGGATGCGCCGGAACACAAGCCGGTCGATGATCAAGGCCGAAAGGCCAGTGAGCACCATGGCGATCACCATGGCTAGCGCCAACGCGCCAGAGAGAGTTAGCGGCGCGAACGCATTGTCCAGCACCGGCACCAGCGTTGAAAACAGCGTGTCGAACACCAATGCAGAGTAGGCGCCGATGGCCAGCAACTCCGAATAGGAAAAATTGGCAAAGCGCAGCATGTGCATGATCAGGGTCAACCCGATCGCACCTAAGGATATGATTGCGCCGGTCAGCACGCCGTCGAGGAGGCTTTGGATCATCAGGCGCTCATCCGTTTGCCGCCGAGATAAATCTCTCCGACCACCGGATCGGAGGCGATGCCCGCCGCTGGCCCGTCGATCTGGTTCTTCCCCTCGGCCAGGATGTAGCAATGGTCGGCGACGCGCAGCGCCTGCTTCACGTTTTGCTCGACCAGCAGCACCGTGACGCCCTGGTTGGTCAGATCGCGCACCAGGTCCAGAACCTCGGTGGCAATCTTGGGCGATAAACCGGCGGAAGGTTCGTCGAGCAGCATCATAGTTGGCCGGTTGACAAGCGCCATGGCGATAGCCAACATCTGCCGCTGGCCGCCCGACAAGGCCCCCGCTGGTTCAGATTGTTTTACTTTGAGCGCCGGGAACAGATCAAAAAGCTCGCCCATGCGACTGGCGCGATCCTTCGCTCGGCGTAGCACCAGCGCCAAATTCTCGCGAATGGAAAGATGGCGGAAGATGTTGTCGGTCTGCGGCACATAGGCCAGCCCGTGGACACCCATCAGGTCGGGGCGCAGGCCAGTAATGTCCGTGTCACCCAAAAAAACCCGCCCGCCGCTCACCGGAACCAAACCTGCAACCGCCTTGATGAGCGTCGATTTGCCTGCGCCATTGGGGCCGATAATGGTGGTGAGCTTTCCCTGTTCGGCCACCAGGTCTATGCCGAACAGAATGGGCAGATCGCGCACGTAACCGGCCTCAAGGGCTTCAACACGAAGAGTGGTCACGCAGGTGCCCCCAGATAGGCGTCGAGCAACTCTGCGTTCACTTGCGCTTCGGCTGCCGTCCCTTGGAAGATCACCTTGCCCTCGGCCAGCGCGATCACCGGATCGCAATGGCGCATGACGAAATCCATATCGTGCTCAATCACGACGAAGGTCATGCCCCTTCGATTGAGATCTTCGATGCGGTCAATCAGGATGTTGGTAAGGGTTGGATTGACCCCAGCAGCTGGCTCATCCAGCAGGATCACTTCCGGATCGCCCATCAGGGTGCGGCCAAGCTCCAAGAGCTTCATCTGGCCGCCGGAAATCTTTCCAGCGGGGTGGTCGGCGAGGTGGGACAGCGTGACGAAATCGAGGATTTCGTGAGCCTTGTCGCGAAGAGCCTGCTCCTGCACAGCGACATGGGCGCGGCGGAACAAAGTCCCGGGCACGGTTTCGCCAAGCTGGGCCGGCGGCGCCAGCAGCAGATTGTCCAGAACGCTCATCCGCCTGAACGGGCGCGGGATCTGGAACGTGCGCGCAAGACCCAAGGCAAACAGCGCGTCCGACGGCCTGCCCGTCACATCCTGACCGTTGAGCCTGACTGAACCGCTGCTTGGCTTCAGGCTACCAGCGACCATGTTAAACAGGGTCGTTTTGCCAGCACCATTGGGGCCAATCAAACCAGTGACGCTTCCGCGGCGGATGTCCAGCGAGACGTCATCAACCGCGCGAAATGGTCCGAAATCGCGGGTCAAACCTTGCAGAGACAGCACGGCGTCACTCACGCGCCATGAACCTTCTCGGTCGGATTGGTGTTCAGATTGTACTTCATGATCCGGCCATGGCGACTGGTCCGGTCGCCCTCCAAGCCGTAGACCGGACCGCCTGGGCCATTCGACTGGGCCAAAAGTGCGTCGATATGTTGCCTGTCCTCATTATCCAGCCCGAGGTCGAAGACTTCCAGCGTCTTGGGCAGGTGCCGGGCATAGCGCGCGCCGACGATCGCGGCGGCGACTTGTGGCTGGTCGAGAACCCAGCGTGTCGCGACCGTAGACAGGGAAACGCCGTGCTTGTCGCCGATCGCTTTCAATGCGGCAAGCAACTCTTGGAACAGATCCCAGGAGCCGAACTCATCGATGATCAATCGGTACTTCACAAGGCTACGGTTCTCAAAAGCAAACTCCGGATCGGGCTTACCGAACCAGGCCTCGGTCAAGAAACCACCGGCCAAGGTGCCATAGGCGAGAATTTGCACCTCGCGCCTGGCACCCCACGTGCTGAAGGCGCCAGCAGGTCGGCGATCGAGCAGAGAATACTGAACCTGCGCCGACACCACGTCAAAGCCGGCGTCACAGAACCGATCCATGACCGGGGTGTCCCAATTTGTGGTGCCCAGGTTGGCAATCTTGCCCTTCTGTTGGCAGCTCTTCAGCACGTCGAGCGCCTCGACCGCATTTCCAACACGCATGTCCCACCAGAAGAACTGCACAAGCGGAATGCGCTCGATCTGCAAGCGCTGCAAAGACCGGTCAACAATCGCTTCAACTTCATCGGGGCGGATGTCAGCCAGACGGCCAAGATCAGGCACCAGCTTGGTGTGCACCATGACTTGATCAGCGACTTGCGACCCGCGGCGATGGCGCACATCGGCGATAAATGTGCCGATCATTTCCTCAACGCCGGTGTAGATATCGGCGCAGTCGAAGGTCGTTATGCCGGCGTCGAGAAATGCCTCCATGTCGGCGATGGCCTGATCGGGCCGGACTTCGCCATGGTCGCCGGCCAGTTGCCAGCCGCCTTTGATCACACGTGAGATTTGATGACCGGGTCGCAACAGAGCAGTTTCGGTGGTCATGCGTCGCGATCCTGCCAATAGGGCGTGCTGCGTTGATCGGGCAGACCGGTGGTCTCAGCGTGGCTGAACCATCGTTTGCCCTCGCGGATCACACGAAAGCGCCCGCCGCAATGAGGGTCGGGACAGGCAATCTCCGCGTCGGTGCTCATCCAATCATCATCATCGGTGATGCGTTGTTTGGCGGGCAGCAATGGCAGCAGGGCCGCCAGCGCATACATGGAAACCTTGTGCGGCTGATCAAAAACCAGGTTTTCGCCGATCACCTGGAACGACTCGCCTTCGATATGGCGGCACACCGGCGTACGACCATCGAGAACGGTATCGACGCGAAGGTCATAGAGCCAATAGCCCCGTTGCCCATCCTTCTCCATGCGTCAACCTTCTCGCGGACCGCGTTCAATCTGCTGTACGGCCGCTCAGTGTTGCCGTCCATTTTACGTTATGGGATAGCTAGTCACAAAGAAGAGGTGACCGTGTCAAGCGAACCCCCATCTGCGCCAACGGTCGCCTGTCTGACTTCAGAAACACGGCGCGCAAACGCCTATCCCGTCCGGCGACCAAAGGCTGTCTGTAACGCCTGACGGTCAACCCCTACGCCCCTGCCCATCGCTCCTGCTCTCGGATTGCCCTCGCATGACCAACACGCCTGAACGCCTGAAACTCTCGGACAAACTCGACATCTCCCGGGCTCTGACTGGCCTATGGCAAGTGGCCGATATCGAAAAAGATGGAACAGTGATCGACCCGGAAACCGCGGCCGATTGGCTGTCAGCCTATGCCGACCATGGGTTCGACACGTTCGACATGGCCGACCATTACGGCAGCGCGGAGATCATCACCGGACGGCTACTCGCCCGCGGCCGAACCCCGCGTCCCTTGGCTTTCACCAAATGGTGCCCTGCCCCCGGCCCAATGACGCCGGAGATCGTGCGCGCCGGTGTCGAAGAGCGGTTGCAACGCTTGGGAGTCGACCAGGTTGATCTGTTGCAGTTCCACTGGTGGAGCTTTGAACATCCGCAGTGGCTGGACGCGTTGCACGAACTGGCGCGCCTGCGCGAAGAAGGGCTCATCGCCGAACTGGGTGTCACGAATTTCGACGCGGCGCATTTCAACCTGGCCCTCTCCGATGGTGTGCCCCTACTGACCAACCAGGTGAGCTTCTCCCTCATTGATCGACGGGCAGCCGGTGATCTAGCGGCCGTGTGCGAGCGGCACGGTGCCTGGTTGCTCGCCTATGGCACCCTTAACGGTGGCTTCCTATCGCAGAAATGGCTTGGCCAGCCAGAACCGCAAGATATCGCCGATTGGTCGAAGATGAAGTATCACCGCTTCCTTCGCACGGCTGGCGGATGGGAGGCGTTTCAATCGGTTCTGCAGGCAGCCGCTAACATCGCGGAGAAGCACAGGGTTTCACTCTCCAATGTCGCCACCCGCTGGGTCTTGGAGCAGCATCGCGTGGCCGGCGTAGTTATTGGTGCCCGCCTTGGTGAAGCGGTCCATACTGAGGACAATTTGCGCCTTTTTGCCTTTCAGCTGGATGATGAGGATCGCGCGACGCTTGACGCCGCCTTTGACGAGACCACGCCTATCCCTGGCGATTGTGGTGATGAGTACCGCAAGCCGCCGTTCCTCACTGCGTCAGGCGACCTCTCTCACCATCTTGATGCGCTGCCATCGCCCTTTGAGCCGCAACCGGCCGTTGGTGAGGGCACGCGCGTGCTCACTGGCTCTTACTGGGAAGATGTGGCGGGCTATTGCCGTGCGCAACGGATCGGCGATCGAGTCCTGGTGTCCGGCACGACGGCTGTCGCCGGTGTTGATCGCGCCGTCGCGCCGCAGGATGCTGGCGCCCAAACAACCTACATCCTTGATCGGATCATCGCGGCCGTCACGTCATTGGGCGGACGTGTTGAGGACATCGCGCGCACGCGCATCTACATCACCGATGAAGCCGATGTTGAGGCCATCGCCCGCGCCCATGGCCGGGTCTTTGGTGACATCAAACCCGCCAACACGCTTTATCGCGTTGCCGGACTGATCGGCGATCACCGGGTTGAGATCGACGCGGAAGCGATCATCGAGCGGGGCTGAAGGCGGCAGAAAACACCGCGTCAGTGAGTTTTTAGGCTGGGCACGTTGTGGCAGTGGTGCAATCGAAAAGTCTTGCCCTGCGGCCACACCAACGCAATAGGAGGCAAAGCCTTCCGTGACGTGTTTGAGAGATCGTCATCTTGACGAACCAAAGTGAAACCAAGCGCAAGCCCTATTCGGCGCCAGCCCTGGAGAAGGGGTTGGATATTCTTGAACTGCTTTCGCAGCAAGAAACTGGCCTAACGCAATCTGAGATTGCCAATGCCTTGGGCCGGTCGGTCAGTGAGATCTTTCGGATGCTGGTCGTGCTCACTGAGCGCGGTTATGTGGCACCCGATCCCGACACCGACCGCTATCTTTTGACCACGTTGTTGTTTGAGGTTGCGCATCGCACGCCGATGATCAAAAGGCTGACCTCTATCAGCGCGCCCCAGATGCGGCAGCTGGCGCGCACCATCAACCAGAGTGTGCATCTGGGTGTCGTCAGCAATGATGCGCTGTTGGTGATCGGGCAAGTCGATGCACCAGGCAACAACAACCTTTCCATCAGGCTGGGCGCACGCATCGACCTTTGGCGGGCCTCCTCCAGCCGGGTCATTCTGGCTTTTATGCCTGACAACCAAGTTGAGGATTTTCTGGCACGTGTCCCGCTACCAGAGGACAAGACGGCCGACATCATGCGTCAAGAACTGGCGAGCATTCGAGCCCGCGGTCACGAGATCACCGAGAGCTTCGTGCTTAGCGGGGTCACCAATATCGCTGCGCCGATCATGGACCATACCGGGCAAGCCGTGGCTGCCCTCACGATCCCGCACTTGCAGCGCCATCAAGACCCGATAGGGTTTGACACGTGCTGCTCGGCACTGTTCGAAGCGACAGCTCATATCACCCGCAATCTGGGTGGCGGCATTGCGCACGGCGTTGCTGAGAATCCAATCTAGTCCAAGACCAGTGGCTCGGCAGGTTTGGCCATGGACGTAAAACACGCCTCCACCAACGCCATTGTTTGGTAGGCGTCCTCCACGCTGGCATAGAGCATGTCATCTTCACCGGCATCGAAGCGTTGGACGTTACGCATTGTGCCCATGAACGCATCGATGAACCAGGCGCCCTCCAGCGGGATTTGCTCCCACTCGCCACCCTTCCGACAAAGCCAAAGCTCGTCCGGCTCACCATTTGGGTAGTCGTAGCACACACCAAGTTTGACCTTCATGGCGCCTTCGGTGCCTTCAAAGCGGAACCAGGCATCTTGGAATTTTCGGCCATGGGGATGGTTGTGGTTGATGCTCATCACCCCACGCAGGGCGTCGCCAAAGTCCAATATCACCGACGTGCGGGTTTGTTTGAAATCGGCGGCGCGAGGATCGCCCATGGACCGCGCAAAGACGCCTCTGGGATTGCCCGCTATGGCGCGAATTGTATCCAGGTAGTGGATCGAGTGCACCGCGATCTCGACCCGTTCCATCGGAATGAGAAACGGGAACAGGTGCCACGGCGTGAAGATGTTGAGGTGCACTTCAATCTCCAGCAACTCTCCGAGCATCCCCTGGCCCACCGCGTCGGCGACTGCCATCATCATCGGTGAGAAGCGAAGCTGAAAATTGACGGCTGCCTTGAGCCCCTTGTCGCGGCAGATCTGGCGGATGGCACGCGCCTGTTTCTGGTCAGCGCCCATGGGTTTTTGGATCAGCACCGCCGCCCCATCGGGCAGGCTGGGCAAGATGTCGGTGATTACGTGCGGGGGCGTGGCAATGTCATAGACGGCATCAGTGCCATAGGTGCCGACGGCTTCTTCAAGCGTGTCGAAAACTGCAGGCAGGTCGAAGTCAGTCTGAAGCGATTGCGCCCGTGTGGCATCGGTGTCGACGACCCCAGCAATCGGCAATCCTGCCTGACGGTAGGCCGGAATGTGCGCGTCGCGAATGATGCCACCGGCGCCGACGAAAACGATTGGCTTTGGATTGGAAGGCGCAGGCCAGCTCTGTTTCAGCGTCGTTGTCATTGTGCGTCCTCCCTGCGCTCTACCAACAAGACGTGCTCGCAATACATCACTGTCGATCCGTCCTGTTTCTTGGTTTCTGTGATCTCGACCACGCGTCCGAAGCCAGGCCGTTTGGGATCGTCCTCCTTCCGGCCGATGGTCACGACGGTATGGATCGTGTCACCGATATAGACGGGCTTTGGAAAGCGGAGCCGCTCATAGCCATAGGTGAAGGCTCGCGGGTTGATCTGCGTGGCGGTCAGTCCAACACCAATGGCAAATGTCATCGTTCCGTGCGCGATACGGGCGCCGAACGGCTGCGTCTTGCACCATTCTTCATCCATGTGGTGCGGGAAGAAATCGCCTGAGTGGCCAGCATGCACCACGATATCGGTCTCGGTGATTGTGCGCCCGGTGGTCCTGCGCTCGTCCCCCACGGCATAGTCCTCAAAGAACTGTTCAACTTCCATTGTCTCGCGCCTCCATCGGGTCGCCTTACCCATTCTTTTTTCAGCAACCTGCGTAGGCTGCGTTGACATTCACATATAAAACAGTTTTTTGTATCTGAAAATAGCTTGCGGCGAGCATCAAGACATCGCGCAGCGGGAGGATACATGGCCGACATCGGACAACATGCGCGTGGACTGCCGGGGCTTCCCGAGGAGCACGGCAAGATCCCTGTCTGGAATTCCGAGGATTGGTATTTTGAAGACTTTACGGTCGGCGATGTGATCCGCTCCATCCGCCGGACGATCTCCGAGGGCGAGTCGATGCTGTTCAACTCGCTGGTCATGGATCACCACCCCTACGTCTCCGACGAGCGCTTTGCGGCCGAGGAAGGCGTGTTTGGCAAGCGGCTGGTCGCCGGGGCGATGGTGTTTTCCTATGGGCTCGGTTTGGCCGCCACCAACTGCCTGAACTCTTTTTCCTACGGCTATGATCGGCTGCGCTTCATTGCGCCGGTGTTCATCGGCGACACGATCTACACGATCCGTGAGAACCTGGAAAAGAAGATCCACAACCATGAGATGGGCAAGATCCGGGTCAGCTATTCCGTTTTCAAAGGCGAAGGCGAGCAGGTGCTCTACTGTGAGCACTTGATGACGGCGCTTTATCGGGATCCGGCGCCCTTCATGGCCGAGGCTGACCAAGTCCTCGCTGAAAAGAAGGCCAAGAAAGCCATGCAGGCGGACACTGATGCCTGAGGCCATTCACCTGAAAGGCATGACCTGGGATCACAGCCGCGGCTACGACCCCATGGTGGCAACGTCGGAACAGTTTGCTCGCGACCACCTTGGCGTAACAATCAGCTGGGAAAAGCGTTCGCTTCAGGCGTTCGCCGACCGGCCGATCGACGAAATGGCCGGTTCCTACGACCTGATGGTCATCGACCATCCCCATGTTGGCGAAGTGGCCCGCAATGGTCTGCTACTGGCGCTCGATGGGATCGGGCGCAACAGTGAGCTGGTAGAACTCGCCGGGCAATCGGTGGGTGTTTCCCATCGCTCTTATGAGTTCGACGGACGCCAATGGGCGTTGGCCATCGATGCCGCTACCCCGGTTGCCGCTTTTCGCGCGGAAAAGTTGGAGAGCGCTCCAACCCGTTGGGAGGACGTGGTCGCGCTGGCCCGCACGGGCGAGGTTGGCTTTGCGCTGCTGGAAATCAACGCGCTGATGACCTTCATGGGTCTGGCACAGAACCAGGGCTTTGCGCTGGCTGAAGATGATACGTTCATCGCCAGCCCGCACGGCACCCAGGTGCTGGAGCAAATGGCGGAGATCACCGCCCTTGTTGATCCGCGATGCCTGACGCTGGACCCGATCGGTATCTATGAGTGGATGGGGCGCAGTGAGGATGGGCCCGCCTATTCGCCCTTTGGGTACGGCTACACAAATTACAGCCGAGACGGGTACTGCCCTTTTCCGCTGACCTTCGCGGATGCGCCGGGCGTTGGTGACAACGGCCCGCGCGGAACCGTGATAGGCGGCACCGGCATCGCGGTTTCAGCATCCTCCCGACACCGCGATGTCGCTGCCGATTATGCGTTCTGGATCGCCAGCGCCGACTGCCAAAAAGGGTTGTTTTTTGCTGCTGGCGGACAACCTGGAAATGCCGTTGCATGGGAAGATGACGCCTGCAACGCGGCAACTCGAAACTTCTTCACCAACACGCGGCAGACCCTGGAATCCGCTTACCTGCGGCCACGCTATGACGGATACATGGGTTTTCAGGAGAATGCCGGGCACATCGTCCACGCTTTTCTGCGCAAACAGGCCTCCGTGCAGGCAACCCTTGATGACCTACAACGCGCCTATCAGGAGAGCCGGTCATGAAAGATCTCCCGAACGTTGAGCGTCCACTCCACGGGCTGACGGTTCTGGACTTCAGCCAGTTTTTGTCCGGCCCTTTCTGCACCCTGAAGTTGGCCGATCTGGGAGCGCGCGTCATCAAGGTGGAGCGCCCCGGAACAGGTGATCTGTGCCGGCACCTTTACATCTCCGACGTGGACATAGCCGGCGACAACTCACTGTTCCACGCGATCAACCGCAACAAGGAATCCATCACCGCTGACCTCAAAGACGAGGACGACCGCGCCAAGCTGTTCGACCTGATCGCAGGCGCCGATGTGATGGTGCAGAACTTCCGGCCCGGCGTGATTGAACGCCAGGGCTTTGGCTATGACGACGTCAAAGCCATCAATCCGCGCATCATTTACGGTTCCATCTCCGGCTATGGCGAAGAGGGGCCGTGGAAGCAGTTGCCGGGCCAAGACCTTCTGGCCCAAGCACGATCAGGCCTGTTGTGGCTGACCGGGAGTGCTGGCGACCCACCCATGCCCATGGGTCTGGCCGTGGCCGACATGCTGGCCGGGCACGCTTTATGCGAGGGCATTCTTGCTGCCCTTGTTGGCCGGGGAATCCATGGCCGCGGCGCGCGGGTGGATACATCCTTGCTCGAAGCCATGATCGACATGCAGTTCGAAGTGCTCACGACCTATCTGAACGATGGCAACCGATCACCGAACCGCAGCGCCATCAACGGTGCCCATGCCTATTTGGGCGCACCCTATGGCGTTTACGAGACCAGCGACGGGTTCCTCGCAATTGCCATGACGCCATCTCTGCGAAGACTGGCCGAATTGATGCAGATCGAAGGGCTCGCCGACTATTACGATGATCCCAAGGCGATGATGGCGCAGCGCGACGCAATCAAGGCCATTATCGCTGAAGCGGTGAAGCAGCGGTCGACCGGCGACTGGCTGGCCATTCTTCAGCCCGCTGACATTTGGTGCTCTGAAGTGCTGGACTGGCCGAGCATGCTCGAAGGCGAAGCCTTCAAGAGCCTTGACTTTCATCAGCTCATTCGCCGCAGCGATGACGTCACACTCAACGCCCTGCGTCCCCCCATTCGCATTGATGGCCAGACCTTAAAATCACACCGCGCCGCGCCGATGCTTGGCGAGCACAGCGATGCGGTCTTTTCCAATCTGCTCCCCGACATCAGGCCGGCGGGGAGCCTCGCACAACAGGGTGGGCAATGAATGCGACACGCCGCTACCCACAAACCAAAACAACCGGCCGAACCTTTAGGGAGGAAGACAATGCCAAGATCAGTGAAAGGGAAAACCGTCCTGCTTGGGGCAGCAACACTTGTCACAGCCTTGATGGCCAGCACCGCGCTGCAAGCCAGCGATTACGGCTCGTTTGACGGCTACACGCTGCGGGTGAAGCTCATTGGTGGCGCACAGTATGAGCCGCTCTATGCTGAGATTGCGCAGTGGGAAGAGATGACCGGCGCGACGGTGGAGATCCTCTCGCGCAAAAACCACTTCGAGCTCGACCGTGAGATCAAGCAGGACATTGCCGCTGGCACACTGGATTGGTGCGTCGGCTCCAACCACACCAGCTTTGCCCCGCAATATGGCAATATCTATGTCGATCTGCGCGACCATATCTCTGAAGATGTACTGGCGGGGTTTGTGCCGCTGGTGCTGGAGCACTCGACAGTCGGTGGCCGACTGGTGCAGTTGCCGCGGCACTCCGACGTCTCCAACCTGTTTTACCAACGCTCACTGTTTGAGAATGCTGACAATCAATCAGCATTTATGGATGAGTACGGGTATGAGCTCGCCCCGCCCGAAACCTGGCAGCAAGTCTCTGACCAGGCGATGTTCTTCGCCAATCCGCCAGACTTTTTCGGCACCCAGTTTGTCGGCAAGGATGAGGCCGTCACGGGCCGCTTCTATGAGATGTTGGTCGCCGAAGGCGGTCAATTGTTCAGCGATGATTGGGAGCCGACCTTCAACTCCGAAGCCGGCGTGCGCGCGCTTGAATGGTTCGTGAACCTCTACGAAGCCGGTGCCGTACCGGTCGGTGTTCCCAACTATCTGTGGGACGATACGGGGCTTGGTTTTGCCTCTGGTACGGTTGCCCTCAATCTGGATTGGGGTGGCTGGTCGGCCTTCTTCAACGATCCAGAAAACAGCCAAGTGGCTGGCGACGTTGGTCTGGTGCGGGCGCCCATGGGTTCATCCGGTCTGCGTACAGGCTGGTCTGGGTCTCACTCGTTTTCGATTACGGAGACCTGCGACAACCATGAAGCCGCCGCCTCGTTCGTACGCTTCCTGACCGATCATGATCGCCAGATGGTGGAAGCACGCAATGGCATTTTGCCAACCCGAACTGCAGTTTGGGATGACGTGTTGGCCGAGTTCGAAGCGGACGGGAACGACTTCATGGTCGAGGTGTTCTCGACCTTCCGTCAATCCATGTCCGAAGACGCCTTCACGCCGCCACTGATCCCGGAGTGGATTGAGGTTTCCAACGTGCTTTGGCCAGAGCTGCAAGCAGCGATGGTGGGCGACAAGACTCCTCAAGAGGCCTTGGATGATGCGGCTGAAGAGGCGCTGATCGTCATGGAAGATGCCGGCTACCGGTAAGCCTTCAAGGCCTGCTTGCAGACCTGCTGGCTGGCGCGCTTCTCCGGCGCGCCAGCCTCCTTCCCCATCACCTTGAGTCTTGCCCTTGCTCCGCTTTTTGCGCCTCCACCAAACACGGCTGACGCCGGTACTGCTGCTCTCGCCAGCCATCTTCGTGATGCTGTTCGTGGTGGCGATGCCGCTAGTGTTTTCTTTGTGGACGTCGCTCACGCCCTATCGTTTGACACGGCCTGAAACCATCGAGGTCTTCATTGGCTTGCGAAACTACATCCGGCTGTTTGGCGATGAAGACTTCTGGGCAGCCTTTGGCCGCACGATCCTGTTTCTGGCAATCGCCATCAATTTGGAATTCCTTCTGGGACTGGGCATCGCGCTACTCATCAACAAGATCACATGGGGCCAGCGCACCCTGCGCACCATCATGATGTTCCCGATGATGTTCTCGCCCATCTTGGTGGGCTTTCAGTTCAAGTTCATCTTCAACGACAATATCGGCATTCTGAACAATGCCCTGCAGTCGCTTGGCCTCGCCGAGCAGGCCATCCCTTGGCTGGTTGATGGCCGCTTGGCCATGTTCTCGATCATCTTTGCTGAAGTGTGGATGAGCACGTCTGTGTTTGCGATCCTGCTTCTGGCTGGCTTGTTCGCCATGCCGCGCGACCCCTTGGAGGCTGCCAAGGTGGATGGCTGCAACCCTTGGCAGGTGTTCCGCCACATCACCCTGCCCTTCATCATGCCGTTCGCCTTTATCGCCATGACCATCCGTTCGCTGGATGTGGCCCGCGCCTACGACATTGTGGCCGTGATGACCGATGGTGGACCGGCCGGCCGGACCGAACTGCTTTGGACCATGATCGCCCGCACTGGCTATGAGAACGCGCGCATGGGACAGGCCAATGCGATGGCCTACATCTCGACCATCCTATCGGTGCTGTTCACCTACTACTTCTTCACCAAGCTGGTGGCGGCCCGCCGCTATATGGGCGGTGCAGAATGAACCGAGCGCTGAAAAAGCAGCTAAAGGCCGCAGGACTGTGGTTCGTCACCTTCATCCTGATGGTGATCATGTGCGTGCCTGGCCTTTGGGTTGTGCTGTCGGCGTTCCGCCCCAACCGCGAGATCCTGGCCAAACCGCCAATCTGGGTGCCGCAGAACCCGACGCTGAACAATTTCGCCAAGATATTCGGCTTCGGCGAGGATCAGGTGGCGATCCCAGTTCTGAGCTACTTCTGGAACTCGCTGGTCATCGCATCGACTTCCACCGTGATCGCGCTGATCATCGGCATGGCGGGCGGTTACGCCTTTGCTCGTTTCCGTTTTCGCTTCAAAAACTCGGTGTTCCTGGGGCTGATGCTGTTCCGCGCAGTGCCTGGCATCGCTCTCTCCCTGCCGGTCTTCATGCTGTGGTCGAGGCTGGGCCTGATCGATACCCAGATGGGTATCATCATTGTCTACGTGTCGCTCAACGTGCCTTTCACGATTTGGCTGATCGACGGGTTCTTCCGCCAGATCCCCATGTCGCTGTCTGAGGCGGCGCAGGTCGATGGATGCACCCGCTGGCAAGCATTCTGGAAGATCGAGTTTCCGTTGGCGCGATCGGGCATTGCCGCTGCGGGCGTGTTCGCCTTTCTGACCAGCTGGAATGAGTTCGCGCTGGCAAGCCAACTCACCCGTTCAACCGATTCCAAGACACTGCCGGTGGGTCTGATGGACTTCACCGCGCAATTCACCATCGACTGGGCAGGCATGTGCGCCATGGCCGTCATCATCATCGTACCAGCGCTGCTCCTCACCTTCCTGGTGCAAAAACACCTGATCGCCGGACTGACGTTCGGCGGCGTGAAAGGATAAAGCCGTGTCGGCTATCTCGATCAAAAACGTGGTCAAAGCCTACGGCAAAACGCAGGTGGTGCACGGCATCAATCTGGAGATCGATCACAACGAGTTTGTGGTGCTGGTAGGGCCATCAGGCTGCGGCAAGTCCACCACGCTGCGCATGATTGCCGGCCTTGAGGACATCACTGACGGCGACATTTTCATCGGTGATCAGCTGGTCAACGACCTGCCGCCGCGCAAGCGCAACATCTCCATGGTGTTCCAAAATTACGCGCTCTACCCGCACATGAATGTGCGCGACAATCTCGGATTTGGGCTGAAGATCGCCGGACAGGAGCCCAAACTGGTTGAACAGCGCGTGCAGGAAGCCGCTGAAATTCTCAGCATCTCAGAACTTCTCGATCGTATCCCGGCGGAACTTTCTGGCGGTCAACGCCAACGGGTGGCCATGGGCCGGGCCATCGTGCGCAACCCACAGGCGTTCCTGTTCGATGAGCCGCTCTCCAATCTTGATGCCAAGCTGCGCGTGCAGATGCGCACCGAAATCAAGAAGCTGCATCACAAGGTGAAAACCACCGTGGTCTACGTCACCCATGATCAGGTGGAAGCCATGACGCTCGCCGACCGGATCGTCATCATGAAGGACGGTCACATAGAGCAGGTCGGCACGCCAATGGATGTGTTCAACCATCCGGTGAACACGTTCGTGGCAAGTTTTATCGGCTCACCGCCCATGAACCTGATCCCCGCCACGGTGAAAAATGGGGCCATTCTGCTGGAAGACGGGACGAGCCTTCCGGTGCCGACACGGCTGGTCGAATTTGTCTCAGATGGCCAACTCGTCACGCTGGGCATCCGGCCAGATGACATGACGCCCGTCGGCCACGGCATCCATGAAAGCTCGGAGATGGCTGACCTCTCTCTAACCGTGGAACTGGCCGAACTGTTGGGCACCGAAACGCTGATCTACACGCGGCTGGCCGGTCAGGAGGTGCAGGGAAAAATGTTCGATCCACGCGACATCAAAGAGGGTGAGACGCTGCCGTTCCGCGTCGCGCTGGACAAACTGCATCTGTTCGATGCGCAAACCGGGCGCTCGGTGCGGCCACACTAAGCGCGGCAACCAAAGCCGCTGTAACGGGGACCAAGGGAGGCAATGCAATGCAGCGCATGGGCATGGTGATCGGGATCAAACCAGACCGCATCGCCGACTACAAACGCCTGCACGCCGACACATGGCCGGACATCCTGGACATGATCTCCAAGTGCAACATCACCAACTATTCCATTTTTCTGCGCGAGCCGGAGAACCTGCTTTTTGGCTACTGGGAGTACACCGGCACTGACTTTGAAGCCGACGCCGCAAAGATGGCGGCCGACCCGCGCACGCAAGAATGGTGGGATGTGTGTATGCCCTGTCAGGCGCCCCTGGAAACCAGAGAAGAGGGCGAATGGTGGGCGATGATGGAAGAGGTATTCCATCATGACTGACGCTGCACAAGCTGACCCACGCATCGCCAAGCTAACAGCCTGCTACACCGCCGTGGTGCACGATGTGATGCGCGGCATGGGTCTGCGCAACTTCACCCTGCCGCCAGCCCTGCGTCCCCTGCAACCAGAGCGCACCCTGACCGGGCCTGCCTTCACCATTGAAGGGCGGCTCGACGAAAGCGCTGATGCGCACGACACGCTTCTGGCGTGGACGGGGCTGCTCTCTAAAGCAAAGGCCGGCCACATTTGGTGCTGCCAGCCCAACACGCATCAGATCGCGCAGATGGGTGAGCTCTCGGCGGAGACGCTGCACAAAAAAGGTGTGCTGGGCTGCGTCGTGGATGGCGCGCTACGTGACACCAACTTCATCCTGAATCTTGGTTTTCCCTGCTGGGGTACCCACAATACGCCGCGCGACATTGTCGGCATGTGGCTGCCGACCGCCACCGACGTTCCCATCACGATCGGCGAGACGCGCATCGAGCCCGGCGATTGGCTGCACGGCGACCGCGACGGCATGGTGCGCATACCGGCGGCAATCATTGATGAGGTGATCGATGCTTCGGTGCAGGCCATGGCGACGGAGAGCCTGGTGCGAAAAGCGATCCTGGAGGGCATGGATCCGCAGGACGCCTATCTGAAACACGGAAAGTTTTGAGCGATGAAGATCACCGAGTTTGACGTGCGGTGTTGTCACTATGACGGATCGCTCATGGAGGGCCACGAAGGCCGCGATGCGCAGGCCAAGCCGGGCATGGAATTTCTGGTCTACACGCTGACCTGTGAGGATGGCTCTTCGGCTTCGATGTTCGGTTTCGCCGGCCGATCAGCCTTGGGCGCAGGCCATTTGGCCGCCGCATCGTTGCGTGACTTTTTTGTTGGCCGCAACGCGCTCGATCGCGAGAAAGCCTGGCAGGATTGGCGCACTGCCGACCGCTGGTGGCACCATTTGCCAATCTACACCTATGGCCCGGTGGATTGCTGCCTATGGCTCCTAGGCGCCCAGGCCGCGCAGCAAGCTTTGTGGCGCTACATTGGTGGCGCGCGCAGCCAAGTGCCGGTCTATTGCTCTTCGCTCGTGCTACCCGACGCTGACGCTTACGTCGCCGAGGCTCTGGCCGTCAAAAAGGCTGGTATGAAGGCCTACAAAACGCACCCTCCCGGGCGCAGCGTGGATGAGGACATAGAGATCCATCGCGCCGTACGAGCCGCCGTTGGCGATGATTTCACGCTGATGGCCGATCCAGTGCAACCCTACACGCTGGAGGAGGCCATTCGCTTTGGCCGGGAATGCGAGAAGCTGGGGTTTCTTTGGCTTGAGGAACCCCTGCCCGATGAAGCGTTCGGCGCACTGCGCGAGCTCACCCGGGTGCTGGATATCCCTGTGGTTGGGACGGAAGTTCTTGCCAAGCACCCTTATTCCATCGCCGAGTGTCTGGCGACGCGCGTGGTCGACGTGGTGCGTGCCGACCCCAGCTGGACCGGCGGCATCACTGGCAGTCTGAAAACCGCGCGGCTTGCCGAAGCGTTCCACGCCAATTGCGAGTTGCACACCACGATTTTGCATCCGCTGGAGCTGGTGAACCTGCATCTCAATGGCGCCGTCGCCAACTCCAGCTATTTCGAGCTGCTTTGGCCAATGGAAAAGTTTGATTTCGGCCTCAAAGAACCTCTGCCCATCAAGGATGGTATTGCGACCATGCCCGAGGGCATCGGTCTTGGCATCGAGCTGGACTGGGATTTCATCGACAACACGACCTTTGAACGGCTGTAGCGCGGCCCCCATGACCCAGCCAGACACCGACCCACGCTTGCTGATGTTGGCTCCTGGCGACACGGTCTACGTGCTGCGCGCTGCCATCGAGGCTGGCGAGAGGATCATGGTCGATGGTCAGCCGGTGACCGTGGTGAGCCGTGTCGGCATGGGCCACAAGCTGGCCGCCAAAGCGATCAAGCCGAACGAGAAAGTGATCAAATACGGTGCGCCGATTGGTTCAACGACGCAGGCCATCGCGGTGGGCGACCATGTGCATCTTCACAACCTGAAAAGCGACTACACGCCGACGTATGCGCTTGCCGACAACCAATCAGATCTGGGAGCAAACGCATGACGCAACTCACCGGATATCTGCGAAGCGATGGGCGCAAAGGCATCCGCAACCTGGTGGCCGTGGCCTATCTGGTGGAATGCGCTCACCACGTGGCACGCCAGATCGTAGCGCCCACACCGGAGGATGCGCATGTCGTTGGCTTTCCCGGCTGTTTTCCCAACCCGTATGCCCAGTCGATGATGGAGCGACTGTGCACGCATCCCAACGTGGGAGCCGTGCTGTTGGTGTCATTGGGCTGCGAAAGCTTCAACCGGCATCAGCTGGAAAAGGTGATCAAAGACAGCGGCAGGAAGGTGGCGACAATTGTGATCCAGCGCGACGGCGGCACACGGTCCACCATCGCCCAAGGCCGTGCCTTTGTTGTCGAAGCTATTGAAGTGCTGGCAGGCGACCAGCGCGTGCCGATGGACGTATCGGAACTGGTGATCGGCACGGTGTGCGGCGGCTCCGATGGCACATCGGGCATTTCCGGCAACCCGGCGGTGGGACTCGCTTTTGATCAATTCGTGGCGCAGGGCGCGATCTGTATCTTTGAAGAAACCGGTGAGTTGATCGGCTGCGAGGACATTATGGTGTCACGCGCCGCCACGCCGGAACTCGGACAGGAACTGCGCGCGGCGGTTGATAAGGCCGCCCGCTACTATGCGACCCTTGGCTTTGGAAGTTTTGCAGCCGGAAACGCCGATGGTGGGCTCACCACCATCGAAGAAAAGTCGCTGGGCGCCTATGCCAAATCCGGTCAGTCCCAGATATCAGGTCTCATCAAACCTGGTGACATCCCGCCGCGCGGTGGCCTCTATCTTATGGACGTGGTTCCCGATGGGGAGGTCCGGTTTGGCTTCCCGAATATTTCCGACAATGCTGAAATCGTCGAGATGATGGCCTCTGGCGCCCTGATAACCTTGTTCGTCACTGGGCGCGGTTCGGTGGTCGGGTCTGCGCTCGCACCGGTCATCAAGATTGCTGCCAACCCGCAAATGTATGAGCGTCTGGAAGAGGACATGGACATCAATGCCGGCCGCGTGATCTCTGGCGAAGCCACGCTGGAAACAGTGGGGCGAGAGATCTTCGACCTGACCATCCGCGTTGCCGACGGTGAACCGACCAAATCCGAAGACCTCGGACACACCGAATTCATTCTCACCTACAAGAGCTTTGAACCCATCGGGCCATCGTGCCTGCCGGTTTGAACCGCAACAATCCAAGAAGGACCATCCATGGGAAGACTAAACGGCAAACGCTGTTTCGTGACCGCTGCAGGGCAAGGCATCGGCCGGGCATCCGCGCTGGCGATGCAGGCCGAAGGCGCACATGTGGTTGCAACCGACATCAACCGGGACGCTCTGGCGGAACTGACCGACCAGGGCTTGCAAACGCAAATACTGGATGTGCGCGATCCTGACGCCGTTATGCAGGCAGCCCGCGACGCCGGTCGCACCGACGTTCTGTTCAACTGCGCCGGGTTCGTCGCGGCAGGCACGATCCTGGATTGCGATGAAGATCAATGGGCGTTCTCTCTCGATCTCAATATGACGGCCATG
The DNA here is from genome assembly GCA_017642935.1 of Hyphomicrobiales bacterium. Taxonomy (NCBI): domain Bacteria; kingdom Pseudomonadati; phylum Pseudomonadota; class Alphaproteobacteria; order Hyphomicrobiales; species Hyphomicrobiales bacterium. The sequence continues at coordinate 1,459,056 of JAEPOK010000001.1, forward strand.
TACCGCATGCTGCGCGCCTTCTTGCCCGGCATGTTGGAGAACGGCGGTGGGTCGATCATCAACATGGCGTCGGTGGCATCCTCAGTAATCGCGGCACCCGGTCGGTTTGTTTATGGCGCCACAAAAGCTGGCGTGGTCGGGATGACCAAAGCCGTGGCGGCAGATTTTGTCGCGAAAGGCATTCGCTGCAACGCGATCTGCCCAGGGACCGTGGAAAGCCCGTCGCTCCATGAGCGCCTGGAAGCAACTGGCGACTATGAAGCGGCGCGCAAGGCCTTTGTGGCACGCCAACCCATCGGCCGCATCGGCAAGGCCGAGGAGATCGCCGCCCTGGTCGTCTATTTGGCGAGCGATGAGTCCGCCTACACGACCGGCGTCGCCCATGTGATCGACGGCGGCTGGTCCAACATCTGACAGCGCGAAAAACCAAGGGAGAACGCCATGATACCGCTCATCGATACGCACCAACATTTGGTCTACGCCGACGACCTACCCTATGGCTGGACCTCAGGGATCCCTGCCTTGGCAGGACAGTCCTTCACGCTGGAGGATTACAAGAGCCTGACGGCCGGCCATGGCGTTAACGGCACGCTGTTCATGGAAGCAGCGGTGGATGATGAGCGCTGGAGCGAGGAAGCGCCCTTCATTGCAGCCATTGCCAAGCAGCCGGGCAGCGGCATTGCCGGGCTCATCGCCACCATCCGCCCGGAAAGCGATGACGGATTTGATGCGGAGCTCGAAAAGGCCAGTGAACTGGGCATTGTTGGCTTCCGCCGTATCCTCCACGTGGTGGATGACGCGATGTCGCAATCAAACACGTTCCGGACCAACGTGCGCAAGATTGGTGCGGCGGGCAAAGTGTTCGACATGTGCTTTCTGGCGCGCCAATTGCCCATCGCGCGTGAGCTCGCAAAAGTCTGTGACAACACAACGCTTGTGCTCGACCATTGCGGTGTGCCTGATATTGCCGGTGGTGGGTTGGACCCGTGGCGCGCCGACATGAGTGCGCTGGCCGAGATGCCAAACGTGAACTGCAAGCTGTCGGGCATCTTGTCCTACTGCAATCCCGACGCCGCCAATTTGGAGAGCATCCGACCCTTTGTGGACCATGTGCTTGAGGCCTTTGGCCCGAACCGTATGGTATGGGGTAGCGACTGGCCGGTGGTCAACATGACCAGCGATCTGCCGTGCTGGCTCAGCATCACACAGGAAATCCTGGCGTCGTTGTCACCCGACGAGGCAAAGGCGATCGGATCAGCCAATGCACAGCGGGTTTATCTGAAGGAAGCTTAGCACCGCTCACGCCTAGGTTCGTTGCTTTTTTAGGTCCTGGCAAGGACGACCTGCACATTGAAGGAGAAGCTGGCCGCGATCGAACGAGACTGTGTTGCTCCTTTGTATAGGCTGTCAGCTGAGTACTGTTCGAACGGGTCTGACGTTTCGTCGTCGGCACGCGAGGTCGCTGAGTTCTTCTGTTTAGCAAGCAAGAATGCCAAACATCGTGTCGATGCCATCCTTAAGGCCGCGCTGGCCCTGCTTCAGAAGCCAGACTAACGCGCGATAGCGAAATCCATCTTGGCGATCGACCCCAGTCGCTCTCAACCCCAAAAGGGCCGGAAGGCCGGTTCACAGATCATGGTGCAGGGTGCACAGTTGCACCTTATGGATTTGCGCCAACTGAAATCCTTCATTGCAGTCGCTGAAGAGCTGCATTTTCGCAGGGCAGCGGAGCGGCTCGGCATGGCCCAGACGGCCCTGTCGTCCCAGGTGCGCAGCCTTGAGGAGGAGCTCGGCTTCCCACTGCTCTTTCGCACGACACGCCATGTCAGCCTGACTCAGGCCGGTGCGGTGTTTCTCGATGAAGCCCGGGCTGTGATTGAACGGCTCAACACAGGCGTGGAGCGGGCGAGCATTGCAGCATCGGAAGGCCTCAATCGCTTGCGCTTGGGTGGGATAGACGCCGCCCTTGTTTGGTTTCTGCCACCCGTGATGGACCGGTTTCGAAAGCGTTTTCCGGAGATTCGCTTGCCCCTGACGGAAGTATCGGCGTCCAAACAGCAGGTTCAAGAACTGCTCAGCCACCGGATTGATGTCGCCTTCTTTCGCCCGCCCACAACGCTAGAGGGCGTCAACTGGGAGACGCTGTTCGAGGAGGATGTATTTGTCGCCTTGCCCGCCTCGTCGCCGCTTGCTGAACGCAGCTCACTTTCGGCGCCGGATTTGCAAGACACCAAGCTGATCACCTATGCGCGTCACGCCCGCCCCTTGCTGTCGGCTATGGTTTTACAAAGCTTTGAGGCCGCCAATGTCCAACCGGACATCGAGTTGGAGGTATTGGAGAAATCAACGCTATTGGCGCTCGTTGCGCAGGGTGTTGGTGCAGGCCTGGTTCCGGAATGGACCACGCAAACGCCGGTGAAAGGCGTCACCTTCCTCCGCTATGATAGCGCTATTGAACCCCTCAAGTTTGGGGTTGCCTGGCGCCAAAGCGATGATGGTGAAACCTTGCGTGCCTTTCTTCATCTCACACGCGAAGAGTCCGCACGGATTCAAGCGCGGTTTGCGGCTTCCAATTGAGGCGCCGGCTCTGCGCCAGCGTCGACAATCTGATTGAAAAAGGGCAGCCACTCGGCCAGCACCGCTCCGGGACACTCTTCAGCCAGATAGTGACCCCCCGGCAGGCTGCGCCCACGTACATCACTGGCCCGCTTGCGCCAAAGCGACAGGCAATTGAAGTGTGCTTCGATGGCCCCCTTATCGCCCCAGAGTGCCAGAACAGGCATCGGCAAAGGTTGAGGGTCGTCGTCGTCATGCGCGATATCGACGCCATAGGCGGCGCGATAATCCTCACAGCTTGCGTGGATCACCGCCGGATCACGAAACGCCGCCAGATACTCATTAAGCGCTTGCCGATCGAAGGGGAGCGCACCAGCCGAACCTGAACAGCATTTCTTGCACCAAAAATAGTCGGGATCGGCACCGATCATCTGTTCCGGCATCGGGCTTGGTTGGATCAGCCAGTACCAATGCCAATAGGCGGCGGCAAAGGCGGAGGTCGCGTCAGCATACATCTCACGGGTCGGCGCAATGTCGAGCGTTGCAAGGCCCAAAACCTTGTCAGGATGGTCGGCAGCCAAACGGTGGGCAACGCGAGCCCCGCGATCATGGGCGCCGATCAAAAAACGCTCATGCCCTAGTGAATTCATCGCACCGACCAGATCCGTCGCCATAGCCCGTTTTGAGTAGGCATTGTGATGCGCATCGCTGGTCGGTTTGGCTGAGCGTCCATAGCCGCGCAAATCGGCACAAACCACCGTGTAGCGCTCCGCCAAAACTGGGGCGATCTTGTGCCACATCGCCGAGGTTTGCGGGTAGCCGTGCAACAGCAGAATCGCCGGTCCACTGCCGCCAATGCGGATAAAAACCTCCGACCCATCAATCGACAGGAGCTTTTCGTCGAACCCATCAAAGAACGTCTCGGCATAAGGCGCATCGCTGAGGATGCGAACAGGGTCAATCATGGCGCTGGGTCCCGTCACGGTCATCACACCGGTCATCTCACACGCGCACTGCGGCCATTTATATCAAAAAATTGCACAATAGTTTCCGCTCAATCCATCCGCCTCGGTGCCCTTAGCCTTGCAGGGAAACAACGGGAGGAAAACCATGAAACTTACACGTCGATCCTTTGCGCAAAGCCTGTTGGCCGGCAGTGCCGTCACGCTGGCTGCCCCTGGCATTCTGCGCGCTCAATCCTTTCCATCACGGCCAATAACCTACGTTATTCCCTTTAATCCCGGCGGCGAAAGCGACGTTACCGCGCGCTTCCAGCAGCCGTTCATGGAGGAAATTGCTGGGCAAAGCGTCGTCATCAGTTCCCGCCCAGGCGCGGGCGGTGCCACGGCCTGGGCGCAGCTCAATGGTTTGGAGTCCGATGGCCATACGATCATGAACACGATCGTACCGCACACCATCCTGCAACCGGCCTTGCGTGATGTTGGCTATCAGATCGATCAGATCAACAATGTCTACTTCTTCCACTACACGCCAGACGCGGTGATCGTGCGGGCCGACAGCCCTTATCAATCGCTGCAGGATCTGATCGACTTCGCGGCCGCCAATCCGGGCGCTTTGACCCTTGGCGGTTCAGGCACCAACACCGCCAACCATCTGGCGGCCACCATCTTCGGCCAGCTAACCGACAGCCGCGTCACCTATGTGCCCTTTGGCGGATCGGCACCTGCGATGGCGGCAGTGCTGGGTGGCCAGATTGGCGGAGGCATGAGTTATACCACCCAAAGCATCAATGCCGGTGACCAGGTGCGCACCCTTGCCGTGGCCACCGAGGAGCGTGTGGCCGCCATGCCCGATGTGCCCACCTTCAAAGAACTGGGCATCGACCATGTCGGCGGGGCTTATCGCGGTGTGGCTGTACCGGCCGGAACGCCCGAGGACATTAAGCAGCGCCTGTCAGACATCATAGGCGAAATCAACGCCACCCCCGCCTTCCAGCAGCAGATGATCGAGGCCGGTTATGTGCTGGCGGATATCCCCCTTACGGAGGTCCCAGCCTTCCTCGAAGAGCGCAAAACTGCCTACGCATCGGCCATCGAGCTTTTGCGCGGCGCCTAGCGTCTCTGCCTTGCGCCTGGCGGTTGACGATCCCGCCAGGCGCACTCTTTTTCCGAGGTTTTCATGCTCGAAGCCGTCCTCTCGGCGCTGACGCCGTTCAATCTTGTGCTCGCGTTTGTTGGCGTCGTACTTGGTACACTGATCGGTGCGCTGCCCGGCCTCTCAGCCACCATGGCCGTGGCGGTGCTTGTGCCGTTCACCTTCACCATGGACCCGGCGTCGGGGCTCATCGCGCTGGGTGCGGTCTATACGGGGGCCATTTATGGCGGCGCCTATGCCGCCATTTTGGTCAACACGCCCGGCACGCCAGCCGCCATCGCCACGTCGCTGGATGGCTTTCCGATGGCCAAGCGCGGCGACGGTGATTTGGCTGTCACCATCTCCTGTTTTGCATCGGCCTTTGGCGGCATTGTCGGTGCGCTAGCACTCCTGATTGTCGCGCCGCCCTTGGCCACCATCGCACTGAGCTTTGGGCCGGTGGAATACTTCTGGTTGGCGATCTTTGGCCTGTCGCTGATTGCGGTTTTGTCTCGCGGCGCGACACTGAAAGGCATCATTGGCGGGTTTATTGGCCTTGGCCTGTCAACCGTGGGGTCGGCCGTCATCGGCGGCGATGTGCGCTACACCTTCGGCGAACCAGCCTTATTGGGCGGCATCCACATCATCCCGGCGCTTATTGGCATCTACTGCGTGCCGGTGCTTCTCAATATGGTTGGCAACAGCGATCCGCATATTGAGCGTGCCGAACGTGGACGCGGCACACGCATACCCGAAGCCTTGGGGCATTTGTGGCGCGGCAAGTTCAATCTGGTCCGGTCATCCGTGGTCGGAACAGTGGTCGGCATCCTTCCCGCCGCTGGTGGTGCGGTGGCAGGGCTGGTTGCCTATTCGGAGGCGCGGCGCACATCCAAACACCGCAAAGACTTTGGCAAGGGCGCACCTGACGGGGTTATCGCTTCGGAATCCGCCAACTCGGCAACGGTCGGCGGTGGGTTCGTGCCAACCCTTGTGCTGGGCATTCCGGGCACACCGCCAGATGCGGTGATTTTGGGTGCGCTGCTCGTTCAGGGCATTCGCGTTGGGCCCCAGCTCTTCACCGAGCAAGCCGATTTGGTGTTCACATTTGTCTTCGGATTGTTGATTGCCACGGTGCTGATGATCCCAACCGGCCTCGTTATTGGCCGTTCCGCCTATCACGCGATCTCGTCCATTCCGAAATCCGCGCTGGCGCCGGCCATTGGCGTTCTCATCGTCATTGGATCGTTCGCCGTTGAGCAAAACGTAATGCACGTACTGATGATGGTCATTCTCGGCGGTTTCGCGTGGGTGGCGCTACGTCATGGCTTCGAGCCTTCGCCCATCGTGCTCGGCCTGATTCTCGGACCGATCGCGGAACAGGGTTTTGTGCAAGCCTGGCTGATCGGCACAGCATCTGGCGATCTGTGGGGGCAATATTTTGGCCGCCCGATCTCGCTGGCAATCATCTTCTTCACGCTTCTCACGCTGCTATGGCCGATCTGGTCGGACAGACGCGCCGCCCGCAAGGAGACGCGCCATGTCTGATGAACTATCTAGTGCTGCTTCGGATGGAGCGGCAGCACGATTGCGTCATCGCGACATGCTGCCAGCGCTCGTTCTATTCGCGCTTGGAGCCTATGCGATGTGGGAGGCAAATGCCATGTCGGTCATGGGTCGTGTGTTCCCAACGTTGGCGAGTATGGGTTTGTTGCTGGGCTCCATCGCACTGGCCACGCGAGCGTTCATCTGGCAACCCGCACCGGTCTTCGCGGTTGGGACAGTCGCACGTCCTCTCCTGCTTCTTGCGGTCCTTATTGGCTGGGCGGTGTTTCTTCCAGTGGTCGGCTTCGTCCCGGTTTCTATCGCTGGAGCGTTGCTCGTAAGCCTTGTTGCCGAGCAGGAGCAGCGCACACGCCGTGGGCTTTTGATCCAAGCGGCCGGACTTATCACCCTTGTCATGCTTATTGCTCTGGTTTTCGGCCAGTTCCTAAAGGTCAACCTGCCATGATCCCGTCTTCTAGTGCCAAGTCGCTCACTCTGTACGAAAAGCTTGTTGCCCAAAACACTGTGCGTCGCATCGATGATGAAACGGTGCTGCTCTACGTCGATTTTCACATCATGAATGAGTACACCTCGCCGCAGGCCTTCGCTGGTTTGCATGCGGCAGACCGTGAGGTATGGCGACCGGACGCCCACCTCGCCGTCGTTGATCATGTCAATCCAACGCGCCCTGTGGCTCGCGTTGAGGACATTCAGGATGAGGGCGGTCGACTGCAAATCCAAACGCTCAGCGCAAATTGTGAGCGTCATGATATTGAGCTGTTTGACCTGTTCGATCCGCGGCAGGGCATCGAACACATCGTCGTGCCAGAAAATGGCATGGCATGGCCTGGCATGGTGATCGCCTGCGGCGATAGCCACACCACCACGTATGGCGCGTTTGGAGCGCTTGGGTTCGGCATCGGCACATCGGAGATCGAGCATGTGTTGGCCACCCAAACACTTGCCTATTCGGTGCTCAAGCCGATGCGCGTCACCATCAACGGCGCCCTCGGACCGGGCTGTACCGCCAAAGATATCGTGATGGCCTTCATCGCTGAAGTTGGTGCAGCAGGTGCCTCCGGCTTTGCCGTTGAGTTTGCGGGAGAGGTGATTACCGCGCTCGACATGGCCGGTCGAATGACGATCTGCAACATGGCTGTGGAGGCTGGAGCGCGAGCCGCATTGATCGCGCCTGACGATCAGGTTTTCGCCTATCTTGAGGGTCGTGATCGCGCACCAAAGGGTGACGCCTGGACCAGTGCCCTCGCCTACTGGCGCACATTGAAAAGCGATCCTGATGCGGCCTTTGCACGCGAAGTCGCCCTGGACGCCACGGCCATTGCGCCGCTGGTCACCTGGGGGACGTCACCCGATCAAGCTCAGCCTATATCCGGCTCCGTCCCCTCACCACAGTCGCCAGCCGACGAACGCGCCTTAGCCTATATGGGCCTCAATCCGGGCACGCCGCTGACGGAGATTCCCATCGACCGGGCGTTCATCGGCTCGTGTACGAACTCCCGCATTGAAGACCTGCGCCGCGCTGCAACCATCATCAAAGGCCGAACCGTGGCGCCGCAGGTTACGGCGATCGTTGTGCCAGGCTCCAAGCAGGTGCGTGCTGCCGCTGAAGCGGATGGATTGGATCAGGTGTTTCTTGAGGCAGGTTTTGAATGGCGCGGATCGGGCTGTTCCATGTGTCTTGCCATGAACGATGATGTCGCTGCGAATGGCGAACGCTGCGCAAGTTCGACCAACCGCAACTTTGAAGGCCGACAGGGCAAGGGCGCGCGCACCCATCTGATGAGCCCGGAGATGGTCGCTGCCGCAGCTGTGACTGGTTATCTGGCCGACGTTCGGGCCATGGATCGGAGCGCATCATGACTCCATTCACCAGGCTCACCGCCATTGCCGCGCCGCTGCCGCAGCCCAACATCGACACCGATGTTATCATGCCCAAACAGTTCCTGAAACGGATCGACCGGAAGGGGCTCGCCGAAGGCGCGTTTCACGATCTGCGCTTCACAAATGGTCAGCCAAACCCTGAGTTCATTCTCAACCAACCGCCTTATGTTGGCGCGGAAATTCTCGTGTGCGGCGACAATTTCGGCTGTGGCTCGAGCCGGGAATACGCCGTCTGGGGCCTGATGCAGCTTGGCATTCGCGCGATCATCGCACCCACAATTGCAGGCATCTTTTTTGGCAATTGCGAGATGAATGGCCTGTTGGCGATCACCTTGCCAGAAAACGAGGTGGCGACGCTTTTGGATCGTGTCGCCAACCCCGAGGATGCGACGCTCACGATCAATCTGCCGAACCAAACGATTGAAATTCCGAGCCTTGATCCGATTACCTTCAAGATTGGCGAGGCGCGCAAACGCAACCTGATGACCGGCGTCGATCATGTGGGCCAAACGCTTGCCTTGTCCGATGAAATCAAAGACTTCGAGTCTGAGCAGCGCAACGCGCAAAACTGGCTCTGGGGCCAATAAACCTTCTGAACAGCCGGGCTATCAGCTCACACAACGTGGTCGAACTCAAACACCTGGGGGGGGATGACGAACGACACGTTCCCTACTCCCACTCTATCAATTCTTGAGCGTCTAAGAAGTTGAGTTTTCGCAGGTTTTCCAAGCTGCGAGAGCCACATTCCGTCAAATGGTTAGCTTGTTGAAATAACTATAAATTTTGCGATTCATACTCTCGTGATCAGTTCAAATGCCACGCCGTTTGCACTAACGTCTCGAGACCTTTGGATTGATCAAGCACAGATGATTGTTGCTACACTCATAAAGTCGGCAATATCGACACCATTTGAGTGTCAGTTTTCGACCCTCGTCACCGCGAACATCCGATTTGTTTCGCTCGTAGCATCCCCGCAGCGGACGCAACGGTCACGTGGCAAAGCATTGAAAAATACAGGGCTTAACAAATCGTCAGTCCAGACAAAGCCAACGAGACCTGAGTACCGTTCCACCACTTCAGTCCCTCTGACGCAAAAGTGCTGCCAGGGTACTTCGAACTATTTCTGCCCGCTAAGACCTGGCTCCATTGATCGAAAGCGTTCGCGATCAAGATCTTGTCCGAGCCGATAACAAAGGTGCTCACGCCGACCGCTTGCCATCGCGCCATGAGCTCTTTGCACTCGCCCGGATCGGGGGAAAAAACCGGCATGACGACCGGGATGCCAGCGTCGCCAGCGCATCGGACCATGGCCTCCACGGCGTTCAGAACATCGGGATGTCGCCAGTTGCCGTTGTGGCCCATGGAAACAGATAAGTCGAAGGGCCCAAACATTAGTGCGCGCAATCCGGCGGTTGCGCAGATCGCTTCGATGTTGTCGTAACCGGCCTGCGTTTCGACCAAGCCGATGATCCCAACGCGCGCTTCTTCCTGCGCTACATAGGCTTCCCAGTTGCGGATGAAGTGGCCGCCGGAGCGGCAACAGGGGCAAGCACCGCGCAGCCCGTGCGGGCCAAAGCGGGTCGCCGCAACGGCCAGCGCCGCGCCCTCGGCCGTCTCAAGATTGGGCACCACGATATGACGAATGCCGGCGTCCAGCGCCTTCATGATGGTCACAGGATCGTTGGTGGGAACGCGCACCGCGCAGGCGATATCATTGGCATCAGTGGCACGCGCCAGGTTCTCCGCCGTCTCCATACCAAAGATGCCATGCTCGCAATCGATGATGGTGAAGCTAAATCCATTCAGGCCAATGATATCGACAAGCTCGGGCGCGGCGATCTGCGTCCAGGTGCCCAGGCTTGTCTCATCGGATGCCAGAAGTGCCTGAAGGTCACGCCTCATTCGTCTGCCAGTCCCAACACCGCTTTGCATTTGATCTCGACGATGATGCCTGGCATCGAGAAGCCCTTCACCGCAAAGCCCGTCCACGTTGGGTAGCGGTTGGTGAAGTAGCGATCCTTCACAGCCATGAAGATTTTAAGGTTGCCCATGTCTTCGGCAAACCAAGTTTCAAGCTCAACCACATCGTCGAACGTTGCACTGGCGGCATCCAGCACTTTGCCGACATTCTCAAAGGCTTGGGCGTACTGCTCCTCAATGCCCTCAACGACATTCAGGTTTTCGTCGCGCCCCACTTGGCCTGACAGGTAAAGCGTGTCGCCCACTTGGATCGCCGGCGCGTAGTGGTAGGAGTCGTAAATGTTTTCCATCCCCGGCGGGATGATGACTTTCCGAGTTGCCATAAATCACCTCATGTAACAGGCGGTTTGGATGGATTCGATGATGCGCTTGGTGTCGGGCATGAACGCGCGCTCCAGCCGATCATTGTAGGGAACCGGCATATCTGGCGCGCCGACGCGCTCTACTGGAGCATCGAGCCAGTCAAACGCTTGGTGCTGGATCGTCGCTGCAATTTCGCCGCCAAAGCCGCCAAAGGTTGGGGCCTCATGCACGACAACGGCGCGGTTTGTTTTTTGAACGCTTGCGATGATCGTTTCGGTGTCGAGCGGCTTGATGGTGCGCGGGTCAATCACCTCCACACTCACGCCTTTAGTGGCCATGCGGTCGGCCGCTTGCAGGGCTCGCTCGACCATGGCCAGCGTGGCGATGACGGTGCAGTCGGTTCCCTCACGCACGATGCGCGCTTTGCCCGGTTCAATCAGGTAGCGTTCTTCAGGCACCGCTTGTTCGGCGCCGAGATAGAGCAATTTGTGTTCTAAAAACACGACCGGACCATCCGAGCGGATAGCCGAAGCCATCAAGCCTTTTGCGTCATAGGCAGAGGCGGGCGCATAGACCTCTAGGCCAGGGATGTTGGCAAAAAGCATCTCCAGCGACTGGCTGTGCTGTGCGGCGAGCCGGATGCCGCCGCCCTGTGGGCCACGGAACACGATAGGCACCTTGGCTTTGCCGCCGAGCATGAAGCGCGCCTTGGCTGCCTGATTGATGATCGCATCCATCATTAGGGTCACAAAATCCCAAAGCTGCGCTTCGACAATAACGCGCTTGCCTTGCAGGGCTGCTCCAACACCACACGTTGCAATTGCGCCTTCAGAGATTGGCGTGTCGCGCACGCGCTCCGGCCCGAAAGCATCTATCAGACCGACCGTCAGCCCAAAAATACCCCCGATGTGGCCGATGTCTTCCCCGAGCAGGATCACGCCTTCATCGTGCGCCATCTCCAGGTGGAAGGCTTCGTTGATCGCCTCCTTGTAGGTAAGCTTGCGTTCCCCTGGCGCCGGCAAAACCGATAGCGCTGCCATGCTTGGAACGCTGACAAGTTCGGCGGCGTCTTCAAGCGACGGCTCAGCCTGTGCTGCGGCCCAGTCAATCGCGGCCTCCACTTCGACGTGGGTGCTTGAGAGCGTCTCATCATATCGCTCCTGATCGAGCTGCTTCTGCTGAATCAGACGATCGCGCAATCGAATGATGGGATCCTGACTGCGCCAGGCATCCTCCTCATCGGACGTACGATAGGCCGGCAGGTTGGCGCGCATGGAATGGTCATCCCAGCGGTATGTGAGCGCCTCAATGAGCGTTGGTCCCTCACCATCGCGTGCGCGCAGTGCAGCTTGTTCCATCGCCTGGCGCACCGCACCGACATCGTTGCCATCCACTCGAGTGTTGGGCACGCCGTAGGCATTGCCCCGAGCAGCTATTGAGGGCCCAGCGGTGACCATCTCCGTCGGCGTTGACAGGCCGTATTGATTGTTCTCGCAAAAGAAGATTAGCGGCAACTTCCAGATGGCCGCCAGGTTCATCGCCTCGTGGAAGATACCTTCATTGGCCGCGCCATCGCCGAAAAAGCTGATGCCGATTTGACCCTGGCCATCCAGTTTGGCGGCAAGAGCCGCCCCGGTGCCAAGGCCCATTCCCGCGCCAATAATACCATTGGCGCCCAGTATGTTCCGCTCCACATCGGCGATGTGCATCGAGCCGCCAATTCCAGCGCAATAGCCCGCCTGCTTGCCCATCAGTTCTGCAAACATGCGGCCCATGTCCGCGCCCTTGGCAAGCGTGTGCCCGTGCCCACGATGATGGGTGAGCAGGAAGTCCTCCGGTTCCAGAACAGCACATGCACCGGCAGCAATAGCTTCTTGACCAACGCTGGAGTGCGCTGTGCCCTTGATGACGCCGTCAAGAAACAGCTCCTTGGCACGCACCTCAAACTGGCGGATGCGCAGCATCAGGCGCAGAGCCACATACTGCTCTTCGAACGTCATGCGGTTGCTTGTCGTGTTGCCGGCAAGATCGGCGAGGATGGACACGTCAGCCATCAGCCACCCCCATAGACAAGACGTGGCAGCCAGAGCGAAAGGTCCGGCCAAACAAGCACGATGAGCAGCGCCAAAACCTGCAATCCGATAAAGGGCCACTGCGCAGCAAAAATATCCTGCAAGGTAACGCCCTCGGGTGCTGCGCCCTTAAGGTAGAAGCAGGCTGGTCCAAAGGGCGGTGTGAGGTAGGCGATCTGCATGGAGAGGTTGAAGACGATTCCAAACCAGAGCGGATCGTAGCCAAGCGTGCTCAGCACCGGCAGGAAGATCGGCATTGTGAGGAACAGGATGCCGATCCAGTCGATGAAAAACCCAAGCAGGACGAAGACCCCCACCATGACCGCCAGGATAATCGTGGGGTTCTCTGAAATGCCTGAGAGCATCTCGCTTGCGAAATCGATCCCGCCCATCAGGTTGTAGACGCCGATGAGGGCATTGGTGCCAAAGACCAGCCAGAAGACCATGCCGCAAGTGCGCATCGCTTGGATGAAGACCTCTCGGATCATGTCCAGCGTCAGCGTCCCGCGTACCCATGCAGCTAAACCGGAACCAAACGCACCAAGCGCCGCGCTCTCGGTGATGGACGCAAGGCCAGCATAGATAGAGACCAACACACCACCGGCCACCGCGACCGGCAGCGCAACACCCTTGAACAGGGCCAACTTCTCGCGGAGCGGCATGGCCTGTTCTTCAACGCTTAAAGCCGGGCCCATGGCCGGGTTTAGTCCACAGCGGATGAGCACATAGATCACATAGAAGCTGGCGAGCATCAGGCCGGGAAGCAGCGTTGCCAGAAACAACTGCGAGATGTTCACTTCAGCGGTGAGGCCGTAAAAGATCAGAATGATTGAAGGCGGGATCATCGTGCCGAGCGAGCCACCCGCCGTGACGATCCCAATGGCCAGCTTCTTGTCATAGCCAAGGCGCAGCATCTGGGGCAACGCGATAAGACCAAGCAGCACGATCTCGCCGCCAATGATGCCGGTCGTCGCGCCGAGGATGACGGCGACAAAGATTGTAACCACGCCGATACCACCACGCAGCGAACCCGCCCAGACGTGCAGCGCACGGTAGAGATCCCGCGCAACGCCGGACTTCTCCATGAAGCTCGCCATGATGACGAACATCGGCACGGCAATCAGAGCGAAGCTGTCGATGAAATCAACCGTACGGCTGCCCACAATGAACAACGAGTTGAGGCCGAACTGCGTAACCGCCAGCACCACAGCGATGGAGCCGGAAACAAAGGCCAGAGGCACGCCCAGCATGAGCAGCGTCGCCATACTGGCCAAAATGAGAAGGGTGAGCGTCCCGATATCCATCAGGGGGCGCTCGAGCGGCGTTTCAGCGCCTCATTGACCAGAACAACGAGGAAGAGAACCGCGCCCACGAACAACATGCCCTTGAGAAACGCTGGGACAGGCGCGTTGAAGCTGCTGCCCGTGCGTTCCGGCGTCCATGTGCCATCCAACGCGAAGCGCCAGATGGCGCGGTCGGCCATGCGCCAGGAGGCGTAGGCAAGCCCGCTGAGATAGGAGAGCCCGGCAGCCACGCTGAGCCAGTGCGAGAGACGTTCGAGCGTTGGACGGTTTTCGACCAAGACCGAGATACGCATGTGCGTTCCCTCGGCCATGCAGTAGGCACCGCCGAAGATGAACGCAAAGCCGGCCAGCATAACGGAGACCTCGTGCGCCCACGCTGTGGGGGCGCCAAAGCCGTAGCGTGCGACGACTTCGTAAACCATCACCAGGATGATGGCTCCAAAGCACCACGACGCTGTGCGGCCAAGCCACTTGGCAAACTGGCTAAGAAACACCATGAGGCGCTTTCCAATGACGCGCCGGGTCGCCCGGGAGGCGAAGCGACCCCGCGCACAGCACCATCAGTTGAGGCCGAGCTCGCTCAAAAACGCTTGATGGCTGTAAACGATAGCCTGGGCGTTCGGGCTGCGGCTGCCCCAATCGGCCCACACTTCCTGTGTCAGCGCGCGGAAGATCGCCGCTTCTTCTTCGCCAAACTCAAGGAACGTTACATCAAGCTCGTTGGCTGCCTGTTCCTGCGCGGCTGCATCAGCGTCAGGCAACTCACTGCTCAGTCGCGCCGACATACTGTTGCAGGCATCTTCAAAGGCTTGCTGACTATCGGCAGAAAGACCGTTCCACTTCTGCAGCGACACGCTCATCTCGGTCACAGCCATAGAATGGCGTGCCAGAACAGAATATTTTGCCTGATTATGCATGCCCAGCGCCACGTTGAGCGCGACATTGGCAAGGTCCGTTGCATCAAGCACACCGGTTTCCATAGCCGTTACGCTTTCGCCAACGCCCATGGTGACCAGTGATGCACCAGCGCGGCTAAGAAGATCAGAGGCAAGACCGCCCGGCGCACGCATGGAAAGGCCCTCAAAGTCGGCCACCGTGTTGATGGGAACGGTGGAAGGAATTTGCTCGGAAGGCCAATAGATCGGGCAGATGAAGTAGAGGTCGTACTGCTCATATAGCGCGCGTGCCAGCTCCAGCCCGCCACCCTCAGTGAACCAGCGGTCTCGCGTTGCGCTATCAGGATAGGCACCAATCGTATCACCCAAAACACCCATCGCTGGGTCGCTCCCTGCGAAATAGCTGGGTGCGGTGTATTGGCCATCAAGAATGCCGTTCTGAATGGCTTCAATCGTTTCGGCAGCACCAACAACAGCTCCGCCCGGCAGGACCGTTATGTTGATCTCGCCGTCCGTCGTTTCGGCCAGTTCGGCGGCCATTTCTTCAAAGGCAACGGTCGTGGCCGCGGTTGCGCTCAAGAATGTTTGCATTTGGAAGTCTTCGGCAGCCACTGGCGCCCAGGCAATGGAAGCCAGCGCAGTGCCGGCGAGCATGGATTTCAAAGTCATGTGGTCGTCCTCCCTGACGATGGTTGAGTGCTCACGGTTACGCCGCGATGCGTGGTGTTTTCATGTTGAGGATTTGTCGGGTCTCTTCGACGGTGGCCGGTTCGCGACCCAGTGCGCGCGCCTGGGCAACCACCTTGGCGATGACCTCGGCATTGGTCAGGTGTCGCTCACCATCCATGTAGTGATAGTCACCAAGCCCGATGGAGATATGGCCACCCTCGCGGATAACCTTGTCAGTCAGCGTGAACAAGTTGCCCTTGTAGGAAACCGCCGTCCAAACGCAGTCGAAGCCTTTCGGCAGGAATGCGGTGTGGGCGTCGAGGCCAGCCTCCGTGCCTGGATGCCCGGCAAAGATGATCTCATCGGTCATGCAAAAGCACACATAGGCTGGCGCTTCGAGCACACCCATTTTCAGGAACTGTTCGATCTGCCGGGTGAAGCCCACATTCCAGCTGACAAGGTATGGTGTCAGGTTGTAGTGCCGAATTCGCTCGGCAAAATACATCAGCGTACTGGTTGAATTCTTATAGATGAGTTCGGTGGTGTCATATTTGCCTTCTTCGGGATTCCACCAGTCCACATTGACGCTGCCGACATCCATTGGCGCGAAGTCCGGCGCGGTGTCGGCCGACTTCATCATCTGCTCGATGGCAGCAAAACGCCCTTTGGCATCGGTGTCGTTGGCCACATAGCCAAGCGTGGGATGGATCAGGATGCCGGACTGGGCGCGGATACCGGCATTGGTCTCCAAATAGAAGTTAGGATCATGGTCGGGTGCTCCATCCGCCTTGCGACCGTGAAAGTGCACAATGGCCGCGCCCTCACCATAGCAAGCCTTTGCATCGGCAATGATTTCTTTGGGCAGGAAAGGCACATGCGGGTTTCCGCGACGTGTCGCAAGCTCGTTCACCCGCGCCTCAATGATGATCTTGCTCACCGCCAGCTCCCATTCGTACGTGCCGCCTCTTTCGGGCTGCCTCGCCTAACGATGGCGCAACAGATCGCATAAATCTAGCCTTAGGATATATCTTTCTTGCAAAATGCGCGAGAACATATATCTTAGGATATATGAATTCGACGACAGAGTCCCTTGTCCAACCTAACATTGCCGATCTTCTCAGCGCTGCCGTCGCAGGTCACACCATGCAGCGTGTGCGAACGCCCGACGGCAAATACCGCTACAGTTATGTAAGCGATGGCATACGAGAGGGCCTTGGCCTGGACCCAGACATGCTGATGAACGCCCAGGCAGTGGATCACAGTTGGCTGCATCCCGAAGACCGCATGATCTTCATTGATGCGCTTGAAGCATCCGCTGCAGAACTGAGCCAGCTTGATGAGGAAGTTCGCGTGAAGGCGCCGGGCGGAGGCTACCGCTGGGTGCGCTCCATTGGCAGCCCTCGCAGGCTTGATGACGGGACAGTCATATGGGACGGCGTTGCGCTGGATGTCACAGATCGCCGCCAAGCTGTGGACGCCCTACAAAAGGCCTTATCGCAGGTGCGTGCGAGCGAGACGTCGGAAACGCGCTTTTCGCAAATAGCGGCACTCGATGTGTCGGAGAGGCTTCATGACCTTGAACGCGCGATAAAAGCGCTGCCCTCATCTTTGAGTGCAGCGGTTGAACTAAACGCCCGTTTTGACGATTTCAAACGTTCCCTGTCGGCCGCACGAGACCTCGTTGAAAAAGAAGAGCCTGCGGCACGACATGTGCCCGCCGGCGACCAGCCTGGTCACAATGAAAGGTTTAGGCTGAAACAACTAACGGCCAAACAACGGCAGGTCTTGGCCGTCATGAGCGAAGGATACTCCAACCAACAGATCGCCGGGGAGCTGGGGATTACGATCGGAACTGTAAAGCTTCACATTTCAGCGATACTGAAGCGATTGGCAGCACGAAATCGCACGCATGCAGCCCAGATGTGGAACGGATCTCTGCGGTGAGAAAGTGTTGTTCGCCGTCACGGTGGAAGAGTTCAATTAGCTCGGTTAGTCGATTGAGGTCTGAAACTTCGATCACTAGCCCAAGTGGCAAGCCATTGCCCCCAATGAGCGGTCGTGTGTGAATCCCGATTTCGCAAGGACTTAAGCGAGCAGTTGGCTTGTGACCGCCTCATCGCTAGGAGCGGACATTCGCATTGATCGCAAAAGAAAGCCGACGTTGCCTCGGAAAGCGATGGACCGACGGGGCTGATGGAACAGACAACAATTTTCAACATTGCCTGATAGGTGGTTGTGATCAGACGACGGCGGAGTTAGCGCGAGCAGGCAACACAGACTGTAGCGTTTTGCCGCTACCAATGAAGTTTCACCATTTGGATGTTTTGTCTGTTGAGCATCCGGGCGTCCTGGTTCGCCAGCCTTTTGGCGAGCGGAAAACCGCCCCAGGCAGCTAGAAAACAATCGCCCCGCCAATCGCTATGCTAAGCGTGCTTTTTTCCGCGTGTTTCTTGCGGATGATTCCAGCAAGGACACAGGCCCTATGAAAATCGTGACGCGGGAAACGGTTGCCGACAAACTGCGCTGGGCGGACATTATCGACGCGCTCTTCGAAGGCCACCAAAAGCGACAGGCGGAAATCGGTGATCAGCTTCTGTCGCGTGGCCCGGACGCTTTGCTTAGCCGTGCCGCTTGGATCGACGGTCTTGGGTTCGGCGTCAAATCCGTATCAGTGATGGCCAACAACGTGGCGGCTGGCTTGCCGACCGTGCAAGGTGGCATGTTGGTCTTTGATGATACCACTGGCGCGCTTGAGGCCATTCTCGACAGCGACTTGGTGACCGAATGGAAGACAGCAGGCGACTCGGCGCTCGGCGCCAAGCTTCTCGCGCGGCGCGACAGCGCGTCTTACCTCATTCTAGGCGCGGGTGTCGTTGCCGAGAGTCTGGCTCACGCTTTTTCACAGACTTTCCCAAGCCTTCGCCGCATCGAAATCTGGAACCGAACGCCGGGAAAAGCCAAAAGTCTCGCAGAGAAACTGGCCAAGGACGGATTGCCCGTGTCCGCCGTTACGGACCTACCGGCCGCATGCACGCGCGCCAACATCATCTCGACCGCCACCATGGCAAAGGAACCGATTTTGCTGGGCGAGTGGGTCGGCGATGGCACGCATGTCGATCTTATCGGCGCGTTCAAAAAGGACATGCGCGAGGCCGACAATGAGTTGCTGCAAAAGGGTCGCCTCTTCGTCGATAGTTTTGAGACCACGCTCGATCATATCGGTGAATTGATGATCCCGCTGGCTGAGGGTGCCATCGCGCGAGACGCCGTCTTGGCGGACCTATATGGACTGGTTGCTGGTAGCTTTGGGCGAGACACGGAAGACGAAATCACGGTCTTCAAAAATGGTGGCGGAGCCCATCTGGACTTGATGACCGCCAAGCGGATCTTGCAGTCCGCCGATTAAACGGCCTTCGGCAATGTGTATGAGCAGCTGTATCGGCGAGGAAGGGCAACAGAAGCTTGCCCACAGATGCAGGCTAGCCGCTGTTCAGGTAAGCCGCTTGGGGGAGAGGTCATTGGCATTGAGGCCAGAGATCGATCGGCCAGGCGACGACTGCCCTGATATACATAGCTGAGCGGTAAGTTGCGCGAGGGCTGGTGCCATCATGATGCCGTAGCCGCCCTGTCCGGCGAGCCAGAAGAAGCCGTCTAATTTCTGGTCGAAACCAACCACTGGCGCCTCATCGGCAACGAAATTGCGCAAGCCAGCCCAACTGTGGGGAATACGTTTCACTGGGATCAGCGTTTCGCGCTGCAACCAGTCAGCCAGAATAGCAATGTCCATTTCATCGGGCTGCACATCTTGCGGTTCGGTCGGCGTCGCATCCCCTGGTGAGGCCATCAGCTTGCCAGCGTCGGGCTTCAGGTAGATGTCCGAGCCGGCAAAATCGACCGCAGGTAATGCGGGAATATCGGTGCCATCGGGCGCGTCGATGATGATCGCCGTGCGTCGCTTGGCAACCAATCCTATCGGGATGGCGCCGGCCAACCGGCCGATCTGGTCCGCCCAAGCTCCAGCGGCGTTGATAACGGACTTGGCCTGAAAACTCTCCGTCGCTGTTATGACGGTCCAACTGTCGGCAGTGCGATCAGAAGCGCCGACACGCTGCCCTGTCATGACCACACCACCGCGCGCTCTTAGCCCTTTCAGATAGCCTTGATGCAGTCCGGCGACATCAATGTCTGTCACATTGGCCTCAAATACCGCATCAGCAACTCGCTCCGGTCGCAGGAAGGGGACACGTTCAAGAACGTCTTGGACGCTCACACGCACCACCTCTTCGCCAGGCTCGGAGGCTGCCAGCAGGGGCTGCAAGGCTTGCTCATCGCCGGGCGCAGCAACCGTCAGAGAGCCTCGGGGCGTCAGCAGAGGCGCGTCACAGAAGCCATCTGGCGGGTCCTTGAAGAACGGTGCGCTGGCTGCATTGATTCGGCGCACCACCGGTCCACCATAGTTGCGCGTGAACAACGCCGCCGATCGTCCCGTGCTGTGATAACCGGCGCTCTTCTCGGCCTCCAGCAGCAACACACTGCCATGCGACGCCAGTTCGTAGGCGGCTGATGCACCGGAAATGCCGCCCCCGATCACGAGGAAATCATAGATCACTGGCACGGCCTTTTTGGTAGGCGCGACCCCGGCATGGAGCAGGCCGGTTCAGTGAAGCGCCTAAAATTCCATCAATGCAAGAAAAATAAAAACTTTGACATGTTGAAAGTTTTATTTCACCGTAAGGGCAACTGACGAGGTTCCTCTCATGGCCAAGCCCTTGCACGATCGCCTATCCGAGGCGCTGTCATCTGCCTCCAAGGCAGATCGTGCGATCGCAAACTTCATGCTGGCTGAACCGCGCACATTGCCTTTTGAAACCGCTGCAAGCCTGGCTGAAAAAGTGGGCGTGAGCGAACCGACAGTCGGCCGTTTTTGCCGCGCCATTGGCTATGACGGTTTCAAGGATCTGAAGAACACGTTGAAGAACGATATGGGCGATCAGCCGTGGCTGATCGGCGATCGCCTGCGCGATTTGCGTGCCCGCGCCCAGGCCGGTGAAGACCAGCTTTCGCGGGGCCTGGAACTTGAGATGGCCGCTTTGGTTGCGGTCTACGAGATCGCTCACAGCGCGGCGTTCGATGCAGTCGTTCAACGCCTTGCCAAAGCAGACGCGGTTTATGCCGTGGGGTTCCAGACCGAACGCGGCATGGCGCAGATTTTCGTCAATCAGCTGCAATATCTGCGCGACCGGGTGCAACTTCTGGATATGGCCAGCGGCAATTTCGCCGAAGTCTTGGCGATGGACGGTCAGGATGCTGCGCTGGTGATCTTCGAAGCGCGCCGTTACTCCCGCCATGCCCGCCTGTTGGCAGAAGAAGCCAATGCCGCCGGCATCCACGTCACCCTGATCACCGACCCCTACTGCGACTGGGCCCATGATGTGGCCGACGAAATTTTCGTCGTCCCGACCTCCTTCAACCTCTTCTGGGATTCAACCGCTCAGATGGCGAGCCTCGCCAACCTGTTGGTCAACGGCGTTTTCATGGCGCTTGGCCCCGACGTCGAGGCGCGGATGGACAAGATTGCCGGCCTTTATGGCCGGTTCACCGGCCATGTTGGGAGCCCTGCCTCTAAAGCTGGTTCAACGCGACCGGAGAGCCCACCCAAGATCTGACCTGCCTGTTTTCACAACAAGGATGTTTCCTATGCGATATTCGACCAAGACTCAGCTTCTAACAGGATCGGCTATCGTAGCGGCCGGTCTCCTCTTTACAGCGCCTGCCCTTGCCCAAGACGTCACCATTGCCTTTGCCGCTGGTGAGCTTGGCGCCACATCCTACAATCCGATCACCGCCAACAATCTGAACTCGGCGACCTCGCTCATTTACGACCGTCTGGTCGAGCAGGACGCCGATCAGTCGTTCCACCCGCATTTGGCAACCTCCTGGGATGAGTCGGCTGACGGCATGACCTGGACCTTCAAGCTGCATGCGGGCGTCACCTTCCATGATGGCAGCCCCTTCAATGCGCAGACGGTTGCCGACTGGATTCCTGATTTTGCTGGCACCGAGAACGCGTTTCTAGTGGAGGCCATCGAGTCGGTGGAGGTTGTCGATGACCTGACCGTCCGCTTTGTGATGGCGCGACCGGAACCCAACCTTCTCTACAATCTGGCAAGCTCTTTCATGGGCATTCCAGGCCAGGCTGCCTACGATGAGATGGGCGAAGATTTCGGTGTCACTGGCGCCGTCGGCACCGGCCCGTTCCGCCTGGACAGTTTTCAGATAGGCCTGGAAACGGTGCTCGTGCGCCATGACGACTATCAGTGGGGCTCGGACCTTTCCGAGAACACTGGGCCGGCCCACCTTGCCCAGGTGACATTCCGCGAAATCCCCGATCAATCCACCGCTTTTCTTGAGCTACGCACCGGCGGCATCGACATCCTGCTCGGCGTACCCACCGATTTTCTACAGATCCTTGAAGCCGAAGCCAGTGTCGAAGTGATCCAGATGCCCGGCACCGGCATCAGCTACATGCCGATCAACGTCACAGCGCCGCCATTCGATGATATCCGGGTGCGCGAGGCGACAACCCTTGCCATCGACCAACCGGCCATCGTCGCGGCGGTCTACAATGGCGTCGGCGCACCGGCGCACAACTTCTTGATCTCTTCGCTTCCCGAGGCGGAGGTCAATGACGATCTCAACGTCTATCCTGACCTTGATCGAGCGGCGGCGCTGCTTGACGACGCTGGCTGGGCGCTTGGCGATGATGGGGTGCGGGAAAAAGACGGCGAGCGGCTATCGGTGGATCTGTTCACTGCCAACAGCACCGAGTTCACGCGGCTGACCCAAGTCGTGCAAGCGCAACTGGCGCAGATCGGCATGGAAGCAGAGATCACGGTTTTTGATGGCTCCACCATTCGCGATGAATATCGCCGCAACGCACACCAATTGGCTGTGCGGGCCTACGACTGGAACAATTCAGACATTCTGGACTGGTTCTTCAGCGGCACGCGCCTTGGCTATCCCAACGTTTCCATGTGGGAAGACGAAGAAGGCCAAAGGCTCAACGATGTGGCGATGACGGAAAGCGCCACGTTCGATGAGCGGATCGCGAACTTCCGCGCCTACCATGAGTACGTGCTCAGCCAGCACCTGTTCGTGCCGATCTACCAACCTACGCAGAACATCGCGTTCAACGCGACGACCGTCAGCGTCCCTACGCCGATCCGCGGCACCCGCTTCCGCTCGCAGACGGTGCAGGACATTCGCGTCGTCGAATAGTCCGGCACACGCCGACTGGGTCTCCGGGGTCTACCTCCGGAGACCCCACACCACCAAGCGAGAGGCCGGTGAATGCTGCTGCGATACACGTTTCAACGTCTGCTCATGCTCATTCCGGTCTCCATCGCGATCTCCATCGTGATCTTCATGATCGTCCATCTGTTGCCCGGCGATCCGATCGACAATCTGTTGCGCATCGGCTCCTCGGAGGAAGATCGGGCGGCTCTGGTGGCGCTCTACGGCCTCGATCGGAACCTCTTCATCCAGTACATCACCTGGATCGGAAACATGTTTCAGGGCGACTTCGGCCAGGCGATCGTGCTGCGCCGCCCGGTTGCCGATCTGATCGGTCAGAACCTGCCCTACAGCCTTGTGCTTGGCGGGCTAGCCTTCGCTTTTTCCACCATTGTCGGCATGACGTTGGGCACGATCTCAGCGGTTGTCCGTAACCCCATTCTCGAACGCTTCGTGCGCGGCTTCATTCTTCTCGGCTCAACCGTTCCGGGCTTTTGGCTGGCGCTGCTGCTGATCCTGTTTTTCGCCGTCAATTTGCGCTGGTTTCCAGTGTCCGGAGCTGGCGGATGGCAAGCTCTGGTCTTGCCCGTCTTGACCATCGGCTTTGGTGGTGTGGCGCTGGTGGCCCGCATCACCCGCGTCGCCCTGATGGATGCGCGCCGCGAAGACTTCGTGATGCTGCTGCACGCCAAAGGTCTATCGGCCAAGACCATTCTTTTCGGCCATCTGATGCCGCATGCGCTATTGCCGGTCGTGACCATTCTGGCGCTGCGCATCGGTTGGATATTGGGAGGTGCCGTTACGGTTGAATTCGTCTTCGCGCGCCCCGGCCTCGGCTCCCTGCTCATTCGCGCCCTTGGCCAGCGCGACTATCCGGTTGTCCAGGGCTGCCTGCTGATGCTTGCCCTTGCGGTCATGATCGGAACACTCATCGGCGACGTGGCGCAGGCTGCCATGGACCCCCGCGTACGAGAGGCAAAATCATGACCCCCACCACTGCGCCGCGAAGCGCTTTCGCGACGATGGCCATGCGCTCTTATGAAGCCTTTGCGCGGATGAGCATCGGCCGGGCGTTCTCGTCCTGGATCGGCAAGATTTCCGGCGGCTTTATCATCCTGCTCGTTCTGACGGCGGTCTTCGCGCCTTGGATCGCGCCCTTTGATTTCGCCGCACAGAACCTGATGAACGCCAACCAGCCGCCGGCATGGCCGCACTTGCTGGGCACTGACGAATTTGGACGCGATGTGCTCAGCCGCGTGATCTACGGCGCGCGTACCTCACTGTCGGTCAGCGCCACCGCCATCGGCATCTCGATCACCGCCGGCATGATTTTGGGCGCGGCAGCAGGCTATTCTGGTGGCCTGTTTGAACGCGTGGTGATGACGGTTGTCGACCTCACCTGGTCCTTCCCCGATATTCTGATCGCGCTGATCTTTGTCGCCATCATCGGCCCTGGCCTGACGTCCACAACCTTCGCCATCGCGATTGCCTATCTGGCGCAGTTCACCCGGCTGACGCGGGCCCAGATCGTTCGGCTGAAACGCGAGACCTTCATCGAGGCAACCATCAATCTGGGCGCCAAGCCGCATCATGTTCTGCTGCGCCATCTGATGCCCAACGCCATCGCGCCGGTCATTGTGGTGGGTATGCTCGCCATCGGCGACGGCATCGTTTTGGAAGCAACCCTCGGCTTCTTCGGTCTCGGTGCCCAACCACCCACGCCAAGCTGGGGCGGCATGATGTCGTCGGGCACCGCGCAGCTGTTCTTGAGCTCTTGGGTGATCATATTTCCTGGCGTGGTCGTGGCAGTTACAGTGATCGCGGTGAACTTGTTCGGCGATGAACTCATCCGTGCGCTCGATATTCGCGACCGGTTGAGAGGGGCCTGAGCATGTTGCAGGTGCGCGATCTCAGCGTTGCCTTCGGACCGATACAGCCGCTCTCCGGGGTGAGCTTTTCCATCGAACGCGGCGAGACGCTCGGGATCGTTGGCGAAAGTGGTTCGGGCAAGAGTCTGACGGCCATGTCGGTCATGGGTCTTCTGCCGCTGCAAGGCGGGCGAATCACCGCAGGCAGCATTGCCTTTGATGGCCAGGAGCTGACCGAGCTGCCTGAGAAAGCCTACCGAAAGCTGCGTGGCGGGCGGATCGGGCTTATCACCCAGAACCCTATGACATCGCTGGACCCGCTGAAAAAAATCGGCCCGCAGGTCGATGCGGTTGCGATCCTGCACCTGGCGATGAGCCCGCAAAAGGCACGCGAGCGCACGGTCGACATCCTTGGCACGCTGCGTATTCCCGAGCCGGCGCTCATTTGCGAGCGCTATCCGCATCAAATGTCCGGCGGCATGAAACAGCGCATTGTGATTGCCATGGCGCTGGCGGCTGATCCCGACGTGCTGATCGCCGATGAGCCAACAACGGCGCTCGATGTCACGGTGCAAGCGCAGATCATCCGACTGCTTGATGATCTGGTCAAAGACCGCGATCTGGCACTGGTTCTGATCACCCACGATATGAGCGTGGTCGCCCAGACCTGCGACAAGGTGGTGGTGATGTATGCCGGTCGTGCCATCGAGCATGGTCCCGTGGAAGCCATCTTCGATGCGCCTCGGCACCCTTACACCCAGGCGCTCATCGGCTGCATTCCCCGTGGACTGGACGAAAACACCAAGCTTGAAGGTATTCCTGGCACCGTGCCAACAGTCCAGAATTATCCGGATGGCTGCCCGTTCCATCCGCGCTGCCCCCGCGCGCAGGACATTTGCTCAACGACGCTGCCTGCCTTCGTAGGCCATGACCAGAGTGCAGCGGCCTGCCATTTCGCAGGAACTGCCTGATGGCCAATCTCTTGGAAGTGCGCGATCTCTCCAAACGGTTTACCAGCCCAGGTGGGCCGTTCAAAAAGGCGCGCTCCATGCACGCGGTCAACGGCGTGTCGTTTGATTTGCCCAAGGGTCGGGTCGTCGGCGTGGTGGGCGAAAGTGGCTGCGGCAAGTCGACCTTGGCACGCCTGATCTTGCGGTTGATCGAGCCAAGCAGCGGGGCGGTCTTGTATGAAGGCGCCGACCTGTTGGCCAAACCGGCGGCGGACATGCGCGCGCTGCGTGCCGACATGCAGATGGTGTTTCAGGACCCCTATTCAGCGATCGATCCGCGTTACACCGTCGCGCGGGCCGTGATCGAGCCGTTCGAGGTGCAAGGACGCAAACCCGAAGCTACAGTTGAAGAGGAAGTCGCAACCTTGCTCGACATGGTCGGGCTAAATCCTGGTCTTGCCAGCAGCTTTCCGCACCAGATTTCCGGCGGCCAGAAGCAACGCGTCGGGATCGCGCGGGCGCTCGCGCTGCGGCCATCCCTACTGGTACTCGATGAACCCACCGCTTCGCTGGACGTGTCGGTCCAGGCGCAAATCATCGGCCTGCTTGAAAAACTGCGCGACGAATTCGGCCTCACCTATCTGTTCATCAGCCATGATTTGAGCTTGGTGAAATATTTCTGCGACGAGATCATGGTCATGTATCTCGGCCGTGTCGTTGAAGCCTTGCCCGACACCGATGCGCCGGCGCGCCATCCCTACACAAAGACGCTGATGGATTCGACGTTCGAGCCCGATCCGAAAAAGCGACGTCTGATTGCGCCGCTGGAAGGCGAAGTGCCCAGCCCCTTCGATCTGCCGCCTGGCTGCGCCTTCGCTGACCGTTGCCCCCACGCCACCGACATCTGCCGGTCTGAAACCCCTGCACTGGCGGCCAACGGTGGCCACGCGGTCGCCTGCCACCATCCGATTTGAAGGAAACGGTCTTTGAGCTTCAAGGTTCTCAGCGCTGAAATTTCTCACGAAACCAACACCTTCAACATCCGCCCAACCACCTTGCAAAGCTTCCGCGACCATTGTCTGCTCGATGGCAAGGCGGCCATTGCAGCGCGAGGTGCCAAGAACACCGTGCTCGCAGGCATGCTCGATGCCGCCGGGGATCAT
The DNA here is from genome assembly GCA_017642935.1 of Hyphomicrobiales bacterium. NCBI lineage: Bacteria > Pseudomonadati > Pseudomonadota > Alphaproteobacteria > Hyphomicrobiales > Hyphomicrobiales bacterium. Next base: position 1,485,648 of record JAEPOK010000001.1, read on the forward strand.
GGTTGGGATGTTACCCACACCATCAGCGCTGCGGCCGGACCTGGCGGACGGGTCACACGCGACGCTTTTGACGCCTTGGTAACGCCGTTAACCGATGCCGCTCAAGGGACGTGGGACGGTGTTTTTCTCATGTTGCACGGCGCCATGGTCACCGACTTCTGCGAGGATGGAGAGGGCGAAATCCTGCATCGCTTGCGTGCCCTTGTTGGGGCCGATTTGCCCATCGCCGTCACACTGGACCCTCATGCGAACGTCACTGCAGCGATGTGTGCGCTGGCTCAAATCTTGGTGTCCTACACGACCTATCCGCATGTTGATCTTCGTTCCACAGGACGACGCGCGGCGGAACTTCTCCAACGCACCATGCTTGGCGACATAAAACCAAAAACGCTGCGCGCCCACCGGCCCATGCTTGAGGAGGCCAATGGTGGGCGCACCGATATTGGACCGATGATCGACCGCCAGGCGCTCGCCCGGGCCTACGAGATGCGCAAAGGCGTTTACGCCATCAGCATCAATGGCGCGTTTCCCTGCGCCGATATCGCTGAAGTCGGGCCGACGGTCCTTATCACCTGCGAGGGCGAAGCAACGCCGCATCAAGCGATCATCGAAGAGATCGCCGATGACATCTGGGAGAAGCGCCACGAGGCCTTGAACAGCTATCTCAGCGTCGAAGACGCTGCTGCTATCGCGCGCGGATGGGACGGTGCGGCCGGACCATTGGTGATCGCTGACTATGCCGACAATCCAGGTTCTGGCGCCTATGGCGATGGCACATCATTGCTGGCCGCGCTTCTGGACGCCAGTGTATCCGACACATGCTACGGCCCGATGACCGACGCCGAGGCAGCAGAGATGCTCCAGGCCGTTCCGGTGGGCGAGACATCAACGCTGTCGGTTGGCGGCAAGACGGCACCAGGTTTCGGCGGCGGTCCGCTAGAACTCACCGGCACGGTGATGTGGTCGGGCAACGGGCGTGTGATCGGTAACGGCCCGATGCTCGGCGGCCTAGAGCGCAGTTTCGGCACCAGCGCGGTGTTGCGCGTTCAAGGTATCGATATCCTGATCGTTAGCATCGCCCACCAAATCTTGGATCTTGCCCAATTCCAGACCTTCGGCATCGATCCGGTCAAGGCCCGTGTTGTTGCGCTGAAATCAATGCAGCATTTCCGCGCCGCATTCGCGCCGATCGCCGGACGGATCATCGTCTGCGACAGCGGCGCCTTGTGCACGACCAATTATGCTGCCCTTCCATATAAGAACGTGCCCCGGCCAACTTTTCCGCTTTAGCCGGGCCTGACGGCGCACGTTGCTCGGAACAGGACCTCACATGGGTCGACCGGTTTGCATCCAGCCCTGATAACAAACAAACGACGCGTCTTAGAAGCAGATTGTCGCTATGTCTTTCTTGGATAGTTTTTTCCACTTTGCGGTCAACGTGGAGAGCTGCCTGACATCTTCTTCAATGCGTGTGATGAAAGTCGTCTCTGAGCAAACCCGCCCGTCGCGAATAATGGCGGCCTGGTGGGGTTCAAAGACCACTTTGCCGCCATTTTCGAACCTCGCAAGTTTAATCAACGTAGATCGCCACGACACACTACGCCCCGACAAATTGCGGCCAAAGCCGTCACGATCAGACAAACACCAATCCAGCTGAGCAGCACCGCGAACACTCTTGCCTTTGAAAAAACCGTCGCGTGGTTGGCTAGGTCTTTATTGTCTGTTCTGGAAACTTAGATCCGATTGGGCAAACCAGAGTGGGCTTGGACGGGCCGGATCTCCCCTAACCCTAACTCCAGGCTTGTTGTCGAATGTGTGAGCCATTCGGCATACAAATGGACGATCTTTAGATGACACAAGAGACGTTGATGATCGCATCATCGTGTGCTTTTTTGGAAACTCTAATTAAATCACGGCATTAAATTAGGAACGCCGACCCTATTCCCATTCGATGGTGCCGGGCGGTTTGCTGGTTACATCATAGACCACGCGGTTGACGCCCTTTACCTCGTTGATGATGCGGGTGGCGGTGTTGGCCAGAAACTGCATGTCGTAGTGATAAAAGTCCGCCGTCATGCCATCGACGGAGGTTACGGCGCGCAGGGCAAGTACGAAATCATAGGTCCGGCCATCGCCCATCACGCCGACGGTTTGCACCGGTAAGAGCACCGCAAAGGCTTGCCAGATGGCGTCGTAAAGTCCGGCGTTGCGGATTTCTTCCAGATAAATCGCATCGGCTTTGCGCAGGATATCCAGCTTCTCAGGGGTGATGCCGCCTGGGCAGCGAATGGCGAGGCCCGGCCCCGGAAAAGGGTGCCGGCCAACGAAGCTTTCCGGCAAGCCAAGTTCGCGGCCAAGCTTGCGGACCTCATCCTTGAACAATTCACGCAAGGGCTCGACGAGGCCCATGTTCATGCGCTCGGGCAACCCGCCGACGTTATGGTGGCTCTTGATGGTGACCGATGGGCCGCCGGTGAAGGACACGCTTTCAATCACATCCGGATAGAGCGTGCCTTGGGCGAGGAAGTCTGCGCCGCCCAGTTTCTTGGCTTCGGCCTCAAACGTCTCGATGAAGAGGCGGCCAATGATTTTGCGTTTCTCCTCGGGGTCGGAAACGCCTTCCAGCTCACCGATGAAAAGATCGCTGGCATCCACATGCACCAGAGGAATGTTGTACTGGCCGCGGAACATGCCGACCACTTCGTCTGCCTCATTGAGGCGCATCAGGCCGTGATCGACGAAAATGCAGGTGAGCTGCTCGCCGATCGCCTCGTGAATCAGAACGGCTGCCACGGAAGAATCCACACCGCCCGACAGGCCGCAGATCACGCGTTTGTCGCCTACCTGCTCGCGGATACGGCGGATCGCTTCGTCACGAAACGCCCCCATTGACCAATCGCCCTCAACGCCAGTGATCTTATGCACAAAGTTGGCAAGCAGCTTCGCGCCATCGGGCGTGTGCACCACTTCGGGATGAAACATCACGCCGTAGAATTGGCGCTCTTCATCGGAATAGGCGGCGAACGGGGCGCCGGGCGACGTCGCCAACACGTCGAATCCGTCGGGCAAGTCGATCACACGATCGCCATGGCTCATCCACACCTCGTGCCGGGTGCCGACGTCCCAAACGCCGTCGAATAGCGGCGAGGCCTTGTGCACTTCAACAAAGGCCCTGCCGAACTCGCGGTGGTCGGACCCTTCGGCTTTGCCGCCATTTTGAATGCACATCGCCATCTGGCCATAGCAAATGCCAAGCACCGGCACGCCAAGATCAAACACACGTTGCGGCGCCCTCGGGCTGCCGATATCGCTTGTCGATGCCGGGCCTCCCGACAGGATCACCGCAACAGGATTGAGACGGTCAATGGCAGCATCGGCAGATTGGAAGGGAACGATTTCAGAATAGACACCCGCTTCGCGGATGCGGCGGGCGATCAGCTGGGTCACCTGACTGCCGAAATCGACGATAAGAACCGTCGCGTGGTCCTGCGCCTGGGGCACATCGTTTTGGGGGGTGTTTTGCATCGCCAAGCTTTAGAGCCGCGTTGCGACACGATCAATCCTCGCGCGGAATTAGCGGTGGAGGAGTTGAGACCCATGCAAACGCCCGGCAAGCACTCAAGACTCCGGCTACGCTTTGCTCTTCAGGGCAAGCCGCGCTGCCTTATCCAGAGCTTGCAGGAACCGTGAGCGATCGGCCTTGGAGAACGGCCTCCCGCCGCCTTGCTGAAAAGGGTTGGCAGCGCGAATGTCCTGCATCAGGTCGCGCGTCGCCAAGCGTTCGCCAATATTGGCTGTGTTCAGCTCTTGCCCGTCATGCTGCAGAACCTGGGCGCCGGCCTTGACGCACCGGTCCGCCAGCGGGACGTCGCCGGTGATCACGACATCGCCCGAACCACACTCGGCAGCGATCCATTGATCGGCCACATCGGGTCCTTCGGCGACGATTTGAAGCGAGACAAGCGGATTCCGTGGTGGCCGTATGCCGCCATTGCAGACAAGGACCACCGGTATGCCTAGTCGCGTTGCTACGCGCTCCACCTCATCTTTGACGGGGCAGGCATCGGCGTCGACGTAAAAGGTGGTCAATGTGCAGTATCCAAGTATTGAGGGCGCACGCCGTGTCCAAAACACCGCAAACCCCGGATTTTGCACCGTGCGAGGCGCAAAAGCTGCCGAAATGGTGTATTTTCGTTAAGCCTATTGGCGCAAAAGCAATGTTTAGCGATGACACACGGATTCTCAAAGCGCCATCAGCCAAGATCAGCAGGATAGACCATGACTTTGACACGTCGCACCGTAGGCCTTGGACTGCTAACCACCGCTCTTGCCGGCTGCGCCAGCGGCGGTCTTATTGACGCCTACAGCTATGCCAGCACCGAGTTGGCCAACGACCTACGGCCAACGCCCAACGCAGCCTACGATGCCTGGGTAACCGCCTTCCGGGCACGCGCGCGAAGCCAAGGCATCAGCGAGGCAACGTTGGAGGCAGGTTTCGCCAATGCCGGCTTTCTGCCTGGCGTCGTCAGTCGAGATCGTAACCAGACCGAGTTCACCCGCACCCTTGAGGATTATCTGGCGATTGCCGCCTCCGACGAGCGCGTGCGCAATGGACGCGCCGCTTTCCAAACCCACCGCAGCAAGCTGCAACGCTTGGAAGCGACCTACGGAGTGGATGCGGAAATCATCACTGCCATCTGGGGCCTTGAGAGCTCCTATGGCGATCGGCGCGGCAACATCCCCGTGATCTCGTCCACCTCGACATTGGCCTTTGATGGCCGTCGCGGACGGTTTTTTGAGCGACAGCTTATGGCCGCGCTGCGGATCATCGAGAATGGCGACATTCCAGCACCGTTGTTGACCGGCAGTTGGGCGGGCGCCATGGGGCACACCCAATTCATTCCAACGTCCTATGAGGCCTATGCCGTTGATTTCACTGGCGACGGCCGCCGCGACATCTGGTCCGACGACCCCAGCGATGCGCTGGCATCTGCCGCCGCCTATCTGCAACAGAATGGCTGGACGCCTGGCACCCCCTGGGGTCGTGAGGTGACGGGAAGCGGCGGCGGTGGGGATATCATCCAGCCACAGGCCGGCGGCCCGCGCTTTGCTGTCACGAGCAATTTCAACGTCATCAAACGCTACAACAACTCCAACTCCTATGCGATTGGGGTCGGGCACCTCGCCGACCGGATTGCTGGTGGCGGGCCGCTGCAAACGCCGTTTCCACCGGATGCCAACGGGCTGACGAAAGACGACCGCAAAGAACTGCAAGAACGGTTGACCGCTTTAGGCTTTGATACCGACGGCGTTGATGGCGTGATCGGCACCAATTCTAGGGCGGCCATCAGCGCCTATCAGCGCAGCCAGGGCCTCCCCGTTACCGGCGACCCGTCACTGGACCTGCTGCGCCGCCTGCGTTCCTGACGAGTTTTTGCACGACCATCTGACGACGTTCAGGCCATGATAGGATTGCGCGCTGTCAGAGCTCGACCATGGCATCGAGCAAGGCCTCTAGCTCTGCCAATCTGTCTTTGCCCAAACGCTGCTCGAAGGCCGACGTCAGCTCGCCTTTGATCCGGTCGGCGTCTGCCAACGCGCTGTGGCCTTTATCGGTCAGTTCGACCAACCGACCACGCTTGTCCTGCGGATCGACGCTGCGCTGCAAAACCCCTTGCCGTTCCAGGCCATCGAGCATCTGCTGCAGCGCCTGCTTGGTCCATCCGGTTGTGTTGAGCAGGTCCGATTGACGGCAGCCCTGACGGGGAATGTGGCCGATCAAGGTGGCCCGCGCCTGCGTGAACCAGTCATGGCCAGCGGCATTCATCTCCCCCACGAACATTTGCAGCCAAGCGTCGTAGGCCCGGTGTAACCGGATGCCGAGATGCCCGGGCAGCGTTGTGGGTTCTTTTTTAGTCAACTAACTTGACTTTCTTGGCGATCTCCATACGATCCATATAGTCAATATTATTGACTAACTCAATGGAACGGAGAAATGCGATGGATTTCCTGACACAAACGACGATGGCCGTGATCATGGTCGGATCAACCCACTATGTCGATATCGGCGCCCCCCAAGAGGCTGTGATTTACTATGAGAATGCATCGGCTGCGCATATGGTGTTGCCCGATGGCGCCTCGTTTTCCGGCACCTGGCGCCTTACCGACAGCGGCTATCATGTCGATTGGGTTGATGGCCCATCCGGCGACTGGCGATTGAGTTACACGCCGGGCCGCATTGGCTATGTCGACGGCGAAGGCAAAGACCTTGGCCCGATCACACGCATCGTTTTCGGCAATGCAGAAAGCCTGCCCACCGGCTAATGGACCTTGTTGGCCCCGGCTTCGAGCTGGTCTTTCAAGAGGTCGAGCGCATGGGCGAGCTTCTCGTCAACGATGTGCAGATAGTCGGCCCAATCGCCAAAATGGCGCAGTTCCTCGGCTCCGTCCGACACGCCGCGCAGACCACAAAACTCCACGCCAAAGGTCTGGCAGGCGCGCACGATCGCGAAGCTTTCCATGTCCACCAAATCGGCATCGATTGTGTCATAGACGGCGCCTGACACGATGTTCGCGCCGGTGGACAGCGTGGCGTTTGGCACCCCGTCAATGATGGGTTGCACTGGGATCGTTGCCGGCTGATCGAGGAAGGGCGTCACGCCTTTCTCAAACCCCAACGGGCTTGCGTCCATGTCGCGGTAGCTGACTGCGCTGATCTCATGGACGCTGCCCTGTTCCAGCTTGGCCGATCCGGCTGAGCCAAGCGAAACCACGAGATCGGGCAGAGGATTGACGGTCGCGAGTGCCGCGCCGATGCCGAGCGCAGCCTCCACTGGACCGACGCCGACAATGAGTGGCGGCAGGCGTTTTTGCAGCTCCACCCCATACTCCTGGTCGGTCGCCATGGCGAAGAGGATACGGGTGTTACCCCAAGTCAGTATCGGTGTTGGCGTGGCGGTCATGCGGGACCTCGTGTCAGGCAAGCGATGAAAAACCCGTCGGTTTGAGATGTTGCGGGTGTCAAGCGTAGTCCAAGAGCGCCTGTCGCAAAACCATCGGTCGCGATGGACGGCAGAGTGGCTGGCACATCATCCCGGCCCAGCGACGCGATCATCGTCTCAGCATTTTCCGCTTTGAAATCAGGATGATCGCTCAAGAACGCGACCAGCTGATCCTCATTTTCTTCGGCGAGCAACGAACAGGTGATGTAGGCAAGCCGTCCACCAGGTTTGACGAAGGATGCAGCCTGGTTGAGCACGGTGTTCTGCTCTTCTATGCGTGTGGCGAGCGCCGTTTCCGACAGCCTCCATTTGGTGTCGGGATGGCGGCGCCAGGTGCCCGTGCCGGTGCAGGGCGCATCCACGACAACGCAATCAACGCCTTGGGAGGCGATTTCGTGCGTTGCCAGCGCATCGGGGTCAACCACTTGAATATTATGGGCTTTGGCCCGTTTGATCCGTGGCCAGATATCTTTCATCCGGCGGCGATCAATGTCGTGGGCGAAGACTTGTCCTTTGCCTCCCATGAACACCGATAGCGCCAGCGCCTTACCCCCTGCTCCGGCGCAAAGATCAAGCATGGTGCGCGGTTTGATGCCTGCGACGGCCAACTCGGCAGCAAGCTGGGACCCGGCATCCTGCACCTCGATCCAGCCCTTCTGAAAGGCTTCATCGGAGGTGATGTGCGGCGCGCGCTGAAAGCCATTCGTGGCTGGGATGCGCCGTAACAGTGGGAACTTTGGGTCGCGCTCCGTCTTGTGGCGGGCGAGCGCTTTTTCGGCCCGTTCCGGTTTGGAGGTGAACGGGTTGAGCCGCAGATCGATTGGCGCGCGGGCCGCCATCGCACCCACTTGGCGCACCCAATCATCGCCGAAAACGCGCTCGAAAGAGGGTGTCAGCCAATCGGGACTGTTAGCCGGCGTATCGTCGCGACGAACGGCAGAATAGTCCGGACTAAGACCAGATATCCCCGGTGTTTCGTCTGGAACAATCGGGCTTAGTCGCGATGTTTGGAGCGCCGTGCGCTCTTTGTCAGACAGAGGCGCGGGTGCGTGTGGATCACCCTCAAAATCGGGCAGGTCACCGTCGAGATAGCCAGGCAAGATCACTACCGCGGCCAAAATGGCCGCACGGGGCGAGTCGTCATCCATTGTCGCCGCCAAAGACCGTCGATGACGCAATGCGTCATGCACCAAATTGCCGATCGCGGCGCGATCTCCGGACCCCGCAAAACGATGGGCGTTGCCCCAGTCTTTGAGCACCTGCGCGACGGGGCGACGCTGGGCCTCCAGCGTCTCCAGCACCTCCATGGCGGCAGCCAATCGGCCGGGCAGCCGCATCGTTAGAGGCCTGTGTTGTAGTTGGGGCTTTCGCGGGTGATCTGCACGTCATGGGCATGGCTTTCGCGCAGGCCCGCGCCAGTGATCCGAACGAACCGGGCATTGTCGCGAAATTCCGGCAAGGTCGCCCCACCGACATAGCCCATCGCAGCCCGCACACCGCCGGTCAGCTGATGCAACACACCATCGACCGGACCTTTGTAGGCAACCTGGCCTTCAATGCCTTCCGGCACCAATTTCAGTTCGTTCGTGACTTCGGCCTGGAAATAACGGTCCGCCGAGCCGCGCGCCATGGCGCCGACAGAGCCCATGCCGCGATAGGCTTTGTAAGACCGGCCCTTGTGCAGATAGACCTCGCCAGGGCTTTCCTCGGTGCCCGCCAGAAGCGAGCCGACCATCACGCAGCTCGCCCCCGCCGCCAGTGCCTTGGCGATGTCGCCGGAAGATTTCACCCCGCCATCGGCGATCACCGGCACATCGTCTTTCGAAGCCTCATCGGCGGCTTCCATGACGGCTGATAGCTGGGGCACACCGACGCCCGCCACGACACGGGTGGTGCAGATCGAGCCTGGACCAATACCGACTTTCACGGCGTCCGCGCCGGCATCAATCAGCGCCCGCACCCCTTCGCGGGTGGCGACATTGCCGGCGATGATCTGAACATGGTTGGTTTGTTTTTTCACCTGTTCCACAGCGTTCAGCACGCGCTGCGAATGGCCGTGGGCGGTGTCCACGACGATCACATCCACACCGGCCTCCACCAGGCGCTGCGTGCGCTCGTAGCCATCCTCGCCGACCGTTGTAGCGGCGGCAACACGGAGCCGACCCTGCTCATCTTTCGCCGCGTGGGGATGAAGCTGGCTCTTTTCCATGTCCTTGACCGTGATGAGGCCAACGCACTGGTCGGCATCGTCGACGACCAGCAGTTTTTCAATCCGGTTTTGGTGCAGCAGGCGCTTGGCTTCGTCCTGACTCACGCTCTCGCGGACGGTGACAAGGTTGTCGCGCGTCATCAGTTCATAGACTTTTTGATCCGGATCGGAGGCAAAGCGGACGTCTCGGTTGGTGAGAATGCCCACCAAACGCCCTCCCCCCGGACCACCGGTCCCACCGCCTTCGGTGACAGGAATGCCGGAAATGCGGTGATGCTTCATCAGCGCCAGCGCATCGGCGAGCGTCGCATCCGGACCGATGGTGATGGGGTTGACCACCATGCCGGACTCAAACTTTTTCACCTGTCGCACCTGCTCGGCCTGCGTTTCCGGATCGAGATTGCGGTGGATGGTTCCAATGCCGCCGGCCTGCGCCATGGCGATGGCGAGCCGCGCTTCGGTGACGGTGTCCATCGCCGAGGAAATGATCGGGATGTTGAGGGACAGTTCGCGCGTTAGCCGCGTGGTGACGTTGGCCTCCCCAGGCAGCACCTGGCTGTGGCCGGGCAGCAGCAGCACATCATCGAAGGTTAAAGCGGTGCCGCCATGCAGCGGCTCAACGAGGTGCGCCATGGGTTTCGTCCATCCGGTTTTCTATAGCAAAACCGGCAAAACGAGCCGAGTCGCGCGCCGGTGACGACCCTTACCACGCGATGGTGGAGGGTCAAGCGGGGGCGAGGCCTGCTCAACTTCCTCGGAATGGATTCCTGTGACGAGCACAGGAAGGAAGCCTCAAAAATCAATACGGGCTTTGCTTAAACCCTTTGGCGAGAACGTAAAGCTCGGGGCTTTCTTTGCGACTGGCGGGTGGTTTGACGTGCTGCACGCTCTCAAACGCGGCTTTCAGGTCGCGCAGGGCATCGCCCTCAGTACCCCCACGAAACACCTTGGACAGAAACGCCCCGCCTGGTGCGAGGTTGCGATAGGCGAAGTCTGCCGCCAGCTCGAACAAATAGGTGGTGCGCAGATGGTCGGTCTTGCGGTGACCGGTGGTTTCGGCGGCCATATCCGACAGAACCAGATTGACCGGGCGGCCCTTCATCGCCGCCATCACCTTGTCGGGCGCATCATCGTCGGTGAAATCGTCCTCCAGCAAAATCACGCCGGGGATCGGGTCCATGGGCAGCTTGTCGATACCGACAATGATCGGATCCTCTTCCATGGAGCCGACCCGTTTGGCCGCCACTTGCGCCCAGCCGCCGGGCGCGGCGCCCAGATCGATCACGGTCGTGCCGCGCTTCAGCAATTTGTGCTTGTCGTCGATTTCGATGAGCTTGAAGGCAGCGCGCGAGCGCCAGCCCTGGCGTTTGGCTTCGGCCACATAAGGATCGTTCAGCTGCCGCTCCAGCCAGCGGGCCGACGCGTTGGTACGTTTCTTCGCGGTCTTGACCTTTACGTGAAGGTCACCACGGGGATTGGTGGACTTGACCATGTGACGACTTAGCCTTGGGCGGGAGCGCGCTGGCCATGTGGCCGCTTGCCGCGATACCGACCACGCCGACCATTGGCGCCTCTGGGGTTGTTGCGATCGCGGCGCCAGACGCCGTCCTGCGCCATCAGCTCGACCAGCATACCCTCGCGCAAACCGCGGTCGGCAACACGCAACCGGCCGCATGGCCATTCTCGGCGGATCGCCTCGAAAATAGCACAGCCGGCGAGCACCAAATCGGCCCGGTCGGCCCCGATGCAGGGGTTAGCGACGCGCTCATCAAACGTCATGTCGATCAATCGGTCGGTCATGGCCGTCACTTCATCGGCGCCCATCCAGGTGCCATCGACGCGTCGGCGATCATAGCGCTCAAGGCCTAGATGTACGCCGGCTAGCGTCGTCACGGTGCCAGAGGTGCCGAGGAGGTGCACTTTGCCGCCCTGCACGCATTGCGACATCATTTCTCGCGCAGCAAAACGCGAAATCATCTGGCGCACTTCGGCGACCATCAGCTCAAAGATCGGCCGGTCGACATATACGCCGCCAAAGCTTTCGGCCAAGGTCACCACGCCCACGGGCAGTGAGGTCCAAGCGCGTATAAAACGGTGCATATGGGCGTGGAAGCGCGGTTTGCCGCTGCGAAAATCAAGGAAGGCCAGTTCGGTGGAACCGCCACCGATATCGAAGAGAATCACGCCATCGGCTTCACGCTCCACCAGCGTGGCGCAGCCCGACACAGCCAAACGCGCTTCGGTTCGGCGGTCGGCGATTTCCAACGTTAGGCCGGTTTCCTTCTCCACCCGATCAATGAAGGCCTCGCCATTGGCGGCCTGACGGCAGGCTTCGGTGGCGATCAGGCGGCGACGCACGACATTGCGCGCATCCATCTTGGTGCGGCAGATGCGCAGGCCCTCGACCGCCTTGTCCATGGCTTCCAGGCTCAGTGCGCCATTGCGCGTTAGGCCTGCGCCGAGGCGCACGATACGGGAGAAACTATCGACGACGCGAAAGCCGGAGCGTGTCGGCTCAGCGATCAGCAAGCGGCAATTGTTGGTGCCCAGATCCAGCGCGGCATAGGCCGGTCGATCCGATGCAGATCTTTCGTGGGGTGGGCGTTCGTGTCGTGCGTGAGGCCGTTTGGCATGGTCGCCACGCGGCTCGGCAGCCTGCGTGTGCGCCACTGATGGCAGCAAAGGGCGATGAGATGAAGCATCGGTCGCCGGTTTGACGTCTGAATTGCCATCCATGCGGGTGCCTGCTTCTGCAGGCGGCCCGCTTTTCGGTCCACTCTCGTCCACGTTACACCTGCCCGGCGGGTGATACGGCTTTTCGGTTGGCCGCAGGCCCGCTTGCTTGCTTTCTTCGGGGTCACACTACCGGCCAAGCCTGGCCGGATGCCCCGTGTCACTTGCTCGTCACATTAGGGATGGATGGCGATTGTGGCAACCGAGGCGGGTGTGCGACTGGCGTGCCTCTTGTTTGGCCTGCTGGTCGTGCTACCTCATCGGCTCCCCCCTCTCTGCCAAGGCCCCCACCATGTCTGACACTGCCCCCTCTACGCGCGCGCCGGAGCAACCGACCGGGATTGCCGATGTCGTGATCATCGGTTCCGGTCAAGCGGGCTTCCAGGTGGCGTCCAGCCTGCGCCAGAAGCGGTTTGACGGGTCGATTGTGCTGGTGGGCGATGAGCCCTATCCGCCCTATCACCGTCCGCCGCTTTCCAAGGCGGCGCTGAAAGAGGGGCTCAATGAGGCAACGCTCTGGTACCGACCGGAGGCCTTTTACGCGGCACAAAAGATTGAAGAACGGCGGGGCGTACGGGCGGTTTCAATCGATCGCGCCGCCAAACAGGTGACCTTGGATGATGGGTCGGTGATCGGCTACGGCCATTTGGTGCTGGCGACCGGCGCCCGCGCGCGAACCCTGCCGCCGGTAATGGGCGTGCCGGAGGATGCGATCTTCACGCTGCGCACGCTGGACGATGCCCATGCTTTGCAACCCAAGCTAAGGCCTGGTGTGCATGTCGCCGTGATTGGGGCCGGCTACATCGGCCTGGAGGTCGCGGCAAGCGCACGGCAGTTGGGCGCCGAAGTTGCCGTGGTCGATCAAGCCGCGCGGGCGATGCAGCGCACCGCCTCGCCGACCATCTCGGTGCATTTCCAAAACCTGCACGTTGCGCACGGCGTGCGCTTTCAACTGGCCGACACGGTGGCCGGGCTCGGCGAAGATCCGAGTTTCCGCGCGCTAGCCTGCGAATCCGGGGCGGAGTTGCCCTTTGACATCGTTGTGGCCGGCATTGGCGTGATCCCGAACGATGATCTGGCGCGTGACGCGGGTTTGGATGTCGAGGACGGCATCCTCGCCGATGCCCGGGGCCGGACCAACGATCCGGATGTGTTCGCCGCCGGCGATTGCGCGCAGCATGTGCATTCGGGGTTCGCCGAACGGGTGCGGTTCGAAAGCGTGCAGAGCGCCATCGATCAGGGCAAAGTGGTGGCGGCAGCGATCCTCGGCGAGGACGATCAGCACAGCGCCGTGCCCTGGTTCTGGTCGGACCAGTATGACGCCAAGCTGCAGGTGGTCGGCGTACCGACCAGCGATTGCGCAAGCTTCATCAAGGGCGATCCGGCATCGGGGTCGTTCGCCGTCTATCACATGCGCGGCGAAGATCCGGTGGCGGTCGAGGCCATCAACGCACCGCACGATTTTGTCGTGGCGCGCAAGACGGTTGGGACGGATCGCCCGCTCGACGAAGACACTTTGGCGGCCCTGGTGCCGATCTCGATCTAAGCGGCGGCTTTTCGGTCCTCGGCAGAGCGTTGCACAACGTCGGCCACCTGGCGCAGCCGTTCGGCCAGCGGGCTGGTCTTGCGCCAGATCATGCCGATGGTGCGGGTCGGCTGCGGGTCGGGGAAGTGTGCGACGCAGACCGGAGCAGACCGAGTTTCGACGGAAACCGCCATAGCCGGGATCAACGTCACGCCGATGCCCGCGCCGACCATCTGCACCAGCGTGGCGAGCGAAGAACCATCGAGACCGTCGCGCGGCAGCATGGATTGGATGTTGCAGAAAGAAAGCGCCTGATCACGAAAGCAGTGCCCCTCTTCCAAGAGGAGAAGCCGCTGATGGCGCAGCGCCTCGGCACTTGGCACCGGCGCATCCGCCTGGTCGCGCGGGCGGACGAGCAGAAAGTCCTCTTCGAACAGCGCGACTTCGGTGAAGGAACTCTCCGAGACCGGCAGCGCGACGATGGCGGTGTCGATGCGCCCCTCCCCAAGCTCCTGAATGAGGCGCGGCGTCATCGTCTCGCGGACATGAATGTCGAGACCGGCATGGCTTGTGGCGAGATTGCCGATGAGCGTCGGCAGCAGGTAAGGCGCAATGGTCGGAATGACGCCGATGCGCAACCGGCCCGACAGCTCATCGCGCGAGGCACGGGCGAGATCGCCCAACTCGTCGACGGCGCGCAAAATGGACCGGGCGCGGACCACAAACGCCTCGCCAAAGCCGGTGAGCCGCACCTCCCGGGCGCTGCGCTCGAACAGCTTTTCGCCGAGGCCTTCCTCCAACTCCTTGATCTGCATGGACAAGGCCGGCTGAGAGATCGCGCTCGCCTCCGCCGCCCGACCAAAATGGCCGTGACGGGCGAGCGCCTCGACATAGCGCAGCTGCTTTAGCGTCAGGCTGTTCATAAGCCTGTCTTATCGCCACAATCAGAAAATTCAACTTCTTCTGATCGTAAAGACTTGCTAGAGACGGTCATGCGATGCGCGCCGAGTCATGATTGACGCTGCTCAATGGCAGCTGCGCGACGCGTTGCAGGATGACATTATCGTGTCGCCAGACCATGTTTTTTGGCGGCGCCACGACGCGGACACAGATTTATTGACCAAGATCGGAGAGAGCCATGGACGACGCCGTCCTTTCAGACCTTAACCGCTGCCCCGTTATGCACGGCGGTAACACCGCCATCGGCACGCCAGTGACCAAATGGTGGCCGGATGCGCTCAATCTCGACATTCTGCACCAACGCGGCGCGCGCACCAATCCGATGGATCCGGACTACAATCATCGCGAGGCGGTGAAGGGCTTGGATTTCGAAGCTGTCAAAGCCGACGTCAAAGCGCTGATGACCGATGATCAGCCCTGGTGGCCGGCCGATTGGGGCCATTATGGCGGCCTGATGATCCGCCTCGCCTGGCACTCCGCCGGCTCCTACCGCATGGGCGATGGCCGTGGCGGCGCCGGCTCCGGCAACATCCGCTTTGCGCCGCTCAACTCCTGGCCGGACAATGCCAGCCTTGACAAGGCCCGCCGTCTACTGTGGCCGGTGAAGAAGAAATACGGCAACGCGCTCTCCTGGGCCGACCTCATCATTCTGGCCGGCAACATGGCCTATGAATCGATGGGCCTGAAGACCTTCGGCTTCGGTTTTGGCCGTGAAGACATTTGGGGACCGGAAACCGACGTCAATTGGGGCGCAGAGAAGGAGTGGCTCGCGCCGAGTGAGAACCGCTACGAAGATCTCGACGATCCGTCTACGCTGGATAACCCGCTGGCCGCCGTGCACATGGGCCTCATCTATGTGAACCCGGAGGGCGTCAACGGCAATCCGGACCCGGCACGCACCGCGCTGCATGTGCGCGAGACCTTCGCCCGCATGGCGATGAACGATGAAGAGACAGCGGCGCTCACCTGCGGCGGCCATACGGTCGGCAAGGCGCATGGACGCGGCGACGTTGAGAATATCGGTGTTGAGCCGGAAGCCGCCGGCTATGAGACGCAGGGCTTTGGCTGGGCCAATCCCGGCCATGGCGGCAAGGCGTCTAACGCTTTTACGTCGGGCATTGAAGGCGCCTGGACGCAGCACCCGACCCAGTGGGACATGGGCTATTTCGACTATCTGTTCGGCTATGAGTGGGCGCTCGCCAAATCGCCCGCCGGCGCCAACCAGTGGGAGCCGGTTGATATGCCGGAGGAGATGAAGCCGCTCGACCCGTCGGACCCGTCCAAGCGCATCAACCCGATGATGACCGACGCCGACATGGCGATGAAGGTCGACCCGATCTACAACGCGATCTGCCAGAAGTTCAAAGCGGACCCCGAGTATTTCGCCGACACCTTTGGCCGCGCCTGGTTCAAGCTGACCCACCGCGATATGGGCCCGAAGGTGAACTATCTCGGCCCGGATGTGCCCGCGGAAGATCTGATCTGGCAGGATCCGATCCCTGCAGGTTCCACAAGCTACGATGTGGATGCAGTGAAGGCGAAGATCGCAGCCAGCGGCCTGACCTCTGCTGAGATGATCGCCACCGCCTGGGATTCGGCCCGCACTTTCCGTGGGTCCGATAAGCGCGGCGGCGCCAATGGCGCGCGCATTCGCCTTGCGCCGCAGAAGGACTGGGACGCCAACGAGCCGCAGCGCCTTGCCAAGGTGCTCGGCGTGCTGGAACCGATCGCCGCTGAGACCGGCGCCTCGATCGCCGATGTCATTGTGCTCGCCGGCAATCTCGGCGTGGAGCAGGCCATCAAGGCGGCTGGTCATGATGTGTCGGTGCCGTTCGCGCCGGGTCGCGGCGATGCCACAGAGGCGCAGACCGACGCGGACTCCTTCGATGTGCTGGAGCCGCTCGCCGATGGGTTCCGCAACTTTGAGAAAGAGCGCTACGCCGCGAGCCCGGAAGAAATGATGCTCGACCGAGCGCAGCTTTTGGGCCTGACCGCCCATGAGATGACGGTACTGCTCGGCGGCATGCGTGGTCTCGGCGTCAACCATGGCGGGTCCAAGCACGGTGTGTTCACCGACCGTGAAGGTCAGCTGACGACGGACTTCTTCGTCAATTTGACGGACATGGACAACTGCTGGCACCCGCTTGAGGACGGCACCTACGAAATCCGCAATCGCGCCTCTGGCGTTGTCAAATGGACTGCCACAAGCGCGGACCTGGTGTTCGGGTCGAACTCCATCCTGCGATCCTATGCCGAGGTCTACGCGCAGGACGACAATGCCGAGAAGTTCGTGCACGACTTCGTCGCCGCATGGACCAAGGTGATGAACGCCGACCGGTTTGATCTTGCTGCGTAATCGGTTGGATTAGTTAAGTGAATAGAAGAGCGCCGCGGGAAACCGCGGCGTTTTTTTGTTGGGCGTCAACCGCACCGTGTTCAGGGTCAAAAAGCGTTACTGTTTACTTCCATACTTTTCAAAACATTTCGGGTATGTATTGTTCGCAATAGATCGTTGAACTGAACAACGCCAAGAATGTTCGTAGGCCTTTCTCCTAGGAGAATTTGATGGCGATACAACAGCCCGTGATGGATCGACGCTTTTTCTGGACCAAGGTATGGGGCGCACCCGATGTTCCCGCCCATGATGCCCTCGCCTTCAATCATGAGAGCACCCGCGATAGTGTTTTGGCTGATATTCTACCAGGCGACATAGTTGTCTATCTGACGAGCGATGCGACCGAGGCCGACTCAATGATACGCGGTCGAGTAGCTGGAGCCGTTGAAATTGCCGATCCTCCAGAGCCAGTGCTTGTTCAACCGCTGCGCGTCAATAGAACTCGGCCCGAGCATTTCCGAAAAGACGGACGTTTCCGTTGGCCGTTTGGAATTACTGTGTCTCGCACTTGGACAGTTATAGATCAGGAAGCAAACGATGCTCTGGTTCCAGATCATGCTTCGATCGGGATCCAGGGAGCCGCCACAATCCATCCGATGCGATCCGATGAGATACGGCGCTTTCTTCGTCTACGTGTGAACCAGCAAGTCGAAGGCGAGGATTCTAACCCACAACCCTTTTTGACTTCATTGCGCCGACCATGGCGTCAGAAAGAAGGACCTCGGGCGGGCTCGCATATTCAACCCGGGAACCAGCTTTATGTTGCTGTCATTGCCGATGACAAGGGCATGACCTTCAAGGTGGGATCCGGGAAATCCGATGATCGATTGGCCGACCTAAATAGATACAGAAGGCCTTCGCAGGGAGAGATGCTGTGGTCGATGCATCAGGTATGGGATTTCGATACCACCGTCGCAGCTCGAGCGGCAGAAGACTACTTATTGATCCAAGCAAAAAGTATGGGCTTTGGATCGAATGATCATAGTGAGTTCATAATGAACATCGGTCTATCCCAGTTATCTGAACTATTCTCAGAAGCCGTCGAGCAGGGTTGCGCACGAGATGCGTCTATAATCAGTTAAGTTGTAGAGTAAGACTATTTTCAACACCCTCTATGGCGAATTTTTGAAAACGAACCTCTGTTCATGTACATTACGATGAACTTTCTAAATGGTAGAAATGAGGTTTTTTGCTGACAGAACTTCTTCTAAATAAGACAACGTATTGGCCAGACAACTATGCTCCGATATACCACTGTCTAAACACTAACCGCGTCTCTCAACTGGCTCTCGGCAAGCTCCGCCTTATTCCCCGCCGCGATGACGGACCCGCGCTGCAAAACCGTGAACCGATCCGCGCGGGCGTAGGCGAAGTCGAAATACTGTTCCACCAGCACAATCGCCATGGTGCCCTGGTCGCGCAGATAGTCGATCACGCGTCCGATCTGCTGAATGATGTTGGGTTGGATGCCCTCGGTCGGCTCGTCGAGCAGCAGCACTTTGGGCTTGAGGATCATCGCACGGGCGATGGCCAATTGCTGCTGCTGGCCGCCAGAGAGATCGCCGCCGCGCCTACCGCGCATCTCCTGCAGCACCGGGAAGAGCTCATAGATTTCGTCCGGCACCATGTGCTCGGATTTGGGCAGGCAGGCATAGCCGGTTTCAAGGTTTTCGCGCACAGTGAGCAGCGGAAAGATCATCCGCCCCTGCGGCACATAGCCAATGCCATGCTGCGCGCGCCCATGCGCGCTCATTTTACCGAGCACCTTGCCGTCGAGTGTGATCGTGCCACCGGAGGCCGGATGCACCCCCGCCATGGCTTTGAGCAGGCTCGTTTTACCGACGCCGTTGGTGCCCATGACGCAGGTGACCTGACCGGCCTGCGCTTCAAGATCGACACCGTAGAGGATCTGCGAACCGCCATAATGCAAGGTTAGACCTTCAACCTTCAGCATAGCGTTTATCTCCCCAGATAGACGTCGATGACGTCTTGGTTTTGGGTGACGTGATCGAGTGAGCCTTCGGCGAGCACCGAGCCTTCGTGCAGTACCGTCACCTTGCAATTCAAGCGCCGGACAAACTCCATATCGTGCTCGACGACCACCACAGCGCGCGTCTCAGCAGCCTTCTTCAGGATATCGGTGGTGTGCTCGCGCTCAGCCAGTGTCATGCCGGCGGCCGGTTCATCGACCAAGAGCAGTTGTGGGTCTTGCGCCAGCAGCATGCCGATTTCCAGCCACTGCTTCTGCCCGTGCGACAGTTCCCCAGCCTTGCGGGTGAGCTGGTCACCCAGGCCGATTTCCTCGGCCAGTTTTGTAATGGCATCTGCATCCTCAGCGCTTTTCTTGAAAGCCAGAACGCCAAAGGGCGAGCGGTTTTTCTTCAGCGCCAGCAGCAAATTGTCTTCCACCGATTGGTCTTCAAACACCGTGGGGCGTTGAAACTTCCTGCCGACACCGGCACGGGCGATCTGGCTTTCCGATAAGCGCAGAAGCGAGGTGCTGGTCTCGCCCCAAAGCACCTGGCCCTCATCGGGCCGCGTCTTGCCGGTGACGATGTCCATAAAGGTGGTCTTGCCCGCGCCGTTCGGCCCGATGATCGCGCGTAGCTCTGCCGCCCCAATGTTGAACGACAGATTGTTGATGGCCTTGAAACCATCAAAGGAAACGGAGACGCCCGAAACCTCCAGCAAAGTGCTCAAACCTCCGCCTCCTTCTCGCGCAGCGAGCCGGTATCCGGGCCAAGGTCCGCGCCATGGCGGTCGGGTGTTTTGCGGTTGATGAAGAGGTCAAACAGCCCGCCAACGCCTTTGGGCGCAAAGAGCGTCACCAGCACGAAGGAGAGGCCGAGCGCCACCTGCCACCAGCTCACCCACTCAATGGTGTAGAAGCCGAGATCGACATTCGGCACGCGCCCACCGGTGAACCAGGTGCTCAAAAGCGAAACAAAGGCCGCGCCGATGACCGCGCCATAGAGCCGGCCGCGTCCGCCAATCGCCACCCAAACCGCCAGATAAATCGACGCGATCGGCGCGACTTCCGCCGGGTTGATGATGCCAGCTTGCGGATAATAAAGCGCGCCGGCAATGCCCGCCATCACGGCGGTCACGGTGAACACGAAGAGCTTGTAAGCCTCCACCGGATAACCCAGGAACCGCACCCGCGCCTCATCATCGCGGATGCCGCGAATGACCGAGCCGAATTTGCCCGACACCACCCAAGCGGCGAACATGTAGGCGAGCCCAAGCGCCACGGCCGACGCCCAGAGGAACCAGACAGATAGGATCGATTGCGGCGTGTCGGCCATGCCCGGAATGTTTTGCAGGCCTGACAGACCGTTGTTGCCGCGCAGACCGGAATCGTTCTGGAAGAGGTAGAGCGCCAGCGCCAGCGTCATCGCCTGGGTGAGGATGGAGAGGTAGACGCCGGTCACGCGGGAGCGAAAGGCCAGCCAACCGAACACCAGCGCCAACAGTCCGGGCACGGCGACCACCAGGATCAGCTGGATGAGCAGGCTGTCGGCAAACGCCCAGACCCAGGGAAACTCGGAGCTACCCACCACCCCGAAAATCTGTGTGCCGATGGCGTCGACAATCTCCTGGTCTGTGGGCGGAAGCTCGGCACCAGCAAGCGAGGCGATCACGATATCCTCGGTGCGGGCGTACATCAGCCACATGCCGATCATGTAGCCGCCAAGGCCGAAGAAGGCGAAGTGGCCGAGCGAGAGGATGCCACAATAGCCCCAGACCAGATCCATGGCGATGGCGATCAGGCAGAAGCAAAGCGTCATGCCGAGCGTCTTCACCATCGCGGTGGAAACGAAACCCGTGCCGAGACCTTCAGAAAGCAGAGTCACGGCAATGGTGAAGAGCGCCAACAGGGCGATGAAGATCATCACCGATGGGTTTTTGACGAGGAAGGTGCGTTGCATTTTCACTTGGCTCCGTTCCTGCGGAACGACCGCATGCATTCTCTCCCCGCTCTGTTCGTCCCGAACAACCGCATGATCACATCTCCGCCGCGCGGCCTTTGAGCGCGACGATGCCGCGGGGCCGGAACTGGATGAACAGGATGATGAAGAGGATCATGTAGGTCTGCGCGGCAAGCGTGTTGGAGGGGTTGAGGAACTCGATGAACTTCTGCAAGCCACCGATCATGCCCGCTCCCGCCAGCGTGCCCCAGACACTGCCGACACCGCCGACCACCACGGTCATGAAGCTCTGCACGATGTATTGCTGGCCCATCTCGGTGGTGACCTGGCCGAACAGTCCGATGGCGACACCGGCAATGCCGGCGATGCCCGAGCCAAAGCCGAAGGTCAGCATGTTGATCTTGTCGGGGTTGATGCCCATGGAGGCTGCCATTTTCGGGTTCTGGGTGACCGCGCGCACCTCCAGGCCCAGACGGGTCTTGTTCATGACGAAGAGGAAGATGGCGAGAAAGACCAGCGCCAGCACGAAGATCGCGATGCGGATGTAGCTGATCGCCACCACATCGTTGATGACCAGCGCGCCATCCAACCAGTCCGGCGCGGTGAACGGGCGGGCCTGGGTGCCGAAGATGTTCTTTGCGAGCTGCTGAAGCGCGATCGATATGCCGAACGTGGCCAGCAGCGTTTCCAGCGGACGGTGGTAGAGCCAACGGATAATCAGCCGTTCCATCGCCACCCCTGCCCCGAACGTGACGGCGAAGGCCAAAGGCAGCGCGATGAGGATAGAGAGCGTCAGGTCCGGCACGAAAAGCTGCACCACATAGCCGGTGTAGGCGCCCATCATGATGAACTCACCATGGGCCATGTTGATGACGCCCATAACGCCGAAGGTGATGGCAAGGCCGATGGCGGCCAAAAAGTAGATCGAGCCGAGCGACAGCGCATCGAGCGAGAAATCAAGCGCCTGGTTCGCCATCAGATTGATCTCGATGGATTGCAGCGTGGCGTTGGCCGCATCAGTGACGGCAGACGAGCGCTCGGCGTAGCTTTCAAAGAAGGTGTGGGCATCGAGCGCCGCGTCGATTTCAGCCTCTGTCGGTGTGGTGGGCACCGTGCCCGCAGCAGCCAGCGTCAGGTAGGCGGCAAGCCGTGCCTCCTGCGTATCCAAGGTTTCGACTGGGACGCCCGCGACCTCGCCATCCGTGATGTTGTCGATTAGCGCCGCGCGTATGTCGTCTTGGGAAACCATGGCTGGGGCCAGACGCGCGGCAACAAGCTGGGCATAGGCGTGTTCGCGCGACAGGTCCTCTGAACCTGGCTCCAACACGCGCGCCACATTGCGCGTGGCGGGTGGCTCATGCGCAGCGGTGACTTCAGTGCGCGTGGAAATCAGCGGGTTCAAGGCGGCGCGCACATCAAGGCCGATATCACCGGCAAAGCTTTCAATGGCGGCAATGCGCAGCGCTTCGCTCTCTTCGTAAGCGATGGCGAGGATGCGCTCCAACCGCTGCTTAGCGGCCAGGATGTCCGCATCCTCTTCGCCATCAAGCGACGCACGAAGTGCACCCAAATGGGATTCCTCGGCGTCGCGCGCGATGGCGGCCAGTGCTTCGCGACGGGTTGCTGGATTGGGGTCGGACAGCTGGAACTGCACCAAAGCCGCGCCGATCATGGAGCGCACGCCGCCATTGGGGCGCAGTTGGGAAAAGGTGTCGCGCGTGATCTCTTCGACAGTCTCGCCAGTATCAGGGTCGACAGCCTGGTCGGTGCCGTCGATCTCTTGGCCAATGAAAAACAGGCCATCGGCGTCCCGCTGATAGACCGAGCGTGCTTGCCAAGCGGAAAGAAAATCGGGCGCGCGATCCAATCCGCTGCCGCCAAGCGCATCAATCGCGGGACCGATGGTGCGGCGGGAGCTTTCCTCGATCAGTTCGCGGTTGTCTTGCAGGATCGTTTGGACCGGCCCCAGGTCCGGAGCGCGCGTGTCCTGCGAAAGGACCGGGCTTGCGATCAGAAGGGTCGCGGAGATCAGTGTGGCGATGATCAACAACGCGCGGAAGCGGGCAGAATGGAGCATTGAAATGGGGTGCCTCACGCGATGAGCGGGGAGAGCTGTGCCCTCCCCGCCCACAGGATTAGAAGAGAACCAAGTGGTTAGTAGTTCGATTCAATCTGCACGCAGGTGGCGGTCTCAGTATTGTACATGCCGCAGCCGAGACCCGGCCAATCAGCGGTTAGCACAGCTGATTCCGGAAGGAAGTCGGTCCAGGCATCGCCGGGCACTTCTTCGGTCTGCGAGATGATGTCGAACTGACCATCGTCACGAATTTCTCCGATCAGCACCGGCTTGGTGAGGTGATGGTTGGGCAGCATTTCTGCGGTCCCGCCGGTGAGGTTCGGCACCGTCTGGCCATACATGGCATCGCGCACGGCATCGACGTCGGTGGTACCGGCCTGCTCAACCGCCTGCACCCACATGTTGAAGCCGATGTAATGGGCTTCCATCGGATCGTTGGTCACGCGGTCTTCGCCAGCAAAGGCCTTCCAGGCGGCAACGAACTCTTCATTGATCGGTGCATCGGCAGACTGGAAATAGTTCCAAGCGGCCAGGTGGCCAACAAGGTTGGAGGTGTCGAGACCGGAAAGCTCTTCCTCACCCACCGAGAAGGCAACGACCGGAATGTCGTCGGCGGAAATGCCGGCGGCGGCCAGCTCGCGGTAGAAGCCGATATTGGCATCGCCATTAATGGTGGAGATGACGCCAACCTTCTGACCGTCAGCGCCGAGCGCCACAACGTCTGCAACGATCGACGACCAGTCGGAGTGACCAAACGGCGTGTAGTTGACGAAGATGTCTTCGGCCGCGATGCCCTTCGACTGCAAGTAGGATTCAAGGATGTTGTTGGTCGTGCGCGGATAAACATAGTCCGTGCCGAGCAGCGCAAACTTCTCAACGCCCAACTCTTCCAGGAAGTAGTCGGTCGCGGGGATCGCCTGCTGGTTCGGCGCGGCGCCGGTGTAGAAGACGTTTTTGGAGCTTTCCTCGCCCTCATATTGCACCGGATAAAAGAGAAGGCCGTTCAGCTCTTCGATCACTGGCAGCACCGATTTACGGCTAACCGAGGTCCAGCAGCCGAACATCACATCGCAGCCTTCGACAGAGATCAGCTCGCGGGCTTTTTCAGCGAAGAGCGGCCAATCGGACGCCGGATCGACGACCACCGCTTCCAGCGGACGGCCAAGCACGCCACCAGCGGCATTCTGCTGCTCGATGAGCATCAACATGGTGTCTTTCAGTGTTGTTTCGGAGATCGCCATCGTGCCGGATAGCGAGTGCAGAATGCCGATCTTGATCGGCTCGCCCTGCGCCAAGGCACGCAAGGGCGTGAAGGGCAGCGCCGTTGTGGCCATCAGGCCAAGCGCGCCACGGCGCGTCATCATGAAAGATTTCTTAGACATCGAGGGGAGACTCCTAAAGCTCTTGCGACTGCCTGCTGCACCGCCAAAAAGAGGCGCCAGACGAGCGAACGCGTGGAGCTAAGCAAAGGGGTCCCTCTGGTTGCAAATACGTAGTTTGGCTAGGTTTTGACCAGTGATGAATTTTTCATCATTTTGACGCGCGTCCAGTTTGCGGCGCTGCACAATAAACAGGCCGAACGCCATCCATCACGCGCCCGATGGCACGAAAAGATGCAAACGAGGAAATTGTGTGCAGCGGTTGAAAAACGTCTGGAATGCGCCGTAACGGCAGTTCGGCGGCCTAACCCGGACGCTAGTAGTCGCGCTCGAAGAAGATACCGAGCGAGGATTCTCCGTCCGAGCCGACCGAGCCACGGGCCGTCAGATCCTCGGTGATGTCCAGATTGATGGTCGTGCGGGCCTGACCTGCCGTGCTCGCCTCAACGCCGACATAGACGTTTTCCTGGACATATTGGGTGGCCCGGACCGCTGGATTGCCCTCATCGTCGGTGACCACGTCGAGGTCGGACAGACCCAGTCCGTCGCGCAAGCTGCCGAGCACTGACCCTTGCGCGTTGCCGGCCAGCTCGTTGGCCGCCAGAGCCAGCTGCGCGATTTGCAGCGGGGACAGCTCGTTGAGGCCGCGGTCAAAGATCAAGCGCGCCAACACCTCATCCTGCGGTAGTTCCGGTTCGGAGGACAGCGTCAGCGTCGGGTCGGAGATGCGCCCGCGCACGGCGATAACCACGGAGATGGCATCGCCAGTGGTGCGCGCAACAATGTTGAGGAAAGCGTCCATATCACCCACCAGGGTGATCGAGCCTTCGCCCAGCGCGATGCGCTGGCCGAGAATGTCGAACCGTCCGCGCAAAAGCTCAAAGGCTCCGACTGGCTGGACGTTGTTGGTGGTGCCGGTGAGGCGCACCTGGCCGCCCAGCTCGGCGTTGACGCCGCGCCCGCGAACATAGATCTGGTTGGGGGCGCTGACCAAAACATTGAGGCCAAGAGCGACGCTGCTTTGGCGATTGGCGCCGCCACTATCGGCCCCTCTGGCACGCTCGAAGGTGGCGCGCACGCGATCGGATGGTGCGATGTGCTCCACGTCGATCAGGCCAGCCGTTGAATCGAAGCTGCTCGGAATCTGGATCTCGGTTTCTCGCACATTGATGGTGCCCGCCAGCTGCGGTGCACGCGCCAAGGGCCCAGAGATGGTGAGGTCGCCATCGAAGGTGGTGACGATCAGCGTGCCATCGGCATAACGCACGCCGTTGAGGCCAATGCGCAGATCGGCGGGCAGACCGTCGCCCAAGCCAACGGTGCCTGACGCGTTGATCGCGCCGCCGCCCCGCACCTGCGCTGAGGCGCGTTCAATCACCGCTCGCTGGCCATCGAGGCGCGCGGCAAGGGTGACGTCTGTCAGGCGGATGCCCGTCGATGGGTCCACCACCTGACCGCCGGACACGGCGATGGAGCCGGTGATCTGCGGATCGGCGAGCGATCCGCGCGCGGTGGCGTTGACCGTGCCGACACCGGAAAGCTGCGTACCTCGGTCGGTGGCAAAGCGTTCGGCAAAGCCCAGCGGAAGGGAGCCACGGACATCGACATTGAGCCCGCTGCCCGATAGCGGGATGCGCCCGCTGGCGGTGGCTTCGATGCCTTGGCCTGCGTTCAAGGTTGCGCTGGCAAGCTCGATGACATTGCTGGCGTAGCGTCCGTTGGCGCGAAGCTGGGCTGACGACAGGCCAGCAGCGCGCAGTTGCGGCGCGGAGATACCGTCAGCCGCTACCGTGAAGGCGCCGGACGCCTGACTGGTGGCTTGCAAACTGGCGACAGCAATCTCTCCTGCGCGCAAGCGTTGCCCATTCAGTGTGCCGGTGATCTCGGGCGTTCCGAACGCATCGCGCACAGCAACGTCAAAGCGGGCAGCGCCAAGGCGCGCGTCGCCAAACGCGGCGTCGCTGGCAGAACCGGTCAGCGCGACGGCTTGCCCGTCGGCGGCCGGTTGCAATGTGACATCGGCGTTCACCGCGCCACTGGCATCCTGCAGGGCCAGCAACGCAAGCGTGCGGATGTTGGTGGCGTTGAGCGCCAGCGCGCCGTTGAGCAAGCCGGTTTCGACCGTCTGGCGCACGTCTCCCGTGAGCGTTGCGCCCTGGGTATCGAGGCGCAGGCCGGTGACCTGGCGCTCCTCCGGCCCAGCGACAAGCTCGGCACTCAGATCGATAGGGGCGCTGCCGAACTGGCCGGTGCCCGTGAGCGATCCTGAGAAAATTTCCTCGTCCAGCAGACCGGACAGCGTGATGGTGGCTTCCCGCAGGGCCTGCTCATAGACACGGCCAGCTGGTACAGCGAGCGTAGCGCTAAGCGCATAGGGACCGCTCTCGCCTTCCACCGTGGCATTCAAATTGGCAGCACCGGATGCGCCAGGATTGATTTGGCGCAGATCATCCAGCTCTGCCTGAAGAACCAGATCAGCGGCGGTCGAAGAAAGCATGCCGTCGAGGCGCAATGCGAGCTGGTTGTTACGGATGCGAAGCTCGCGGGCCTCGGTACCGTCGGCATCGCGTTTCAGCCCGCCTGTGATCCGTGTTTGCCCAGCCAGCAGGCGGTCAGCCACATCATCGCCGACCTGCAACGCGTTGCCGGTGCCATCCAGATCAAGATCGAAGCCGCCGGTCAGGGCATTCAGCGTGCCTTGTGCGACCAATTGCATCGCGCCGCCGAGATCGCGCGCCGCCAACCCACTGAACGGCGCAAGCGTGCGGGCATCCAAAACTATCTGTCCGTCAAAGACGCCCGTATCGATTGCACCATTGGCGGCCAGAGTGAACGCATCGCCATCGACGCGCAGCCCATCAAGCGCGACAGGGTTGCCCGCCTGCCAATCACCAGCAAGGCGGAGGGCGATCTGGCGGCCCAATGCCTCAACCAGCGCCGTGTCAGCGGCCGAAAAGCCAGTGGCCTCGCCGGAGCCTTGGAACGAGAGCGCACGACGCGCGGCATCGGCGAGGTTGGCGCTCTGGCCGTTGAGATCAAACCGCACCGTTTCGATGCCCAACGCGTCGGTGCTTAGGTCATCAAGCCCGAACGCCGCCTGCCAGTCGCCATTGTTTCCGCCATAAGCCACCTCCAGCGCACCGGCGCGGGCGCGGGTCGCTTCGCCGGGCACAGGCAACAGAACGCTGGCGCCAGTTTCAGCGGCGAAGCTGGCATTCAGGTCGAGGGCCGTCAGAAACCCATCCGGTGCGGTTGCCGCCGACGCTTGGAGGCTGAGTGTGCCGCTTTCCAGGTCCAACCGATCCAGCTGGAAGCCGCCCTCGCTTGGCAGTGTGCCGCTTGCCACAAGGGTAGAATCAGCCCCGAAGAAGCCGCGATAAGCAGGCGCAATGAGTGCCGAAATCGGGCCACTCAGATCGGCGTTGAACGACCGGCCACCGTCAACCTCTTGCAACCGCAGCCCACCGCCAAGCACGCGACCGGCATCTGTGTTGAGTGCCAGATCAACGGTGAGATCATCCAGCGGACCATTGCCGGTCAGCGACAGGTCCACCGGTGGGCGGCCTTCCAGATTGAGCAGGTTGGCAACAACCCCATCGGCCGGCTCTTGCAGTTGAAAATCAAGCGTCAGTTCGGTCGATCGCTCCTCATACGCCGCCGCCAGGGTGAGCGAACCGCCCGGGCCATCCAGGCGGGTGACATCAAAGCTGGTGTCGAGCGATCCATCGGCCAGCGCGATGCTACCCTCGCCTGTCAGGGTCGCGGCCAGGCCAAACAGGGGTTCGCCGAGCGATGCTTCACCGATGGCCAAGCGATCAATGTTCACCGCAACCGGCAGGTCGGGCAGTTCAAGGGCCGTGGCTTCCGGCGATGGCGGGCGATCCTGCGGAAGCGGCATGCGCGGCCAGTCGATGGTTTCCGCCGACAGGCTTTCAATATCGAGGCGGGCGCGGAAAAGCGCCGAGCGATCCCAAACGATTTGCGCATCGGTGAGCCGCAGCCAAACGCCCTCCTCGTCGGCGATGGTGATCTCAGCAATAGAGGCATTGGAGGACAGCGCGCCATCGATGCCGGTGATGCGGATCTCGCGACCGGGCGCAGAGAGTTGCTCCTCGACAAAGGTCAGAAAGCGCGAGCGCTCCTGCGCCTCATCGTTCTGCCCGCGCACCGGCAAAGCGAGGAAAGCAGCGCTGAGCGCCAGCACCGCAAGAACCGCGAAAAGGGAGAGGCGGCGGGCCATCAGAACGCCTGCCCTATGCCGAGATAGACGGCGACATCCGGATCACCGGCGCGAGGATCGAGCGGGGTTGCGACGTCGAGGCGGATGGGGCCAAGCGGCGTCAGATAGCGGATGCCGCCGCCAACGCCGACGCGAATGTCTTCATCGAAGTCCGACAGGCTGTCGTCGGCAACGTGACCGAAATCAGCAAAGGCCACCACGCCAAGTGTGTCGGTGACCCGGGCGCGCAACTCGGCCGATCCTTCCATCAGGAACCGCCCGGCGGTGATCTGCCCGCCTGGCTGGGTGACGCCGATATTGCGGTACTCATAGCCACGCACCGATCCACCACCGCCCGCCAGGAACAGCCGATCCGGTGCCGTATCGGCAATCGACGGGCCGACAAGCGAAGCAACTTTCAATCGGCCCGCCAAGACCAAACGGTCATCGAAGCCCAAGGATTGATAGGCGCGACCTTCGGCCGACACCACCACGCCAGGATTGCCGCGCGAAAACTCGTAGAACGGCTCAACCGCCCCTTCCATGAAGAAGCCGGACGTGGCGTCCGTCGGCATGTCGCGACTGTCATAGGTCAAGCGCGCTTCGAAGCCCGCACTGGTGAACTCGCGCTGGCCAAAAACCGCATCGTCGAAGTGGGCGTGGCGGCCTTCGATGGCGAAACGTCCGGTGAGTTCTGGCGTGAATGGGTGTTCCAGCCCCAGTTCGCCAGAGATCGACGTTCGGTCGTAGGCTTCCAGAACTTCGCGCTCGGCCTCCAAGGCGGCGATCAGGCGCGTATCGGGCGTGATGACGCCAGGCTTGGTGAAAGCCGCGCCCAAGCGATAGGTGAAGTCTTCCGGGTCGGCGCTGTTGATGCCCGAGATGCGCCCATCGAGCCGCAATCTTTCGGCCCGGCCAAACAGGTTGCGATGCAGCCAATAGGCTTCCAGGCCGAGGCCATCGACGGAGGAAACGCTGCCGCCGGCACCGATGCGGCGCAGCGGCATTTCCTGCACGAAGATGGTCTGCGGCAGGCTGCCATCGGTCGCTAAAGCTGCGGCCTGCTCGATGCGCACAGAGCGGAATACTTCAAGCGCCGTGAGCCGGGCATTGGCTTCGTCGATGTCATCGGGGTCATACTCTTGGCCTGGCGGCAGATCGGCCATGTAAGCGATGAACTCAGGGTCCATCCGCTCCGCGCCTTCTACCGTCAGCGCGCCATAGGTCGCGCGGCCATCGGGCGCCAAGGTGAGCACGACATCGACGGTGCGCGTGCGGTGATCGGCTTCAACGGAGCGATCGCCGCGTTCGGCCAGAGCATGTCCCTGCTCACGCCAGGCTTGAATCGCGGCTTGCTCGGCCTGGCGGATCACGCCGGATCGGGCGGGCGCGCCCGGAACGAACCCGATTTCCAAGAGAGTCGGCACTTCATCGCGCGGATCGGAGGTCGCCGGTGCAGCGTTGACGATCTGCAGATTGCCAAATCGGTAGAGCGGACCGGGATCGACACGGATCGCCACCATGGCCGGGGCGCTCAAATCAGCATCGGGCTCGATGGTCGCCGCTTCCTGGCCGTTCACACGGATCGAGATGGTGCCGCCATAATGGCCTTGCGCGTAGAGCGCACCCAAAATGCGGCGATAATCGCCACGGGCGTCGGCGAGCAGACCTGAAGACCCGAGGGCTGGGTCGTCGCGGCCACGCCAAAGGGCTGAGGCCGAGCGCAATGCATTCTCATCGAGGTCAGCCTCGCCGGATACATCAGCAGCGATTGTGACTTCGACCTCATAGGGCAGCGGCACACCAATGCTGAACTCGGCGGCATCCTCGTCATCGGCAGCACCGAACAGCTGCACGCCAAACAGCTCAAACGCCTGGGCCTGCCCGGCCGAGACCAGCGGGATCGCGCCTAGGAGCATTGCAAGCGACCAGACGAGGCCGATCTTAGAGAAAGGGGTGCGAACAAGCCGCCTATACGCGTTCACGATAAAGGTGTCTGACCCAACTGAATGACTTCTCGTCCCTAAACACGCCGATCTGGCGCCAATCCCTGCGCATATGCCCATCTGAATCAGCTTTTGCGCAGGTGAAAGCACAAGCCGAAAGCGCGCTCCTGGCTTTATCGCACCAGTATCAACTTACAACCTTTACGCATCGTTCCCAATCACTTGGCGTCACGAAACGGCAAGAAGAACGCCGCTGTGACCTTCCTGCCATTCGGGCAGGCAGCAGAGGCTGTTCGATGCTTCGCGCTTTCTGTCCATTGACAGGAACCTACACCTCGAACATCCTCGCTAATTAACTAACCACTTAGTTAGAAAAAGGGGAACGTCATGAACACAACATACCGTTTTTTAGGTGCCGTCGCGGCCGTGTCCGCCATGGTTGTCAGCGCGCCTGTCGCCCAAGCTGAATGGCAACCGGATGGACCTGTTTCCATCGTCGTGCCCTGGTCGGCTGGCGGTTCCACCGACACGGTGACCCGCGTGCTGGCCGGTGAACTCACCGAAGCGCTTGGGCAAAACGTGGTGATCATCAACCAGCCTGGTGCGTCCGGTTCCGTCGGTACGCGTTCGGTTTGGGATGCGCCCCATGACGGTATGATGTGGGCCGCTGGCGCGGCGGCAGACCTTGGCGCCTATCCGGTTCTTGGCATGCTCGACGCAACGCTGCCCGACTGGCGGCTTTACCTGCATGTGGCCAACCCTGGCTTGATCTCGGTCCCAGCTGACAGCGACATCGAAGACTTTGGCCAGTTGCTGGAAGCGCTGCAAACCTCTGACGAGCCACTCACGGTTGCCACCGCCGGCCTGACGTCGGCCGGTGCCATCGCCATGGGCGCGATCGAAGGAGCCGCTGAGATCAACTACCGCCAGATTGTCTATGAAGGCGGCAATCCAGCGGTGATCGCGACGGTGGCAGGCGAGACCGACTTCACCTCGCAAACCGCCACAGAACAGGTGGACATGATCCGCGCCGAACGACTGCGCCCACTGGCGGTGATCGCGTCCTCGCCGCTGGAACTTGATGGCTACGGCACCGTGCCGCCAGTCACTGAATGGCTTCCCGATGTTCAAAGCGCCAACAATTATTTTGGCATTTGGATCCCCGCCGACGCTCCGCAGGATGTGCTCGATACGATGGATGCCGTTTGGGAAAACACCATCATGAGTTCTGAGGCGATGCAGGCATTCGCGGCAGAACGCGGCGCGCTGTTTGACCCGTCCTACGGTGACGCAGCCCAGGAAGCGGCGATGCCGATGCTCAGCATCAATGCCTGGCAGCAATATGATGGCGGCACCGCTGAAAACAGCCCGGAAGACTTCGGCATTCCGCGCCCCTAATCCCTGACCAAACTTGGCGGCCCGGCTCGTTTCGCGCGATGCCGGGCCGCTCTTTCGAGCGGCGACGTGTTGCGTGGGCTCGACCAACCGCCCCTATTTTTTTGACGGAGTAATGCGCGCGCCATGGACGGTGTCAGCCAGTTCTTGTCGGCTGCCCTGGCAATCGGGGCATCGCCCCAAATGCTTTACGTCTTCGGTGCAACGTTCCTGGGCATCGTAGTCGGCATGATCCCGGGGCTGACGGCGACGCTCGGCGTCGCGCTGGTGGCCACCCTCACCTTCACCATGGCGCAGGATGTGGCGATCCTGGTGCTCGTTTGCGTCTATATCGGCGCGATTTATGGCGGCAGCCGCTCGGCCATTCTGCTCAACATTCCTGGAACACCCGCCAACGCAGCCACGGCACTCGACGGCCACCAATTGGCCGTTCAGGGCAAGGCGGGCGATGCAATGGTGATCGCCACCATCGGCTCGTTTCTGGGCACCGTGGTTGGCATGATTGGCTTGGCGATGATTGCGCCGCTGCTTGCTGAGTTCGCGCTGGAGTTCACCAGCTTTGAGTTCTTCTGGCTCGCCATTTTCGGCATCGTGATCTGCGGCCAGCTGACCGCCATGGGCGACCCGCTGAAAGGCTGGATCGCTGGGTTCTTTGGCCTGGCGGTCGCGATGGTTGGCCAGGAAAGCATCCACGCCTATTCGCGCTACACCTATGGCTGGCAGGATTTGGAAGGCGGGCTTGGCCTGCTGCCGGTGCTGGTCGGCGCGTTTGGTTGCGCTGAAGTGCTTTCGGTGATGCGCAACCGGGCCAGCGAGATGGTGGAGCATGTGGCGCGCACCTCGCGTGCGTCCTTCTTTGCGTTCACCAAATACACCAAGACCTGGATGCGCTCCGGCCTGATCGGCACGTTTATGGGAGTCGTTCCCGGTGTCGGCGAAGATATGGGCGCCTGGGTGTCATTGGCCGCCGCGCGGCGCGCCTCGAAGACCCCTGAAAAGATCGGCAAAGGCTCGGTGGAAGGGTTGCTGGCGGCCGAAACCGGCAACAATGCCGCCGTGCCAGGCGCGTTTGTGCCAGTTCTGACCTTGGCCATTCCGGGCTCAGCGCCCGCTGCCGTGCTGCTGGCCGCGATGGTGATCCATGGGCTTCGCCCAGGCCCGCTGATCATGATCACGCAACCCGATTTTTTCTACTCCATCGTCGCCATGGTTTTCTGGGCCAGCCTTGCAATGCTGGTTCTCGGTCTTTTGATGACGCGGCCTTTGCTGATGATCCTCAAAGTGCGGCGTGAATGGCTGATGGGCGTCATCTTCGTGCTCTGCGTGGTCGGCGCGTTTGCCATCGCCTCGCGTCCCTTTGATGTGGGCGTGATGATCTGCTTCGGCATTCTGGGCTTCCTGATGCGCGAGACGGGCTTTCCTGTCGCGCCGATGATCCTGGGCGTCGTGCTCGGACCAATCCTGGATTCCAACCTGCGCCGCAGCCTTGCGCTCAGCCAAGGCGATCCGCTCGACTTCGTCACCCGGCCCATCAGCGCGGTGATCGCAGGGCTGGTCCTGCTCTCCATCCTGCTTGCTTTGCCCGGGGTTCGACGCGCGATCGCCAGCGCCCATCAACAGCTGTTCAACCGATCAAAGAGAGTGAGTGAATGAGTGCGCCAGCGGCCATGACAACGGTTCTTCTGTGCGGGTATGGCGCCTTTGGGGCCCGCCACCACGCCGCCTGGTCGCGGCTCGGGGCCCGCGTGATTGTGTGCGACCCGAGTGAGGACGCGCGTGGACGGGCCAAGGAAGCCGGAGTCGACGCCGCCGATATTGCCGCCGGCATGGACGACCTGTTGGCGCGTGCCGATTGCGTCGCCATCGTCACACCGCCGGACACCCATCTTGCGCTCGCCGAACAGGCACTTGCCGCCGGCAAACCGGTCCTATTGGAAAAGCCTGCCGTTGCGACGCTTGAGGAAGCGCACGCTTTGGTCGAAGCGCGCTCGCGCAGCGGATGCGTGGTGCAAGTCAATCTGGTGCTGCGGGCCCACCCCATGACGATGCGAGCCCTTGAGGTGCTGGAGGCCGGAGAAATTGGCCATCTTGCGCTGATGGAAGGTCGGTTCTGCGGCTGGAAACGGCGGCATCTCGCCGTCGGCCTGGAAGAAAATGACGGCGTGCATTTTTTGGATCTGATGCAGCTGTTCGCAGGCGCCAGCATCACGCGGGTGGGGGCCCATGCGGTCACACTGCCCTCGCCTCAATGCGCCGATGATATGATGCTTTGCACTCAGCACGCCAATGGCATTTGCGGACGGCTGTCGCTTGGCATGCTGATGCCCGGCGATGGCATCGACGCCTTCGTTCCCGGCGCCATGACCGACAAGGTGCTGAAACTGGTCGGCGATCGCGGGTGCCTGACGCTAGATTTCAACGCCAACCGGTTGACCTTCCAGGCCGTCCGGTTCGACCAAACTGAAACGACGATTGAGGTCGTGCCCTCGCGTTCTTGGAGCGAGGTGTTTCCCGGTGCGACGCCGGACCATCTGCTTGCCGCCAGTGCCCAACGCTTTCTCGCCGCCATTGATGGCAAAGAACCGCCTCTCGTGTCCCTGCATGACGGCGCCCTGGAGATCGCGCGGGTGCTCGCCGCGATCCCGACAGCCCGCGAGATTGCCGCCACCCGTTTCGTCCCGATTGATAGGATTGCGGTATGAGCGAGCCAAACCCGACTCCAACTGCAGACGCCCCGTCGCACCGCACCGACATGGTCCTCGGCCTGGTCGTGACAGCCCTTGGGTCAGCCATTCTGATCGGCGCGCTCGCCATGCCGCGTTTTGAACATCGCTCCGCTGATCCGTTGACGGTGCCGGGCATCGCGCCAGGCCTGCTCGGCGCGATCATTCTGGTCCTGGGGCTCATTCTGACGGTGCGCGGCGCCCGCCGCCAAAGCAGTGACGGACGGCTCTCGATCACCAGCTGGTCGCCACAGGCCATTCGGCGCACGCTGTTCACGCTGGGTGCGCTGCTCGTTTACGGCTTCGCGCTGTTTGGCAAACTGCCCTTTGTGCCGGCGACCGCCGCCTTCATTTTCGCCTTCACGGTTGGCGTTGAACTGATGCGCGAAGATCGCCGCTCATCGCTTGCCAAAACAATCATCGGCGCCGCCGTTCTCGCCTTGGTCGCGAGCCTGGTGATCTGGGCGGTGTTTTCCGAAATCTTCCTCATTCAACTGCCGGGATAGCCCATGCAACTGACGCTCTGTAACGAAGTGATCCGGGAGCTCGACTTCGCCGAGCAATGCCGGCTTGCGGCTGGTCTCGGTTATGTCGGTCTGGAGGTTGCACCGTTCACGCTGTCTGATGATCCCTGCAAGCTGCCAAAGAGCGAGCGGCAACGCCTGCGAGGCCACGCCGCCGATCACGGCATCATCATCACCGGACTGCACTGGCTCATGAACGTGCCCGATGGCATCTCTTTGACCAGCACAGACAAAGCGGTTCAGTCGAAGACACGCGATCACATGCTCGGCCTTGTCGAGCTGTGTCACGATCTCGGTGGCAAAGTCCTGGTTCACGGATCGCCTGACCAACGACCGATCCATCACGCCGGAAGCCTGGAAGCCGCTGAGGAGGTGGCCCTTGGTCATCTGACGGCAGCTGGCGATGCGGCGCACGCAGCAGGCATCACCTATTGTCTGGAACCGCTGGCACCTGCGCTGACCGATTTCGTCAACACGGTGGCGCAGGCAAAGGACCTGGTAACTCGATCCGGGTCCAAGGGCTTGGCGACCATGCTCGATACGTCGGCGGCCTGGGGCGGAGAAA
This sequence comes from Hyphomicrobiales bacterium, assembly GCA_017642935.1. NCBI lineage: Bacteria > Pseudomonadati > Pseudomonadota > Alphaproteobacteria > Hyphomicrobiales > Hyphomicrobiales bacterium. Next base: position 1,521,228 of record JAEPOK010000001.1, read on the forward strand.
GCAAGTCACCGGCCAAAATCCTCGATCGAGAGCTGCCAAGCGGCATGATCCGGCATGTGCATTTCAATGAGTCCAATCGGCGTGGCCCCGGCCAAGGCGAGCATTGCTTCATGCCGATCGTTCGGGTGCTCGCCAACCATGGTTACGACGGCCTGATCGGTATCGAGCCCTTCGACTACCACCCCGATGGCCCCGCCGCTGCGGCGCTTGCCGCCGGCTATGTCGAAGGCCTCTGCGAAGCGCTGCACGAGTGCACGCCATGAGCGGATCAGCGGCCAACGTCAAAGCGCTGAAAGGGCGCATCGGCATCACCAATGCCAAAGCGCGCATGCCGTTTCGCTTTGGCGCTGTGACCATCGAAGCGATCGCCAGCTCGACGCTGGCGCTTGAGATGCTGGTGGATGGGCAAGTGGTCACCGGCTACGCCTCGGAGCTGCTCGCCTACAAATGGTTCGACAAGCGGCCGGAGAAAACGCCGCGCGACAACATCCATGACCTGCTCGATACGCTGAACGCCGCGGTGGATGCCGCCACGCAACTCGGTAACGGCACCATTTTCGATCATTGGCGGGCCCTGGATAAGGCCGTGCACGCCCACGCCCTCAGCGTAGGCTTCAACGATCTCGGCGCCTCGTTCGGTGTGGCGATGGTTGAACGAGCGATGATGGATGGGGTGGCGCGGGCGCACGGGCTAACCACATTCGACCTGCTGCGGGGATCGTCACTGGGGTTTCAGCCGGCCGCGATTTTTCCTGAACTGGGCAGCATGACCGTCGCTGATGCAATGCCGACGGCACCGCTTGACGAGGTAGCGCTACGACACACGGTCGGCATGGTCGATCCAATCACGGCAGCCGACCTTGACCCGGACAATCGCCCCAGTGACGGTTTGCCGGAAACGCTGGAAGACTATCTGGCGCACGACCAGCTTTCTTATTTGAAGATCAAACTCGGCGGCGACGTGGACGCCGATTGCGCGCGCCTGGAACAGATCGGCGCCGTCATGGCCAACACGGGGCGGCGCATCGCCTTCACGCTCGATGGCAATGAGCAGTTTCAAAGCCTTGCTGACTTCGCCGACTTCACAAGCCGCCTGCGATCCTCATCTGTAGTCTCTAAGATGCTCGATGATGCGTTGTTCATCGAGCAGCCGCTCGACCGCCGCACGACCTTTGAAAACCCGCCTGATCAGGCAGCGTTCGATGCCATTGGGGTGCCGCTTTTGATCGATGAAGCCGATGGCAAGACGACGGCTTTCCACGAGGCCATCACGCTTGGTTATCGCGGCGTTAGCCACAAAAACTGCAAGGGCGTTTTCCGCTCGCTGCTCAATGCTATGCTCGCCGAACACCACAACCAAGCGGCAGGTCCCGGCACCTATTTCCAGTCCGCCGAAGATCTGACCTGCATGCCCGTTCTTTCCATCAATGCCGATCTTGCGCTGATTGCAGCCCTTGGCATCGCCCATGGTGAGCGCAACGCCCACCATTACTTCGCCGGCCTTAGCCATCTGACCGAGCGCGAAGCTGACACCGCTTTGGAGGCACACCCAGATCTTTATCAACGCGACGGCGAAGCGGTGCGGCTGCGCACGCAATCGGGCGCGTTGTCGGCCCACACGGCGAACGGGCCAGGGTTTGGAACGATGTGTGTGCCAGACATCAACGCCATGACGCCGGCCGATGCGTGGGACTTCAACAGTCTTGGCCTTTCGGAGGCCGGCTCATGAGGCGCGATGCTCAATCAAGGAGACGATCATGACTCCCCACCCAACCGCCATTGCCGATGAGGCCATGCTCGATAACATGCTGTCCACGCCGAGCGATGCGCTTGCCGAAACGCTGGCCGGGCTTGATGGCGACATCACCATTTTGGGTGTTGGCGGCAAAATGGGGCCTACCTTGGCGCGGATGGCGAAGCGCGCCGCGCCGAGCAAACGGGTTATCGGCGTTGCACGGTTTTCCGACCCCAAAGTGCGATCGGAGCTTGAGTCTCAGGGCATTGAAACGGTGGCCTGCGACCTGCTCAACGAGACGGCTGTCAACGGGTTGGAAAAAACCACCAATGTCGTCTTCATGGCCGGGCGCAAATTCGGATCTGAGGGCAACCAACCGCTGACCTGGGCGATGAATGTTCATGTTCCTGCAATCGTCGCGCAAGCTTTCAAAGACTCGCGAATTGCGGTCTTTTCAACAGCCTGCGTCTACGCATTCGCCGATGTGACCGACCCCGGCGCAAAAGAGGGCGATCCGCTAACGCCGCCTGGCGAATATGCCAATTCCTGCATCGGCCGCGAGCGCTTGTTTGAACACTTCGCCAATGTATACGGCACCAAGGTCTCGCTGCTGCGCCTCTCCTACGCCATCGATCTGCGTTATGGCGTGCTGCACGATATCGGTCGCTCCGTGCTGGCAGGCGAGCCGGTTCAGGTCGATAGCGGACACTGCAACATCATCTGGCAGCGCGATGCCAATGATATCGCCTTGCGCACCTTGGCTTTGGCCGACAATCCGGCCGTTCCACTCAATCTTTCCGGGCCGAAAGTGGAAAGCGTGCGCGCGATGGCGCATGCGTTCGGCAAACATTTTGGCAAGGAACCGATCTTTGCCGGCGAGGAACAGTCGCAAGCCTGGATCGTCGACACGACCAAGCAGCAAGAGCTTTACGGCGAACCCGGTGTTTCGACCGAAACCATGATCGGCTGGGTGGCCGACTGGCTGCAGCGCGGCGGCAAAACGCTTGGCAAACCAACCCATTTTGAGGTGCGCGATGGCGCTTACTGAGGTTCGAGACGCTCCCGCAACGCGCAACGCGGCCAAGAGCCGCCAGCGCATCTTGGATGCCGCCGAGACGGTCTTCGCGACCAGAGGGCTGGAGGGCACGCGGATGGCGGCAATCGCTGATCTGGCCGGCTGCAACCAGGCGCTGCTCTATCACTATTTTGCCAGCAAGGACGATCTGTTTACCGCCGTCTTGGAACAGACCTACGCCAAGATCCGTGCTGCCGAACAGAAGCTTGAGCTTGATGATCTTCAACCTATGGCCGCAATGCAAAAGCTGGTTGAGTTTTCGTTCGATTATGTGCGCGACAATCCAAGCTTCATCAAACTGATCAATGACGAAAACATGCACGGCGCGGAACATCTGAAGGCGTCGGATGAAGCTCGGCAACTCAACACACCGCTGGTCGATACCATTGCAACCATCTTGCAGGCTGGAGTGGCGAGCGGCGATTTCCGCAATGGGGTCGATCCGGTACAGCTTTACATCACGATCGCAAGCTTGGCCTATTTCTTCACCTCCAACCGCGCCACGCTGTCGGTGATCTTCGACCTGCCTGACGCCAAGGCGTGTTTTGCCCTGCGGCGCGCGCACATCGTCGAGGTCGTGCTTGGCTATCTGCGCACTTCGCGTGTGACTTGACGGAGCCAGCCATGATCAACAGCACAGCTTGGGACAAACTTCGACGTGGTGGCGTCATTCCGGCTCATCCACTGGCGCTGGACGCCAATCGGCAACTCAGCGAATGCCATCAACGCGCGTTGTCGCGCTATTATTTGGATGCCGGTTCTATAGGGCTTGCAGTGGGTGTGCACACGACCCAGTTCGAAATTCGCGACCATGGCCTGCTGCGCCCGGTGCTGGAACTGGCCGCCGAGGAGGCAAATGCCCATCCAAACGAGCCGTTTATGGTTGCCGGGGCCATCGGCAAAACGGACCAGGCGGTGGAGGAGGCAGAACTTGCGCGCGACCTCGGCTATCATGCGGTGCTTTTGAGCCTCGCAGCACTGAAAGAGGCCAGCGAAGATGAACTCATCGCCCATTGCGAAGCGGTAGCTCGGGTGATGCCGCTGGTCGGGTTTTATCTCCAACCCGCCGTCGGCGGCCAAACGCTGCGTTATGAGTTCTGGCGGCGGTTTGCCGAGATCGAAAATGTTGTCGCGATCAAGATTGCGCCGTTCAACCGCTACAAGACGCTCGATGTGGTTCGGGCAGTGGTGGATGCGCGCGCCGAGGAGCGGATCACGCTTTACACCGGCAATGATGATCACATCGTCGCTGATCTGCTGACCGAGTTCGCCATCCCTCGCGACGGGCAGGCGGTGAAAGTGCGCATCAAGGGCGGGCTGCTTGGCCACTGGGCGGTGTGGACCAAACGCGCCGTGGAACTGCTAGACGAAATCCACACCAATCAAGCGGGTCGCAGTACCAGCGAATGGCTTGGCCTCGATGCCCGTGTGACGGACTCCAACGGTGTGCTCTTCGACGTGCGCAACGATTTTGCCGGTTGCATCGCGGCCATCCACGAAGTGCTGCGTCGCCAAGGCCTGCTGCCTGGAATCTGGTGTCTCAACCCGGACGAAACGCTCGGGCCGGGTCAGATGGACGAGATCGAGCGCATTTACCGGGACTACCCGGAGCTCAATGATGATGCATTCGTGACTGAAAATCTGGAGAAGTGGCTAACGCCTTGATGGCAAAGGCACAAAAAAGGAGGGCTCGCGAGCGAACCCTCCTTCGATATCTTCACGCGGTAAAGCTGTAAGCAGCTAGACGCTTCGCCCACGGACGAAGTGCATGATGGCCGAGACGGCCAGCAGAACCAGCGCGACGACAAAAATGATCTGCGCAATCGACGCTGCGGCGCCGGCGATGCCGCCAAAGCCAAGAACAGCAGCAATAATTGCGATAACCAGAAATGCGAGTGCCCAACCAAGCATGACGTTCTCCTTTTCATCCGTTTGGGTATCTGGAGAACGTTCTCCGCAATAGATGGTTGCAGTCAGGATGCGAAAATTCGATCAAACCATATTGTTCGGCACATAAAACTTCGAGGCGGCGAAGCGTTTCGCACGATGGTGCGGATACGCGATCAGAAACGTGTCGGCCTCGGGCGCGGCGGCAGCTTGAAAACGCCGAAAAACCTCATCAGCGACGTAATCGGCCTGGAAACGCGGCGGCTCCAGAGTTTTGAAATGGTCTTTCCAGAGCGCATCTTGAAAGGCGCAAACGGGTTCGGCGTCACGCCACACGACGCCGCTTTCGGTGTCCCAGCGCATGCTACGACCGTTGAGATTGGCGGACGAAACGATCGCTGAATGGCCATCAACGATCATCACCTTTGCATGGACATAAATGATGGGTTGCCGTGCCACATGGGCAAAATCGGGTCCGCCATCCTCAGGCTTGTCCGGTGGGTCGGCGGGTGCCTTGGCGCCAACAAGGCTTAGAAACAGCGCGCGATCACCAAAGCCCTCCAGAATCTTGTCCACGGCGCGTGCCTGAAGCCAGGTACCGTGTTTCGCATCCGGCCCGGTGTTGTTCTCAAACGCGACGTCATCGGGCGCCGCCGGCAAGAGCGCGATCAAACGTAAATCAGGGTTCTCACGCGCCCTAGCGCGCAGCGCGTCGGCTATGATGAGCGAGCGCAGATATTGGGTTTCCAGATAGATCAGACTTTGCGCGTTAGCGATGAGCGCCAGATGAGCATCTTCGATCTCTTTGATTGTCTCTTCCGGGCTGATCGCAATCGGTCCGGCGCGCTTGGCGGACAGGGTGCGGATGAAAGTTAGCTTTCCCTCCCCGGTATCGGAATGCGCCTCGCGATCGACTGGGTTCTCGACGGGGGTCAGGTCCTGGTCGTGATCCTGGGTGCCGAGCACATCGTTCCACAGATTGGCAAAATGACGGGTCGCCTCATGCACCGTGTTGGGCTCGTCTTCGATCAAGACTGACACATCATGCCAGGTCTGGTCGGCCGGCTGGTCATGGTCCAAATCGTCAAACCGTCGTTCGTTGACGTCCAAACCGCCAAGGATCATGCGATCGCGATCGACGATCATAAGCTTTTCGTGGTGGACGATCGGGTGCAGGCTGAAGGGGGGCCAACGGCGGATTTCTGGATCGCCCGGTCCTTTGTCCACCAACCGGTCGGTCAGACCAGGATAGCGCGCTGCGATCGCCTCACGGCTCATGCCGTCGGCCTTCATGGCGTGTATTTTGGAGGCCACGCGATGGCGCGCCGGCCACCAAAAGCCAAGTCGCGGCAGGCTTCCCAATTCATGGGGATGCAGGGCGGCCACCGCCTGCAAGTTCTTCGGCGCGGCCTCACGGAACTCTTGGACTGAGCGGTGACTAAGTCCGTGCAGATCGGTCGCACCAATGGCGTCAAAATCGGTGATCCGGATGCGCCACTCCACGCCTTGCGCGCACGACCACCTGGCCATGTCAGCCCAGCATTCCAGACCCAGAGAGCGCGCTTCCTCGCTGTGCAACCGGGTCTGTGGATCAAAGATGCGAAATGCCAGCCAGACGCAGTCTTTGGCGCCAAGCACCAGGCGTTCCATGGCGGGGTAAGCGCGCGCGGCTTCGATGAGCGGTTGAACTGTCATGACAGGCGTTGTGACACCTTTTTCGGCAGTCCGACCACTCCTATTGTTGCCTAGCGCTGCGACTGGATGTCTTCAGCCCAAGCGCGACCCTCATCGCCGCCCCACAACAGCCAGGCGATGTACCCCGCACTTGGGTTTTCATCATTGCCGAAATCGTCCGCCTGTTTGTCCACCTCGTGGCGGGCAAAATAGCTGACCATTCGGTCGATGGTTTCATCCGAGCAGGGCCGCCGGTTTTTCAAATCGCGCGCCCGGGCCACACCCACATCGGTGCCGCCACGGTCGAACTTCGCACGCAACTCAAGACCTTTTTCAGCGGCCTCGGCAACTTTTTTCGGAGGTTTGGTGCTCACTGGCCCTCACCCTTTCAAGCAGCCGCTCCGCGATCGAAAGCGTCGGAGATTTCGCGCGCCGATTGGGCCTGGACGCTTGGTGAACCGGAGAGCTCGTGCGAGCCATTCATTAGCTCTTCAAGTTCAGCGCGCGCACGCGACACCCGGCTTTTCACAGTGCCGGGTTTGGTATCCATGATCTCGGCGGCCTCTTCATAGGAGTAACCGCTGGCGGTAACCAGGAGCAGCGCCTCGCGCTTTTCATCGGCGATCATTTGCAACGCGGACATGAGGTCTTTGACTTCCAGATTGTCCTGCTGGCGGCCAGGCGTGACAAGCGTGGCGGCAAAATGGCCATCGCCATCTTCAACCTCACGGCGACGCTTGCGGCCTTCAGAGAAATATTGGTTGCGCAGGATAGTGATCAGCCAAGCTTGCGCGTTGGACCCCTCTTGGAAGGAATCGATCTTGGTCAGCGCCTTGGCCAAGGCTTCCTGGACCAGATCGTCGGCGCGCACCGCATTGCCGCAAAGCGAGCGCGCGAACGCCCGCAAAGCCGGGATGGCATCGATGAATTGCTTTTTGACCGCAGCGCTCATCGGGAAACCCCCTCGTCGGAAGCTTCGCCATCGCGTGGCCCATCCTGGTCGGCATTGTCTTCCTCGTCGTCCAGCGCGTCGAGCAACGCCAGCATGTCGTCAGGAATGCCTTCTTCCACGGTCGACCGATACAGCTGCTTTAAGCTTGTCGCGACCCAATCGTCGTTTTGTCCATCAATTTTCACGTCGGCCTCATCATCGCTTTCGTGTGTTTCACTTGGTTTGGACTCAGGGCGCGGCTGGTCTCCAGACATGCTCAATTATCCTTCCTTGGTGGACGCTCAACGCAGGTAAAAACAAAAAGTTCCAAAAAAATTTGGAAACAATGGAACCATATCCGTAACCAGGCATATTTGGGTACATAATGTCGCTTTCGCCGTCGCAGCGAAACGCCTTGCCTTAAGCCAGGAGCTCCCAATGTCGAAGATCAGCGAAGCCATTCGCCCTCACCTGCCCTTTCTGCGCCGGTACGCCCGAGCATTGACTGGGTCGCAAAAGTCCGGCGATGCTTATGTGCGCGCTTGCTTGGAGGCCTTGATCGCCGACCGTTCTTTGTTTGACGGCGACCTGCCGCCCCGCGTTGCACTTTATCGCGTGTTCCATGCGCTCTGGTCGTCCTCGTCCACACCAACCGCAGAGGGTGATGATGCCTCGCTGTTTGAGCGTACCGCCCAGGAACGGCTGGAGCGGATGGCACCGGAAAACCGTCAGGCATTGCTTCTGAAATCCTTGGAGCAGTTTTCCGAAGACCATGTGGCTGTCATCATGGACCGCACGCCGATGGATGTGGCCTTGCTGGTCGAGCGGGCGATAAGCGAGATCACTGACAGCGTCAAAGCCGATGTTTTGATCATCGAAGACGAGCCACTCATTTCCATGGACCTAGCCGAGATCGTCGAAGACCTTGGCCATGCGGTCAGCGGTCAGGCCACCACGGCAAGCCAGGCCATCGCGGCGGCAGGGGCCAACACGCCTGATCTGGTGCTTGCCGACATTCAACTTGCGGACGGGTCTTCGGGCATCGATGCGGTGAAATCGATCCTCGCCGATGTCGATGTGCCTGTAATTTTCATCACCTCTTTCCCCGAGCGCCTGCTGACCGGTGAGCGCCCGGAGCCGACCTTCCTGATCACCAAACCCTATGATCCGGACATGGTCCGCGCGGCTGTGTCACAGGCGCTGTTCTTCCGCTCGACGGCGCCACTAGAGTTGGCGTTTTAAGGATTCGCTAAGCATGATCGAACCGGTTTCGACGCCGTTTGGAACGATCGGCGTGCGATCCCGTTGTGACAGTTGGATAACCGTTAAAATGAGGTTCAATATGTCATTGTTCGATCGATGGTCGCCTCGGGAAAACGCGCAGGATCGTCTGTGGAACCTGCTCGGCGACCACAATACTTTTATGCTTGTGACCAAGATAGCGACTGAGCGGCCTACTCCGTTGCGGGCGCGCCCAATGGCCGGCTACCCGCGCCGCGACGAGCAACGCATTTGGTTTCTCGCCCACAAGAACGGGCTGAAGGATGATGAGATCAAGGCGAACCCAAGGGTCTGCGTCACCTTTTCCGATCCGTCCAAGCAGCATTTTGTTTCGATCAGCGGCAAGGCAAGCGTCGAGCACGATCTGGCGCGCAAGCGCGATCTCTGGTCGGTGGCGGCCCAAGCTTGGTTTCCCGACGGCCCGGAAGACCCCAGCATCATTCTTCTGTGCGTCGAGGTGAACGAGGCGGAGTTTTGGGACGGCGATCCCAACCCCATCGTTGTCGGCTTCAAAATGGCCCGTGCCGCTGCTGAAGGCCGCAAGGTTAATGTTGGCGACAATGCGAAGGTTTCCTTCGCACGTGACAGCCAGTCGAAGCCCGAACCGATGGCTTTCACTGGCGGCTACTAGGTCAAGACTGTGCGCTCCCTTGCTCCCCTTCGCCCGTCACAGGTTGCACCGTCTGGCCGTCAACGACCTGGCCTGATGGGTTCTCGGACGCTGCTAGCGATCGTCGCTGGGTGCGCACTGCTTCCTGTTCTTTATTTTGGCGCCGGCTATATCGTGCCGGTTGTTGCCGCCCTGGTCGCAGCCCTAATCATGGGTCCGATTCAAGGTCGTTTGGTGGCCAAGGGATTGCCGGGTGGGGTCGCCGCGGGCATGCAAGTCGTCAGCTTGATCGCTATCGTTGTCAGTCTTGTCGCGCTAACCGCTGGATCGTTCGCCAGTTGGGCTAACGATTTGCCGCGTATCGGAAATGCATTGCAATCGCTGCTGGATGAGATCCGCGACTTAACCTGGCGCTTGCAATCGGCGGGCGAGGCGATGGAAGAAGCCATGGGCGTCGATCCCGTTGAGTCGAGCGGTCAGCTGAGCGCGATTTTCAGCAATGGCGTCGGTCTGGTAGCCATGCAAACGCCGGTTTTTTTCGGCCAATTGGTGGTCTTCGTCGCGCTCTTGTTCTTTTTCTTGGAAAGCCGGATGCGCCTGCGCGCAGGGATTTTGCGCCTTTGCATGGCGCGGGGAACGCGGTTGCGAGCGGCCCATGTCTTTCGTGACGCCGAGCAGCAGGTCAGCACCTATCTGATCACAGTGACGGCCATCAACGCGGTGCTTGGCATCGGGACGGCTCTGGCGATGTGGGCATTAGGCCTGCCCAACCCGTTGCTCTGGGGCGTACTGGCGTTCGCACTCAACTATGCACCCTATCTCGGGCCAAGTGTGCTCATCATCCTGTTAATTGGGGCCGGTCTGGTAACCTTTGATGAACCGGGCCAGGCTTTGTTGCCTGCTCTCGCCTTCTTCAGCCTCAACGCGATGGAAGCGAACTTCCTCACGCCTGCCATCGTTGGTAGCCAGGTCAAACTGGAACCAGCGGTGCTGATCATAGCGCTGGTGTTGTTGTTCGGCCTTTGGGGCATCGCCGGCGCGGTGCTCGCTGTGCCTCTGCTTCTCATCGCGCAATCAGTTTTAAAGCACACCGTGCTGACAGAGCCGGCGCCCCGTCTGAGACCGGTCTAGAACAAAAAACCCCGGACGGTGCGCCGTCCGGGGTTTGTTTGACTAGGCTCTTTCAAGCGGTAGCGGTTCGTCAAACTGCAGGGTGCGAATGGGAAACGGGATATCGATCCCCTTGGCGTCAAGTGCCTCTTTGACGTTTTTCATCACCGCGTAGTTGGTTGAATAGGACTTCATTGTATCGGTCCACCACCGTGCCCGAATATTGATCGACGAACCTGCCAGATCGACAAGGCCGGCGTCGGGCGCAGGGTCGGCAAGCACGTTTTCAGTACCCTTGACCGCATCGAGAATAGTTGAGATCGCCTCATCGATATCGGTGTCATAGCCGACGCCAAAATCATACTCCCGGCGCAGATAGGGCTGGGCAGTCATGACCATCACCGCGTTTGTGAAGATCTCGCCGTTCGGGATGATGATCATGCGTTTGTCAAAGGTGCTGATCTTGGTCGACCGGGTGGAAATCTCTTCCACGATCCCCTCAAAATCCTCGTAGCGGATCCAGTCGCCTTCGGTGAACGGTTGTCGGATGAGGATGAGAATGCCGGCAAGAAAATTCTGCAAGATGTCGCGAAAGGCGAAGCCAATGGCAACGGAGCCGACGCCAAGCAATTGAAAAAGCTCCGCCGCGCCAATGCTCGGAGCGATGATCGAAATGGCGACAAGCCCGCCAGCGAAAACCATCGCGATAAAGGCCAGACGGCCAAGCGCCACGCCGAGTGAATGTTTGTTTGCTTTGCGGCCCACAACACGCTGCACGCCAAAGCGCACAAACCGCGCTACAACGTAAAAGACCGTCAACACCAGAAGGGCGATGACGATCAAAGGCAGCAGGCCGATCAGGCCGTTGAGCATATTCGTGACGGTTTCAACCGCCGTCGACACGTCTGCGTCAACGGCCTCAAGATCAAGGTCTTCCATGGGTCAATCCTGTTGGGAAAAGTGGCGCCGAAGGTGGCCGAGAATGGGCCAGAGAGCGCTGAACTCGAAATGGCTAGAGGCGCCGGCGTCAGTGCTCGCGCTTCAAAAAGCGAAGGCGATAAAACTGACCACAACGCAAGCCAGCCCCGCTACGGACGCGCCGTAGCGGGGCTTTTCTGGTTTGGGCGTGTCCGATTGGAACATCAGCCGGTCGATCGGATCGTCGCGAACGCTTTAATTGAAGCGGTGCGCCATCTCATCGATTTCGCGCTCGGCCTGCTCTTTGGTCTTGCCGTATTTGGCTTGCAGCTTGCCTGCGAGTTTCTCGCGCTGGCCGTCGATCTCGGCCCAATCATCATCTGTCAGTTCGCCCCATTTTTCTTTGGCCGCGCCCTGAAACTCCGTCCACTTACCTTTGATCTGGTCCCAGTTCATTTTCTGAACCTCCTCGACTCGTGTTGAACTTGCGATACGCAGAGTTGCGCATCTGGTGGACCAACGCGGGACGGCGCATTGCGTTCCGCAAAGCCAGTCAAAGACGTCCTTTTGTTTTCTGAAGGATATGGAACGAGGGCGCCGGTTCAGCGTAAGGGAATACCGATGCAATAGACTTAGGCGCGATGATGGACAGCGATCCCTACGCAATGGAAAACGATACGCACGATCGCGTCCTGCTGCAGTCCCTGATCGACAGCGCGACATGCCTGCTGACATTCGATGAGGCCGGCACGATCTCAGAAGCGCGCAACATTGGCTTTGCAGCCGAACGTTTCGCGCTTTTGCCGGACATGCCCGATGCCGTTGTCAGCGATCGCGAAGCGATCGGCCGATCGATCAAAGAGGTGTGGCCGGAAGGACTGTTGCCTATCACCCAGATCGTCACCCACCGGGCGCAGAGCAGTGAAGGCCGCGAGGCTAGCCTGGAACACACGCTGGCCGATACGAACCGCAATCCCATCCATCTGAAACTGCGCGCCGGCGTCTCGGGCGATGGCCCAGACAAGCGCTTTCATTTGTCGGTCGCTGACATCACCGCGAGCCGAATGCAGGCCATCCAAATCGAAGCCTATGGGCGCAATCTAACCGAAGCGAACACACGGCTTCGGCGGGCGCTTCACGGATCAAAAGTGACGGTCTTCGAACAGGATCTCGACCTGCGCTACACCTTCATGGCCAATCCGCCGGATTTCTTCGAGGAAACGCCGCTTGGAAAAAGCGATCTGGAGCTGTTTGGCGAAACCGGCGGCGACCTGGTTGATCTCAAACGCAACACCGCACTTGCCGGCAATGAATGGTCAGGCCGTATCGATGTTCCGGACCAAAACGGTGGGACGGTGAGCTACGATGTGGAGCTGGAACCGCGCTATTCGGCGCGCGGCGAGGTTATCGGCCTTATCGGCACAGCGATCGATTTGTCGGATCTGAAAAAGCACGAGGATGCGATGCGGCTCGCCATGCGCGAGATCACCCATCGCACGAAGAACTTGCTCGCCGTCATTCAGGCAACGGCGCGGCGCACCGCTGCCAAGGCGCCGACCAAGGAAGCCTTCGTGAACAGCTTCGCCGCCCGTCTGTCGGCCATGTCGCAAAGCCACGATCTGCTTGTGCGCTCAAACTGGCGCGGCGCGGATATGGCCGAGCTCGTTGAGCGCAACGCACGCCAGGCGGGTTCGACGCGCGAAGGCTCGTTCCGGATCGAGGGACCACCACTGACGCTCACCAGCGATGCCGCGCAGCATTTCGGCATGGCGCTGCACGAGCTCGTCTCCAACGCGCTGAAATACGGCGCGCTCTCCGTCGATGGCGGAACGGTAGAGGCGGTGTGGGAGCAAGCGGGCGAGGACGTGGTGTTTCGGTGGACGGAAACCGGCGGGCCGGACGTTTCGCCGCCGGATGAGACTGGCTTTGGCACCAGCTATTTGCAGCGGGCCATCGCGATGGCACTGAACGCAAAAACCGACCTGGATTTCGACCCGGCCGGTTTGAAATGCTCCATAACAATGCCGGGCGAATGCTTCTATTGAGAAGCAGCCGCCCGGCTCATGTGATCAGTATTTGAGACCGTCGGAAAAGCCACGCGCAAACGCATAACTGCTGGAAACCGGATCGCGTGCGGTTGCACCCGGGCCAGCGGCTCGCTCCTGGCGATGACGTTCATTCAGAAAGGCATGATGGCCTTCGCGCGCCAGCGTCTTTGGCGAGATGGCTTTCGCGATTGCCACACCGACAAGGGCCAAAACCGCCGCCACGACAATCAGTGCGCCCGATGACCATCCCAATACGATCTGCGCACTTGGCAGTAGATCGAGCGCCAGAGCGGTCAGAGCCACCGTGCCAACGCCAATGGCAGCAATGGCCAGAACGAGCGCGCCGAGCGTGAATCCAGCCGCCCAAAGCGCGCGACCGAATGCTTTTTTCGTCGGCTTGGTGACAGCCTCGGCGGCCGCGTAGGCAAAGGGCTTCGCCTCGCGGTCAATCAGCATTTGGATCAGCCCAAGCATCAGCGTTTCGCCAGTGCACCGGCCAGGAATCCGATGCCCGCGGCGATGGCCAGGGCGGCAAACGGATTCTGAGAAACGTTGGACTGCACTTGGGCCGCGGCAGCACGGCCGGCGGCATAGGCATCATCGCCAGCAATCTGCGCCTGTTCGCGCGCGGTTTCAGCGGTTTCGCGAAGCTTGTCGGCGCCATCCCTGGCAATCTCGGTTGCGCGGTCTTGCGCGCGGCGACTGCTATCGTCGGCGAGCGCTTTGACCGTTTTGGTCAGGTCGGAGATGTCCGCGCGCAGCGAGGTTAATTGATCGTCGAAGTCTGACATGAGTTTTGGGTCCACAAGGTCTTTGGCCGCGGTGCGGCCGTTGGTCGATTTGGTGGTGGATTTGGTTTGCGTAGCGGTAGCCATACTAATCCTCCTCGTTGGTGATTTCGTGTCCGGTGCATTTGGAAGCACGCGGGTGGATGGCGATCGGCCATTCGGGTGCCCAACGCATGTCAGCGCGAAGGGTTCCAGCAACGCGCGAACAAAAACGCGCCCCTCCAGTGAGAGGCGCGTTTGCTTAGGAGCTATGAGAGGCTAGCGGCGTTCGCGTTCGATCTGATCGATAGCCTTTTCAACGCGGCGAACCATGCTGTTCTCGCCGCCGGCCATGCCTTCGGACGCAGCGCGGGCTAAGGCTTCCTCGTCCTCTTTCCACTTGGTCAAGATGGCGTATTTTTCATCGGCGCTCAGTGCGCTTTCCAGGACGGCGTCTGGCGTCTCGAACACTGACCTCGGATCGTCCATCGAGACCGCCGGATCAATAGGTTTGGATTGTCCCATGAGGATCCCCTAGGCCAGGCTGCGGCTCGCCTTTGGCCCCAGGAAGAACCAAAGAAGAAGGCCGATCAGCGGCAGCAGGAGCAGCGCCAGGATCCAAAGCACCTTCGACCCGGTCGAGGCGCTCGAGCCGATGGTTTTGACGATGGCGTAGACCACGCCGATGAGCAGGAAAAGGCCGAACAGGCCGCCAACTTCAATCATGTTTCTCTCCTATGGCTCTTGGCTTATTGGCCAAGCATGGCGCGGAGCATCCACGCGGCTTTTTCGTGAAAGGCGATCCGGCCGGTCAGTAGGTCCTCGGTCACCAGATCTTTGTGCTCTCCGGCAAATTCAGCGACGTCGCGCATCGAAGCAGCGATCAAATCGTGCTGATCGACAAGATCGGAAATCATGGTCTCTGCCGATGGCAAGTCTGTGCCAGGTGAGGCAGCGGTCAGCGACAGTTCAAGGCTGTGCTCGCCGACTGGAACGACGTGACCCAGGGCACGAACTCGTTCGGCTAGGTCGTCCGAAGCCTGGAACAGGTCCTCGTAATGCTCTTCGGTCAGGTCATGGATCGATTTGAAGGTCGGTCCCACAATGTTCCAATGATATAGATGCGATTTCAGCGTCAGCACATAATTGTCGACCAAAATTGACGACAGTTTTTCGGCGATCTGCTGGCGTGCGTCGTCGGCAATGCCGTTCTTGGCCGTCGACGTTTCAGGTGCTGGTTTCAAAACAGACAGTGTCATGGGTGTCTCCTTTCAGAGAAGAATGAATTGGTGCTCACCTACTGGCGATCGGTGATGATTGTTTCCTGGGCTTCAGACGGGCCAGGCACGGCGGCATCGCCAGCAGTTGGCGCGCTCAAGTCAGTGACCAGAACGGTGTCGGAGAATACTCCGATCAGGGCGTAGACAATCAGAAGCAACAAGACGCTGGCGGTCAGCACATAGATCATGCGGCTGCTACGTTCGCCCTGGCGCGCGTCCTCACCGTCTTTGGTGACAGTGCCGCTGGCTCTCACTGAGGTCCGGGTCCCACCATTTTGCGGTTGGGGGTTGTTGCGGCGGGCCATGTTCGTTGAGCTCATGGGCATTGTTGTCGTCGATGAACCAGTCATCTCGTCCTCCTATGTTGGTAGGTCGAGCGGCAAACGCGGGCTTCATCGGATCGTTCCAAAAAAGTTGGTTGGACAAAAAGCGGCCGGCGGGAGCGTGGACAGTCTCGTCGGAACCATCGCAGAGATCTGACGTTAAGCGGTCACCTCACACCGCTTCTGAAGGAGACTTACATGTCCACGCTTGCGACTTCGGCATCCATTGCAACGCGATTGACCGCGACACTTGCATTGGCATCGACTGCCCTCGCCGCGCCGGCCCTTGCACAGTCCAGCACGCCAATCGAAGGCATCGCGCCGGTCGAGCTGGCAGTCGTCGACCATAGCCCCGTGACCTGCGAGCCCGACCCGCTGATCCTGCCAAGCAACTCGGTGGTCGAGCTCCATCTGATCAACAACAGCATCAATTCGACAGTCATCAATCTTGACCCATTGCTGATCGAGCAGATGGTGTTGGAGGGCAATGATATGGCGCCCGGCGCAGTCGCCGAGATGCAGGATGGGTTCCTGCTTGGCCCAGGCCAAGAGCGCACGCTGACCATCGCGACGCTGGAATCTGGTAGCTTCGAGACGGCGTGCCGTAGCCCGGTGGCCGGCGAAGGGCGGGAGCTGGTTGAAGGCCTGAACGATTTCGGCGTTGTTCGTGTCGAATAGACCGGTTAGGCGGGCAGCCGCTTGGTTGCCCGCCACGCTGCCCATAATAGTTCGGCAACTTCGTCGCGGTCCGCTCGCTCGCTGAGACAATCCTGCGCGGAGTTGACGCAAAGCCGGATATGCTTGCGCAGCAGTGGGCCATGAGCGACATTGGAATGGTCGGCCAGACGTTTCAACGCCCGCGCCAGAGCGATCATCACCAGCACATTGTCTGCAGCAGCACGTCGGATCGGATGGATTGCCGACCCAATGATGTCACGCACCGACAAAAGGTCGGCAACGACGCGAACGTAACCGTCTTCATCGCGCAGACGGGCCTGCGCCGTGGTCGTTTGCATGAGCGTGACGATGGACGCCGACAGTTGATCGATGGCCGCAACCGCCGTGTAGGCGTCGTTGATCCCGGGCGACAGGGCGCGGAGTGCGATCTCGACAATCAGATGCACATTGAACTTGACGTCGCCTTCAGGCGCGCGCGCATCGCGGATGTCAACGAACCGATGGGCCTTGGTGCCGAGAAGGGTTGCCGCCATGCTTGCATCTTCGGCCGCGCGCACTGTCGCCAACTGATCCCCCTCGAGCACGAAGTCGCCGGCCTTGGCGTGCAAGATCAAGATTGCGTCGGTCCGTTTCATCGCAACGGTCAGCTTTTCGAATTCCAGCGCTGTGATGTAGCCGGTTTTCGGCGCACGCCATTTCAGTGCATGCGGAACGGCATCCTCTGCGGCGCGGTGGCCTTCAGCTGAAGCGCTGCGATTGAGACGCTCGGCCATATCGATGATTGATTGGCTGAGCAGGCGCTGGATACGGGCCAGTTCATTGTCGATCTGGATGCGGTGGGAAACATTGTTGACGAAGGCGATCAACAGGATGACCGACACGATCGCCAAAACGACAGCCACGGCGGTCGAGATCAGCGGCGGCCGGTCGGGTGGGGCGAGATAAAGCGTGGCCAGCGCAAAGATGAAAGTGCCAGCCAGAAGACCTGCCGTGATTTGGCCAAGCCGGTTGTCACCGAAAGTACGAATGATGCGGTTGCCGAGCGCGCTGGCGGCCAGCGTGAACACGACCAGGGTCATGGAGTAGACAAGGCTGAGGACCGTGATCGCCGCGGACGCGACGGTCGAGAGAACAGCGCGCGCATCATCATTGCTCAGCCGCAAGACGTTGAGGGCATCAGCGATCTCATCCTGACCGGCCAGATGATCATCACCGTTGGCCGCAATTGCAGCCAGCACCATCGCCAGCGCGACCATCACCAGCGGCCAAAAAAGATACCCTCGGATCAAGGTTTTGAAGAGGTGCAGCGGCATAATTTTCAGTTCCTTGGCAATCGGGCCAACTGAAAACGCACGCAGCCACCCTTGGCAACCTTACGTGCAGAACCGCCGGCCGTTGCAAGCTTTTTGATCGCAATTGAACGAAACATGGACGCGCGCGTTCAGCCCCTTAGATACTCACATGACCAAGGAGGCCTTCATGACCTTACGTGCCCTATTGTTTGGTTCGATCGGCGCCGTTGTCGAAACATCAGAGCGCCAACGCGAGGCGTTCAACACCGCTTTTCGCCAGTTCGATGTGGACCTGTTCTGGGATCAAGACACCTATCAACGATTGTTGCAGCAACCAGGCGGCCGCCGCCGCATCGCCGAGGCTTTGGCCAATGCCAATGTCGATGCCGACGATGGGCTTGTCGATGCGATCTACAATAAAAAGACGTCGCTGTTTTTATCGACCTTGCGGGCCGGAGTCGAAGCCCGCCCCGGCGTGGTCAATTTGCTGGAGCAGGCCGGCCAGGCGGGGTTGGCGGTTGGCTTTGCTTCAGGCACCGACCGGCGCGTGGTCGATGCAGTGATCGAAGGGGCGGTCGGCGTCAACGCAGCCCAGTTCGATCTCATTTTAAGCGGCACGGACGCCAAGAACGCCAAGCCGGATCCTGAGATCTATCGGTTTGCCCTATCCCAATTGGATTTAGAGCCAACCGAATGCGTTGCCATCGAAGACACGGTCGCCAGCGGTCGCGCGGCGATGGCAGCCGGCATTCCGGTGCTCTTCACGCCGGGCGCCCTCACCGAAGGCGATGATTGGTCATCTGTCGAGGGGCAAATCGCCAGCCTTGAAACGCTCGGCATCGGCCCGAACGCCATCACTGCGTTGCAAATCTGGCATGCCGATCAACTTAACCAGAAGGCGGCATGAACCTTGGAAGCCACCGTTCCCGACTACAACACCTCGCGGCCCATCAGTCCGGCGCGCACCGCATGCGCCAATTGCCCGTTTCGCGCCAATTCGAACTTTCAGGATTTCAAGGCCGATGAGCTGCGGTTCATCGAGCGGTTCAAGATCGGCGAACTGCGTTTGGACGCCGGTACCAACATCTTGCTGGAAGGGGCGCGCAGTCCGCACCTTTATACCGTGCTGCGCGGCTGGGCGTTTCGCCATAAAAGCTTAGATGATGGCCGCCGTCAGGTGCTGAACTTCGCGCTGCCCGGCGACTTCATCGGCCTGCAAATGTCAGTGCTTGGCGAAATGGAGCATACGGTCACCTCGATGACCGAGACAACGCTGTGTGTCTTCGACCGTGAGCGGCTCTGGGAAGTGTTTTCCAACTATCCCGACCTCTCCTTTTCGATGACCTGGATGGCGGCGCGCGAAGAGCAGTTGCTCGACGGCAATCTGGTTTCCCTTGGCCAGCGGTCCGCCAAGGAGCGGATCGCCTACATGGTGCTGCAGCTTTACGCGCGCGCTCAGCAGGTGGGTCTTGCCGGCAACCAATCGATGGAAACGCCGTTCAATCAGGTGCACCTGGCCGACGCGCTTGGGCTGACCAGCGTGCATGTCAGTCGAACGCTCAAACAGATGGAAAAAGAACAACTCCTGGCCTGGAATCGACCGATCCTGCGCATCCTCGACAAGGAGGGGCTGGAATATGCAGCGCGCGAAGTTCCTCCGCTCCAGGAAAAGCGCCGGTTTATCTAGGTCCGCAGAACAGAAAAGGGCATAACCAATGGCCAAATCGTACAGCGAAGGCACCAGCGTTGAATGGAACTGGGGCCAAGGTACCGGCACGGGCAAGGTCGTCGAGATCTACACATCCGATGTGACCAAGACGATCAAAGGCACCGAGGTAACCCGCAATGCTTCTTCCGACGATCCGGCTTATCTGATTGAGCAGGAGGACGGCGACCAAGTTCTTAAGAGCCATAGTGAGCTCAGCGCACCATCCTAACTGCGAGCCTGCCGCCCACCCGTAGATCCATCACTCATTTCTGATCTTTCCGCCGCCTCGCATAACATAGGTTATCGCGAGGCGGTGTTCATCGTGCTTCCAAGCATCCGCGGAATTACCGAGGAAACCGGTATGGAGGGCCTGTGGTTCGAAAGAGGATGTGCATTGGAACACCAGGGCGAGACGACACGATCAATCACGGCTTTGTTGGTCGAAGACAACCCCATGATCGCAATGGATATCGAGGATATCCTGCTCGCGCACGGGATCGAAAAGGTTCGGCTGGCGACGACCCTTGAAGACGCCGATCATCATTTGACAGAAACGATCGATTTGGCGGTTCTCGACTTCACGCTGGGGTCGGATACCACCGAAAATCTGGCCTTGCGCATGCAGGAGCTTGGCATCCCTTTTTTGTTCGTGAGCGGCTTTGCCGAGAAGTTAAGCCTGCAGCAGGCGCTGAAAGAAACGCCCATTGTGGTCAAGCCCTTCCAGCCAGAGGACTTGATGGCAGCCATCAACGCGCTGTTGTTTCAACTTCGTGAAACATGATGCTGGAACCAGGCAACCACTTGCGCGTTAAGGGCTCATCGTAACAACCTTAGGTGCCCATGATGCCCGTGTCGGCTGAAGCCCCAGGCGATCATCCGAACTCTGATCCGCATGCTCCGGCGCGCGGCCGCGATGCGCGTATGCCGACCGGCATTCCCCTTCGCGGATGGCAGGACGTTGGCTATCGGGTATGGACGAAGATCGGGGATGAAAACCTGACGTTGATCGCCGCGGGCATAGCCTTTTTTGTGCTGCTGGCCCTCTTACCCGGCATCACCGCGCTGGTGGCGTTGGGCGGCATCATGTTCCTTGATCCTGAACGCATCGCCGACCAGTTGGCCGACGTTGTGCAACTGATGCCCGAAGACGCGCGCACGATCCTCACCGATCAAGCGCAATCGGTCGCCAACGCGAGTTCAGACGATTTGGGGCTGCTCGCGATTTTTGGTTTGGGTTTCGCCATTTGGTCGGCGACCAAGGGCGTTGGCAGCATGATAGGCGGCCTGAACATTGTGTATGATGAGCGTGAGAAGCGCGGTTTCTTGCACCTGACAGCGCTCAAGATCGGGCTCACCGTTCTTTTGATCGTCGGCGTGTTGATCGGCTTCGTCATGGCGGCTTTGCTGCCGGTCACACTCTCCTTGTTGCAATTGGACAGCCTGGTTGAAATAGGCGTTTCGATCGCCGGCTGGTCGCTGCTCATCCTGTTCGTTCTGATCGCGCTCGCCGTGCTCTTCCGCTTCGGGCCCTCGCGCCGCCAAGCGCGCTGGCAATGGCTGTCCATAGGATCGGTGGCGGGCGCATTGGTTTGGCTTGTTAGCTCAATCGGCTTTGCCGTCTTCGTCGCCAATTTCGGCAACTTCAACCAAAGTTTTGGCTCACTGACCGGCGTGGTCATCCTTCTGCTCTGGCTCTGGATCTCGGCCTTTGTCGTGTTGCTCGGTGCCGCAGTCAACGCCGAGATCGAGGCGCAAACGCGCATCGATTCGACCATCGGCGAGCCGCGGCCCATGGGTGAGCGCGGGGCGACCAAAGCCGACGAACTTGGCGAGTCGTTTGGCTAACCGAACGCCGATCGAACCATCGTTCCCACTTTTCATTTTGACAGGACATCCCATGACCAAAGATCACGGACCATCGATCAAAGATGATGAAACCTATGAAGCGCTGCGCAAAGATGGTGCATCCAAGGAGAAGGCGGCCCGCATCGCCAATGCGCAGGCCAGCGACAATCAGTCACCATCGAAAAAGGGAGGCAAGGCGCCACCCTATGAGCAGTGGACGACGGACGAACTGGTGGAACGTGCGACGGAACTCGACATTGAGGGTCGTTGGGACATGTCCAAAGATGAACTGATCGACGCCTTGCGCGACTACTAGAGCGCCCACGCCCCTGAATTCTATCTACCCAAGACAGTCCAAAGGAGCGGCTGATGACAGCGCGCCAAGCCCTTGTTGACGACTTCATGGAACGCGTGACCGCGCGCAATGAAGGTCAAAACGCCTTTTTGCAAGCGGTCGAAGAGGTCGCTGGCGATGTCCTGACGGTCGAGAAAGCCCATAGCGATTTCGCCAAGGCTCGCGTCTTGGAGCGGCTAAGCGAACCGGACAGGATCATCGCCTTCCGGGTCGTCTGGGAGGATGATGAAGGCGAGGTGCAGATCAATCGTGGCTGGCGCGTGCAAACCAGCAATGCCATCGGTCCTTACAAGGGCGGCATCCGCTTTCACCCAACCGTTAGTCCGTCGATCCTGAAATTTCTCGGCTTTGAGCAGGTTTTCAAAAACGCGCTCACCGGCCTGCCGCTTGGTGGCGGGAAAGGTGGCGCCGATCTCGACCCGCGCGGGCGAAGCGAGCGCGAAATCATGCGGTTTTGCCAAGCCTTCATGGCCGAGTTGGCACACCATATCGGTCCGGACCGGGATGTTCCGGCTGGCGACATCAATGTCGGCACGCGCGAAATCGGCTATCTGTTCGGCGCCTACAAACGTCATTTCGGTCAGTTCCACGGCGCGCTCACCGGTAAAGGCCAGTCCTTTGGCGGCAGCGCGATGCGCGTGCAGGCAACCGGATTTGGCCTGATCTATTTCGTGCAGACCATGCTCCACGCCCATGACGACAGTATTGACGGCAAGCGCGTTGCGATCTCCGGCAAAGGCAATGTGGCGACCCATGCCGCGCAAAAAGCCATTGAGGTCGGCGCCAAGGTGATCACCCTGTCGGATACCTCCGGTACGCTGCTCGCCGAAAACGGCCTGTCGCAGGAGGCTGTTGATTGGGTGCGCGCGCAGAAGGCTGCCGGGGGCGATGTTTCCGATCCACCGAAGCCTCTCGGCCTCACATTCAAAGAAGGCGCCCTGCCCTGGGGCGAAGAGGCGGATATTGTGCTGCCCTGCGCAACCCAAAACGAAATGGATGCGCAAGGTGCTGAGGCTGCGCTTGATGCCGGCGCCAAGGTCATCGCTGAAGGCGCAAACATGCCGCTTACGGCCGGTGCCGCCGCCAAAGTTGATGCCGCCGATGTCCTTTATGCGCCGGGCAAAGCGGCCAATGCCGGTGGCGTTGCGATTTCCGGCCTTGAGATGAGCCAGGATGCTCATCGCCGCTTTTCCACAGCCGAAGAGGTCGATGAGGATCTGAAAATGATCATGCGGCGCATCCATGACACCATCGCCGATGAGGGACGCTCGGACGGCAAAATCAACTATCGCCGTGGCGCTAATGTTGCCGGCTATCGCCGCGTCGCCCGTGCCCTCACCGCCTATGGTGTCGTCTGATGACCGGCGAGCAAAACGGCGCGGACCTGCTTGTCGAATGCCTGGAAGCCGCTGGCATCGAGGTGATCTACGGCATACCCGGCGAAGAAAACACCGATCTGATGATGGCGCTTGACGCCTCATCGATCCGCTTCGTGCTAACCCGCCACGAGCAAGGCGCGGCCTTTATGGCGTCGGTCTATGGCCGGTTGACCGGACGTGCCGCCGGCTGTCTAGCGACGCTTGGCCCGGGCGCCACCAACCTGGTCACAGGGCTCGCCGATGCAACGCTCGACCATGTCCCGCTGGTGGCGATCACCGGGCAAGCAAGTCGCGACCGCCTGAACCTTTCCGAAAGTCATCAGGTGGTCGATCTTGATGCACTGATGGCACCCGTCACGCTATTCACCCGCACTGTCGCGGCGGGCAGCGATATCCCTCAAACCGTGGCGGATGCTGTGCATATCGCGCACTCTGCCAAGCCGGGCGCTGTCCACATCAGCCTGCCGGAGGATGTTGCGGCACAACCTGTCGACGGTAGCCCAATCGCGCTGAAATCCATCCAGGTTGATCCAGCCACCGACGACGCGGTTCAGCAACTGGCCAAGACGTTGCGCGCGGCGGAAATCCCGCTGGTTGTTGCAGGTGCCGAGGTAATTCGCGCCGGTGCAGCGCGCGATGTCGCAGCATTTTGCAAAGCGCATCATCTGCCGCTCGCCACAAGCTTCATGGGCAAGGGACTGCTGGAGCCGCGCGATGAGCTGATGCTCTTCAGCATGGGCCAGCCTTTTGAGGATCATGTCGATCAGGCCCTGGCGGCCAGCGATTGTGTTCTCGCGCTGGGCCTCGATCCAGTTGAAATCGGCCCCAAGACGCTATCGGGCGAAAAGGAGCGCACCGTTCTGGCGATCGCCGAACAAACGCCCGATCCTGATGCCGGCTGGCCCAACCAGGGCGTTCTGCGAGGAAGGCTTGGCGAGACATTGGAGGCGCTCAGCGAAGCGTTGGACGGCAAAAAATGGGCGCTTTCCAAACCAATGGTCCGCGCACGCGAGGCGATGCGCGATGATCGCGGATCCACGATCGAAGGTGGTGAGACCGCACCGCTCCTGCCAGCCCATGTTTTGCGCGCGATTGAAGACGATCTGCGGCCCGATGATGTCGTGCTTTCCGGCGTCGGCACGCACAAAATGTTCATCGCCCGGTTGTTGGCCGCCAAATCGCCCGGACAGGTGATCATCCCCAACGGGCTTGCCGGCATGGGCCTGGCATTGCCCGGCGCCATCGCGGCGGCAGAGCTTCGGAGCGGTGGCCGCACCTTGGCGATCTGCGGCGATGGCGATTTTCTGATGAATGTGCAGGAGATGGAAACGGCAGCGCGGCTCGGTGTCGCCATGACAGTGCTGGTTTGGGTCGATGGCGGCTATGGGTTGATCGAAAAGAAGCAGGATGCAGACCGCGGCGAGCACACGGATTTGTCCTTCGGGTCGCCCGATTGGCCGTCGCTGGCGAAGGCTTTCGGCTGGGGCCATCGCGGGGTGGAAACCCTGGCCGACCTGCAATCAGCCCTTGCCCGCACGCGACGAGACATCACGCCACAACTGATCACACTGCCGATCGATTATTCGGCGAGCGTCAGCCCCAACGCCTGATCATCGCCATGCTTGTCGTCGATCCAACGCGCTTTCCAATCCGTCGGCAGATCAAAAACAAGACCGTGCTCTATGTCTGGAGCGAGCGCGGCGACGTGGTGGCCGAACAGAAACTGGTCGCGCGCCTTGATGCGCTTGCCGTGCCGCCAGCCTGGAATCCGGTTTTCTTCGCTGTCTCCGGCCGCTGCAAGGTTCAGGCAATGGCGGTCGATGGGTCAGGCAAAGAGCAGATGATTTACGCGGCCTGGTTCCGCGAAAAACGCGAAACCGACAAGTTCGACGGGCTTTGGGCCTTTGGCGCCATACTTCCAGTCGTCCGCCGTAGCGCGGTGGCCGCCTTACGCAATCCTGAAACCGACGCCTTTGAACGCTCGGTGGCGGCCTGTATCCTCGCCATCGATGAAGGGGCGCTGCGCGTCGGATCACGTGCTAATCGACAGGCCAATGGCACGGTCGGCGCGGTCAGCCTGCAGGGCAAGCATGTCGATCTGGCAGAGACCCACGCAAGCCTGCACTTCACCGCCAAGGGCGGAAAAGAGCGTTTCGTCCGCCTGCGCCAGCCTGATTTGCTCAACCATTTGAAGGCACGCAACGCACGTGGCCACGAGGATGTGTTTGCCGTTTCCACACCCCAGGGCCGGCGTAAGGTGCGCCCGCGTCATGTCAGTCAATGGCTCGCTGATCACGCACTCGATCCAGATGATGCAAGCCTGCGGCTTAATCCGTTCACGGCGAAGAGTTTTCGGCTTTGGCATGCGAGCGCCGCGGCTCTCAATATCGAGCAACAGAACGGCGGCGCCACCATCAAGGCGATGAGCCAAGCTGCCGCCGACCGCCTTGGCAACACGCCGACCGTGGCGCGCAACAGCTACATCCATCCGGCCTTGTTTGACTCCGAACTGGCAGCCGATCGGCGATCGACCTGGCAGGTTTCGCGAGCCGCACCCTTTGTCTCACGTGCGGACGCCGCTCTGCTGGCCTTGCTCAAACCTGAAAAAAGCCGCCAGCCCAAAGGCTAGCGGCTTATTTTGTCAGCGGGGAAGTCTTAGTTCTGTGCCGGCTCGACTTCCAGGGTCGGAAGCGTCACTTCCGTCTCAGAGGTTGTCACCTCGATATCAGGGACTTCAACCGTCTGGGTGTTTGTTCCGATGTCAACGCTGCCGGTTTCAACGTCGAATTCAGGGGCCTGGCCACCTTCGACTTCAACATCCACGGTCGGCATGCGCGCTTCCTGGGTCTGTTCAACGTCGACAAAATAGAACGCGCCGTAGGCAACAACTGCAAGCGCTGCAACGCCCAAAACAGCACCGATTAATTTACCATTGCTCATATCATCTCTCCTTATGCTGTGTTCGAGGCCCCAATTGAAGAAGAGGCACCCGAACCATTGTCTATCGAACAGCAAACGAAGAGCGACTGAGATGGTTCCCAGCGTAGGCGAATAAAATTCAGAAAGGCGATTTAGCCGACGAAGGCCTTTTCGATGACATAGTCACCGGGGCGGGCGTTGGAGCCCTCGGCCAAGCCATGGCGCTCACTGGCACCGCGCACGTCGTTGGTCATGGCGGTGGAACCGCAAATCATGACGCGATCCGTCTCCGGGTCCCAAGGCTTCTCGCCAACGGTGTCGAACAGTGTGCCATCGTCGATCAGCTTGGTGATGCGACCCACATGCGTGTGGTCTTCGCGGGTCACCGAGGTGAAATGGGTCAGCTTGCCATCGACGATCTCGCTGAGCATCTCATCCTCTTCGATGGCCTTCATGAGATCGAAGCCATAGGCCAACTCGGCCACCGTGCGGCAGGAATGGGTGAGGATCACGCGATCAAATTTCTCATAGGTCTCCGGGTCGCGGATCAGGCTGGCAAAAGGCGCGATGCCCGTGCCGGTGGAGACCAGGTAGAGATTTTTGCCCGGGCGTAGAGCATCGAGCACCAGCGTGCCGGTTGGCTTTTTGTTGAGGATGATCTCATCACCCTCTTTGACGTTCTGCAGACGCGAAGTCAGAGGGCCACCGGGCACCTTGATGGAGAAAAACTCCAGCGTGTCGTCCCAGCTTGGGCTGGCAACGGAGTAAGCGCGCAGCAGCGGCTTGCCGTCGACTTCGAGGCCCAGCATCGCGAACTCGCCGGAGCGAAAGCGGAAGGACGCCGGACGCGTTGTTTTGAACGAGAACAGCCGGTCGGTGTAGTGGTGCGTTTCCAGGACTTTTTCGTGATGCATTAGCGTGCGCCTGCCTGTGTCGTGCCGTTTGGTGCTTCTGCGTGACGTCGCGCCCAGATGCCACCACCGGACGCTTCGCCGAGATAGAGTGTTCCGACTGCATTTTGCAATGCAGCATCCCATGCTTGGCGTCCAAACCGCTCCATTTCCTTGTCCGAGATCAAAATCTGATCGAATCCGCTCTGAAAGGCGTGTCGGGCCTGATCTGGCAAAACATGGCCTGTGGCGATGAGAGTTACGGACGGACCATGAGCTTCGCGTAGGCGCCGCGCCAGCGAAAACCCTCGCCCATCGGCGAAGCTTTTGAAGCTAATGGCTATCGGCTGGTTCGTGCCAGCGGGCACCGCGTCATTGTCGGCGACCTCCGGGTCGAGCGTGATCGCGGCGGGGGCATCGGCGATCTGCGCCAAGGTTCCGTTGGCGTGGAAAATCCACATGGGGCCATCCAATCTCTGAAGCTTTAAGCGGCGCGGTCGAGCTGCTCGTAGGCAGCGGCTTTGAAAGGGTCTTTGCCAACGCGGGCATAGACATCGGCCAGACTTTCGCCGTTCTGACGCAAGGCCTGGAACGTATCGAGAATGCGATGGATCGCGCCCGGCAGGGCTTCGGCATCGAAGCCTGGCCCAAGGATCGTGCCGACCTGCGCGCCCTCATCAGCGCGGCCGGCGAGCGTGATCTGGTAGTTCTCCTGCTCGGCGCGGTTCAGCCCCAAAATGCCGATGGTGGCAGCGTGATGGTGACCACAAGCGTTAATGCAGCCGGAAATGTTCACCGTGATACCGCGCAAATCTTCGCGCTTCTCACGGGCCCGCAACTCCTGCGACAGACGTTGTGCAACTGGGATCGAGCGCGCGGTCGCCAGTGCACAATAATCAAGGCCCGGACAGGAGATGATGTCGCTTGCCAGACCAATATTCGCTTCGGCGAGGCCGAGTTTCACCAGAGCCTCGTAGACGGCGCGCAGCTCCGATTGTGGCACCCATGGCAGCACCAGGTTCTGGCGATGGGTGACGCGGATTTCTGAGGCGGAATGGCGCTCGGCCAAATCAGCGATCGCTTTCATCTGCTCGCCAGTGGCATCGCCAGGAATGGCACCTTCAGCTTTCAGCGAGATCGTGACGGCGGCGTAGCCATCAACCCGATGGGCCATGACGTTTTCATCGAGCCACGCGGAAAAACCTGGATCGTCTCGGGTCACCAAGACAGGCGTGAGCGCCGGTTGCCTCGCCTCAGCAAACTGCGCGGCGATGCGCGCATATTCAGCCGGCGCATCAGCGAAGGTGGCGCGGTCACGGGCTGCCATGTCGGCGATAACCTCGGCGCGGTAGGCGTCCAGTCCCATCTCGGCGACCAGGATCTTGATGCGGGCTTTGTACTTGTTGTCGCGGCGGCCGTGCAGATTGTAGACTCGCAGCATCGCGTCGAGCGTTGGGAGCAGATCGTCGAGCGACACATTCTCT
This sequence comes from Hyphomicrobiales bacterium, assembly GCA_017642935.1. Classification (NCBI taxonomy): domain Bacteria; kingdom Pseudomonadati; phylum Pseudomonadota; class Alphaproteobacteria; order Hyphomicrobiales; species Hyphomicrobiales bacterium. The sequence goes on from JAEPOK010000001.1 coordinate 1,549,417, forward strand.
TCAAACAGCACCGCAACGCGCGGCGTGCGGCCCTGCCCTCCGCCGACCCAGATATCAAACAGCGGGTCGCCGCCCTCACCTGCTTTCACGGCGATACCGATATCGTGGAATTTCATCGCCGCGCGGTCTTCGGCAGCGCCGGTTACGGCGATTTTGAACTTGCGCGGCAAAAACGCGAACTCGGGATGCAGCGTCGACCATTGGCGCAGCAATTCCGAGACCGGGCGGGGGTCGACATACTCATCTGCGGCGACACCGGCATAGGCATCGGTGGTGACATTACGGATGCAATTGCCAGAGGTCTGAACGGCATGCATCTGGACCGAGGCCAGAAGGTCGAGCATGTCGGCGACATCTTCCAGCTTCGTCCAGTTGTATTGGATGTTATGACGCGTCGTGAAATGGCCATAACCGCGGTCGTAGCGGTCGGCCAGATGCCCGAGCATGCGCAACTGGTCGGACGACAAAACGCCATAGGGGATCGCGACCCGCAGCATATAGGCGTGCAGCTGCAGATAGAGGCCGTTTTGCAGGCGCAGCGGCTTAAATTCGTCCTCGGTTAGCTGGCCAGCTAGGCGGCGCGCCACCTGGTCACGAAATTCGTGCGCACGCGCGTCAACAAGCGCCTGATCATGGGCATCATAAGTGTACATTATAGAAGTCCTCAGGCCGTAGCCGCGCCGGGCAAGCCAATGCTTGGGCCGCTGATGCGGCGGCGTTCACGCAGTTCCAAGGGTTCGATGGTGCCGCCTTCGGAAACCGGCACGAGGTAAGCACCGACCACCATGTTGACCATCTCTTCGGCTGCGCCGCGCGCTTCCAGCTCAGCGATCTCTTGCGACGTGGTCGCGCGAAGTGCCTCGTCGGCCGAGCGGCACCAGGCTGTTCCATTCCAATAGACGGTGCGGCCGGACAGCAGCGCGTTGGCGGTGAGGATGCGGGGGGCGTCCTTGGTTTTGGGCGATGCCATCATGCGGCCTTTCGGTCTGAACTGGTGGGCTGGTCTTGCAAGTAAGTTCGCTGCGCGGCGGCTCGGCGAGAGACGACACCGATCAACATCATCAGCGGCGCACCTTTGCCGGTGGTTTTGGCGGTGTTCGCGAGCGCTCCGAGGCTCGTTGAATGGATGCGTTCGTCACTGCGCCCGGCATTTTCCACCAACACAACCGGCGTCGATGGAGCGCGGCCGTTGAGGATAAGCTGGCGCTGCACATCGGCAGCTGCGCGCTTGCCCATATAGACGGCGATCGCGCTGTCGCTGCGGGCAAGCGATGCCCAATCGACGTCGGCATCACCATCAGCGCCGTGCGCGGTGATCACCCGCAATTCCTGGGCATGACCGCGCTCAGTGAGCGGTGCGGCGGCAGATGCGCTGGCGGCGGCGGCGGCGGTAACGCCGGGCACGACCTCGAAGGCAAGCCCGGCGCGGCTCACGGCATCCAATTCTTCGGCAAGACGGCCAAAGATCGCCGGATCGCCACCTTTCAGGCGGACCACATGGTGGCCCTCGCCGGCGTGTTGTGTGATGAGATCGCAAATCTCATGCTGTTTCAGAGAATGCTTGCCGCAACGCTTGCCTACATTGACCATCAGCGCTTCGCGGCGGGCAAGTTCTAAGATCTCCGGGGCGACCAACGCGTCGAAAAGGACAACGTCAGCTTCATCGAGCAGTTTCCGGGCGCGCAAGGTCATCAGATCCTGACCGCCTGGTCCGGCTCCGACGAAGCTGACGAACCCCTCACGGGTCTGCACATCGTTTTGCCCGGAGAGAAGCGCCTCAGCGCGCTTGCTTGCAGTTTCAACATCCAGGCGACCCTGCAGCGCACCCTTGAAGAAAGTGCGCCAGAACTGCCGGCGACCGCTGCCCGGCGCGATGGCGTCAGCGACTCGGTCGCGAAAGCCATTGGCGAGCTTGGCTAGGGCGCCCAGGCCCTGGGGCAGTGCTGCTTCAATCTGCGCTTTGATCATGCGGGCCAGCACCGGCGCCGTACCCTCGGTGCCGATGGCGATCACGACAGGATCGCGGTCGACAATGGCGGGCGTGATGAAATCGGAAACGTCCGGCTGGTCAGCGGCGCAGACGAGAACATGGTTGGCGCGGGCATGGTCCGCAATCTGCGCGTCCAACGCTTCGTCGCCCGTCGCGGCATAGGCAAGCGCGGTGTTGTCGGGGAAAGCAAAGTCCAGCGGGTCAGTCTGCACCCATTCAGCATCGCCCAAATCGATCTCGCCGGTGACGAGCTCCGGCGCCACCACGAGGACATGCGCCTCGGTCTTGACGACCAAGCGCAGCTTGGCGGCCGCTTCGGCACCCCCGCCAAAGACGATGATAGTGCGGCCCTCAGCCTGAAGAAAAATCGGGAACGCGCGCATGCGGGTCGTCCTGGCGTGGTCGGTAACAAATCCAGTCGTCAGAATGGACTTTTTCCCGCGTTATTGCCAATATGCGGGAGAAAATAAGACGTTTTTCGTCGACAATAATCGTATCAATGGAATCTGTTCGACGCTTGCGCAAAGATACAGGAAATTCTTTCAATGGATGAACTTGATCGCAGGATTTTGCGGGTTGTGCAGAACGACGCCTCGCTTTCGGTGGAAAAAATCGCGGATACTGTGGGGTCATCTAAGTCGCCGGTATGGGCGCGGATCAAGAAGCTGAAAGACGCCGGGGTGATCGCCAAGGAGGTGGCGCTGCTCGACCCGGAAAAGGTGGGGCAGACGGAAGTGTTCTTCATCGCGGTGAAGACTGATCAGCACGAAGAAGGGTGGCTGGAGCGCTTCAGCGACGCCGTCCAGGATATGCCGGAAATTCAGGAGGCCCATCGGCTTGCCGGTGAGATCGACTACCTTTTGAAAGTGCGGGTCCCGGATACGCGCGCGTTCGACGCTTTTTATAAGAGGCTGGTCGCGCGCGTGCGGCTTTTCGCAGTGACCTCAAGCCTCTCAATGGAAACGCTGAAGTCGACCACCCAGATGCAGGTATAGAGTGATATTGCGTTTCATACCGTTTGAGCAACTGGCTAAGCAATCTGGTTTCACGATTCTTCAAAATGTGGCGTGAAAATCTACCTACACCGACAAGCGTTTCCCTGCAACGGCTTACATCGCAAGCCTGTTTCTTTCCTCTGACGCCGCCCTCACGCATCGTTTCGGGACCATCAAAAGGACCCGTCGATGTCGCTCCCCCACTTAGCCAATGAATTGAACGTGGCGCTTGCCAAGGCACCACTTTCGGCGCGCATCGCCATGATCGCCGTGCGTTTTGATCGGCCGGTGTTCACGACAAGCCTGGGGTTGGAAGACCAACTGATCACTTCGCTCATCGCCGACGCTGGGCGAGGCGTCGAAGTCGTGACACTGCAGACTGGGCGGCTGTTTCCAGAGACCCTGGAGCTTCTGGCTACAACGGAACAGCGCTACCGCCTGAGCATCAAACGGTTCGAGCCCAAGCCATCCGACGTCAAAGCCTATGTCGAACGCTACGGCCTCAACGGGTTCTATGACAGCATCGAAGCGCGCAAGGCCTGCTGCCATGTCCGCAAGGTGGTGCCGCTTGGCCAGGCGCTGGCTGGGGCCGATGCTTGGATCACTGGCCTGAGGCGAGATCAGTCGGATAGTCGCAGTGCCATCCCGTTTGCCGCGTGGGACGATGCGCGCGGTCTTATCAAGCTCAATCCACTGGCTGATGTCACGAGCGAGCGTCTCAACGCGCTAATCGCCGCGCACGCCATTCCCACCAACCCGCTGCACGCGCGCGGCTATCCGTCCATTGGCTGCGAGCCCTGCACACGGGCGATCAAACCCGGCGAGCCGGAGCGCGCTGGCCGCTGGTGGTGGGAGAAGGACAGTCGCCAGGAGTGTGGCCTGCACCTGGAAAAGCCCAATTCGGCCCATCAATCCCCCTCACAGTTGGACACTGCCAATGCCTGACCCATCCTCCCGGCCTGACCCCTCGCCCCGGCCAGCCGAAAGACGCCTCGACCCCACGCTAGAGGCGCTGGAAAATGAGGCGATCCATATCTTTCGCGAAGTTGCCGCCGAGTTCGAACGGCCCGTGATGCTCTATTCAGTGGGCAAGGATTCCTCCGTCTTGCTGCACCTCGCGCGCAAAGCTTTCTATCCGGGCAAGGTGCCCTTCCCGCTGCTCCACATCGATACCGGCTGGAAGTTCACCCAGATGCTCGCCTTCCGCGATCAGGTTGCGCAGGAGCACAATCTGGACCTGATGGTTTACACCAACCCACGTGGCACCGCTGAGAACATCACACCCTTCACCTACGGCTCCTCGCGCTACACCGACATCATGAAGACCGAGGCGCTGCGCATTGCGCTGGATGCTGGCAAGTTTGATGCAGCCTTCGGCGGCGCTCGGCGTGATGAGGAAGCCTCGCGCGCCAAAGAGCGGGTCTATTCCTTCCGCACGCCCAACCACACCTGGGATCCGCGCAGCCAGCGCCCAGAGCTTTGGTCGATCTACAATGGCATGATCCGCCAAGGCGAAAGCATCCGCGTGTTTCCGCTGTCCAATTGGACGGAACTCGACATCTGGCGCTACATCCAAGCCGAAGCTATCCCAATTGTGCCGCTCTATTTCGCCAAGCCGCGCCCTGTGGTGCAGCGTGACGGCATGCTGATGCTGGCTGAGGATGAACGGCTGGAGCTGCTGCCGGGTGAACAGGTTCAGACGCTGAATGTACGGTTTCGCACTCTCGGCTGTTTTCCCCTGACCGCCGCCATCCGGTCCGACGCCACCACGCTCGATGCCATCATCGAAGAGGTCCAAAGCGCCACGGTGTCGGAGCGCAATGGCCGGGCGATCGACAAGGATCAGGCCGCATCCATGGAAAAGAAAAAACGCGAGGGCTATTTCTGATGACCGCTGCTGTCCAACAGGCGCCGCACGCCGCCTCTTCGGTGAGCTCAGCCAAGGCGCGGCCGCTGCGCTTCATCACTTGCGGCAATGTCGATGATGGCAAATCCACGCTCATTGGCCGCTTGCTCTGGGACACCAAGATGGTGATGTCCGACCATGTGGCCGGGCTTTACAGAAAAGGTACGCAGGCGAGTTCCAACGACAATGACGGGCTGAACCTGCCGGATTTTTCGCTGCTGCTCGACGGCCTTCAGGCAGAGCGTGAGCAGGGCATCACCATCGATGTCGCCTATAGCTATTTCTCCACCGCCAACCGATCCTACATCGTGGCCGACACGCCGGGCCATGAGCAGTACACGGGCAATATGGCCACCGGCGCCTCGACGGCAGACCTTGCCATCATTCTGGTGGACGCCCGCGCCGGCCTGCAGGAACAGACACGCCGCCACACCATGATCGTCTCGCTGATGGGCATCCGACAGGTTGTTCTGGTGGTCAACAAAATGGACTTGGTGGACTATGACCGCGCCGCTTTCCAGGCGATTGACGAGGCGTTTCGCGCGTTTGTTGCCGATCTGCCTCTGAACACGATCACGGTGATCCCGACATCTGCGCCGCAAGGCGAGAATGTTACGATTCCCGGCACCGCGCGCATGCCCTGGTACAGCGGTCCAACGCTGCTCGATGCACTGGAAACCGCCGAGACTCGCAATGATGAGGCCGGTGATTTTCGGCTGTCGGTGCAGCGCGTCAGCCGGCCCGATGAAAGCTTTCGTGGCTATCAAGGCACGGTCACTGGCGGCATCATCGCCGTCGGCGACCCGGTGACCGTCGCGCCGCAAGGACTACCGGCCACAATATCCCGCATCGTGACATTTGACGGCGACAAAGCGGTGGCGCGAACCGGTGATGCGGTGACACTGGTGCTTGATCGTCAGATTGATATTGCGCGCGGCGACATGATCGCCGGGGGCCAAGCCGCGCCGTCTGGCTTGCGATCGGTGTCGGCGAAATTGGTGGTGCTTACCGCGCAGAGCCTTGATCCGGCCAAACGCTATTGGCTGAAATCCGGCAGTCGCCGTCAACGCGCGCGGCTCCTACCGCAGAAGGAGCTCAACTTGCACGATCTGACGTGGAACCAGGCTGGGCCATTGCGTCAAAACGCGATTGCCACTGTGCAGCTTAGCTTTGAGGAAGACACGTTTTTTGATCGCTACGCCGACAACAGGGCGACCGGATCGTTTGTCCTAATCGACCCGGATACGTTGAACACCGTCGCCGGTGGTATGGTGACCGATCTGGCGCCAGCGTCCAAGCAGCAATCAATCCCGGAGAACGATCGCGTGACGCTCAATCTGCCGCGTGACCTGGCCAGCCTTGTCATGGGCCACGAGCTCTTGGCTGACCGGTTGCACGAGGTCGAGCTGGTCGAGCTGGTCGAGAGGGTGTAAAGGGCCGAAGTGTCGAAAAAACTGGCTGGGGAACCTGGATTCGAACCAGGACTAACGGAGTCAGAGTCCGTGGGTCTACCGTTAACCTATTCCCCAAAGCACAGGAGCCGGGCGGATAGCACCCCCACCGGGCAAGTTCAAGGCGCTTTTCATGCGCCTTGCTTATCGGCTTGCCTACTCGCTCTGACTTTCGGCAAGGCGCAGCGTTGGCGGTGGCGAGAGTTCGATCGCGACCAATCGCTCACCATAGGGCACCGCCGGGCCGGTAAGCGCCGTTTCCAGATCATCGAATGGGCCATTGTCGGCCTGAAAGACCAAATGAACTCCGGTGACGCGCGTTTCGCAGCGGCGAATATAGCGCGGCATTGGGGTATCTTCGCTCGAACGCAGCGCGCATTGGCCGAGATCGTCTTCATGCACAGCATCGGCCTGCATACCGAAACGCAAATCGGTGTTTTGCGGCTTGCCCGGAAGTTGGAAGAACAGGGTTTCGTCGTCGGTCTGCGGCCAGTCGATCATCGAGGCGTCATCAACACCAATGCGCCAATGGCCTTCCTGGGTTTCTTCCACCAATGCACCGGAAAAGGCCGAGCGGGCGTCGACCAGATCGTCCACATCCGACCAGGCGAACGGGCGGCGATCATCCACGGTGACGCCGTTCTCGGTCATTGTCATGCGCGCAAACCCTTGGGCCGGTAACTCCGGCAAAGGTGCCCGCTGGCGGGAGAAACGGCGTAACGCATTCAGCGAACCTTGACCGATCAGACCGTCGATCGCGCCGCGATAGTAACCGGCTTCCTGCAAAAACACCTGCACCTGGCGGCGCATGGGCGGGCTCCAGAACGCGATCGTGTCTCCGGCCATGCCGAGGTCACGCAGGGCAAGCTCCAATAGCGCATGGGCAGCGATCACCGCGTCGGGATTGAGCAGCGGATCATCCTGATCATCATAGGAATACATGTACGGCACCAGCGCCAGCGTGATGCCATCATCGGCGGCGGCGCGCAGATGGAAGCGGGCCGCATCGACGTCGCGTTCGCCGCCCAGGCCGTCGAGCAGCAAAAAGCCAAGCTGGTAATGCGCGCGGGCAATGCCGCCTTCTGCAGCCTCGGCATGCAATTGGCGCGCACGCTCATAATCGCCGCTCCACTCGGCCTGCATGCCGAGTTCATAGAGCGCTTGCGGGTCCTGTTGGTTGGCCGATTCTTCGCCGCCGTCTGCGTCGGCTTCGTTCGCCATTGCCGCAACCGGCACCATCACCAAACTTAAGGCCAGTATCATCGGCAGAGCAAAGCGCTGCCTGTTGCCTAAGGTTCGCACCACCATCCCTCACTCCATCGGCATCCCTACCCCATGGGATGCGTCCACGCGTGGATTAACACGGCGGGCACTATCGCCGCTTTTCCTTACTCAAGGCTTCACAGCCTGAGGTTTCAAGCCTGAGGACCTACCTAAGGGAAGGGATGCCTGGCCAGACAAGGCTCCGAGCGCGCCTTATTCACGGAACCGTGATGATCCGTAACGTGAGGTGAGACGTATCGAGCGAGTTCATACTGGACGAGCATATTCATAATTGATATATGCCCGTTCGGCATAAGGAACCCATGATGAACGTCCGCACTCTCTGTCTCGCTATTCTGCATCACCAGGAAGCCACCGGTTACGAAATCCGAAAGCTCTCTACGGAAGGCAAATACGCCTATTTCGTGGATGCGAGCTTCGGCTCGATCTACCCGGCGCTGGCTAAGCTTGAAGATGAAGGCCTGGTGACCTGTCGCCTGGAACAGCAAGACGGAAAGCCGGCCCGGAAGGTCTATGCGATCAACGAGCATGGGCGGGCGGAGCTGCGCGAAAATCTGCGCGAAAGCCCCACGCCGGACGTGTTTCGCTCGGAGTTTCTGCTGATCGGAATGTGCGCTGATCTTCTCGACGTCGGCGATATGGAGCGCGCGTTGACCGTGCACATCAGCCAGGTTGAGGACGAGCTTCGAAAGCTGGACGACATGAAGAGCGATCTGCCCGAAAACAATTGGCTGGCGGATTACGGCACGGCCTGCATGAAAACCCAATTGGATTGGCTGCACGCTAATCGTGAACGCATCCTAGCTGACAGCGCGGAAGCGGCGCGCAATGCACCCCACAAACAAGCCGCAACCGACGATTTGCCGACTGCGGCTGAATGACTCCCCCCGAGCGCCGCTAGCGGCACCTATTTGATGACGAACTGACGAAGCAAACAACCATGGCTTTTCCAATCAAGTTTTCCCACGTGCTTGCCATCGGCCTGACGGCCGGTGTCGGATTTTACATGCTGGGCGGCACAACGATGCTGTCCGGTCAGGGACCAATCGACCCCGAGGCACCGGTGCGCGCCACGGCCACCGCCGCTGACGACCCGGATATGTTTTCGGTTCGGGCGCGCGCGTTTTCCATTCAGGATCGCCCCAATTCCTTGATCATGCGCGGCCGTACGCAGGCCGATGCCAGCGTGATGGTGTCAGCTGAAACTGGCGGGCGGGTTGTTGAAGTTGCGGTCAACGAAGGCGATCAGGTTGCCGCTGGAGACCTGCTTTGCCGCCTGGATGAAGCCGCGCGCCGGGCCGCTGTGACGCAGGCACGTGCCGCCGTCGCACAGACCGAAGTTGATCTGAACGCCGCCCAAGAGCTGGCAAGCAATGGGTTTGGCGCGCAGAACCGCGTGCCTACGCTGCAGGCCGCGTTTGATGGAGCGCAGGCGGCATTGGAACAGGCCGAACTTGATCTTGAGCGCACGATTGTGACCGCGCCAGTCGATGGCTTGGTGCAGTTGCCGCTCGCCGATGTCGGCACCCAGCTGGCGCCAGGCGCGCTTTGCGCGACGCTTTTGGATGTTGATCCGCTGGTGATCACCGGCCAGGTTTCGGAGCGCGACATTGGCGCTCTGTCGGTGGGCATGCCGGCCAGCGTTGAACTGGTCACCGGCGAAGAGGCCGATGGTGAAGTCAGCTTCATTGCGGCCGTCGCCGACACCGAAACGCGGACTTTTCGCGTCGACATCGATATTCCCAATCCGGATGGGTCCCTTCGCGGTGGTGTGACCGCTGAAGCCGCTGTCGATCTGCCGCCTGTGCGCGGCCACAAGGTGCCGCTCTCGGTGCTTGGTCTGGATGATACCGGAACGGTCGGCGTGCACACGCTTGATGATAACAACATCGTTGCCTTCAATCCGGTGATCATCCTCGGTGATGAGCGCGATGGCGTCTGGGTCTCCGGCCTGGATGGTGATGTGCGTGTGATCGTTGTCGGTCAGGATTTTGTCGAGCCCGGCCAAGAAGTCGCCGTGACGATGGTCGAAGACGGCATTCTTCAAACCTCGCAAGCGCCCAGTTCTAGCGCTCAGGGAGTTGCCCAATGATCGCCATGCTTGAAATGGCGCTGCGTCGACCGCGCACCGTGGTCACGCTGATGCTGGTCATCATCGCCGCCGGCGTGCTCAGCTACATCGCCATCCCGAAAGAGGCGAACCCGGACATTGATGTGCCGGTGTTCTACGTCTCGGTGAACCAGAACGGCGTGTCGCCAGAGGACGCCGAACGACTGCTCGTGCGTCCACTGGAAACCCAATTGCAGGGCCTTGATGGTCTTGAAGAAATCACCGCCATTGCGTCCGAAGGCCATGCCGGCGTCGTGCTTGAGTTCGACATCGCCTTCGACAAGGACGAGGCGATGGCCGATGTCCGTGACCGCGTGAGCCGCGCACAGGCCGAGATGCCCGCCGAGGCGGACGAAGCGCAGATTTTTGAAACCAACTTTTCGCTGGTGCCGACAATCGTTGTTGCCCTGTCCGGCGACGTACCGGAGCGCACGCTATACGGGCTGGCGCGCTCGTTGCGCGATGAGCTCGAAAACATCGACACCATTCTTGAGGTGAACCTTGTCGGTCACCGCGAGGAACTGCTTGAGGTAACAATCGATCTGGCGCGTCTAGAGGCCTATGGCATCACGCAGACGCAATTGATCAATGCCCTTCAGCTCAACAATGCGCTGGTCCCCGCTGGTGTGTTTGATACCGGTGGCGGCCGCTTCAACGTCAAGGTCCCAGGCCTGATCGAGAACGCCGACGATCTGTTCTCCATTTCGCTGCGTGAAAACAATGACGGCCAGGTTCTGCTGGGCGATGTGGCGGAGATCCGCCGCACGTTCCAGGACCCAGTGTCCTACACCCGCGTCAATGGTGAACCGGCGATCGCGGTGGAAGTGATCAAGCGGCTTGGCACCAACATCATCGAGAACAATGTCGCTGTGCGCGAGGTCGTTGACCGCGTGACAACCGATTGGCCGGAACAGGTGCATGTCGACTTTCTCGTCGACCAGTCGAGCTTCATCGACGAGGTTCAGGGCTCTCTGCAATCCTCGATCATGACCGCCATTCTGCTGGTGATGATCGTGGTGTTGTTTGCGCTCGGCCTGAAATCGGCGCTGCTTGTGGGTTTGGCGATCCCGACCTCATTCATGCTTGGCTTTCTCATTCTTTCTACTACCGGCCTGACGGTGAACATGATGGTCATGTTCGGCCTCGTGCTCACGGTCGGCCTGCTGGTCGATGGGGCGATCGTTGTGGTGGAGTATGCCGACCGCAAGGTTGCTGAAGGGCTCGAGCCGCGTGAGGCTTACATCCGCGCTGCCAAACTGATGTTCTGGCCGATCGTTTCATCGACCGCCACGACACTTGCCGCCTTCCTGCCCATGCTGCTCTGGCCGGGCGTTCCTGGCGAGTTCATGAGCTATCTGCCGATTATGGTGATCATCGTTTTGTCGGCGGCGTTGCTGACCGCGATGGTGTTCTTGCCGGTGACCGGCGGTCTGGTCGGCGAGGCGTCTCATTGGATGGGTCGCCATGCGCTTGGGATTGTCTCCAGCGCATTGGCGCTGGGTATCGGTTTTGGCGCCATGGCGGTCGGACAGGGCGTGATTGGCGGGCTTCTTGGGCTCGACATGAGCGCCGGAATGCCGCCGGCGCTGATGGCGCTTGCCGTCGTTGTCGCGCTCGTCGTGTTTGTTCCCTTGCGCAGCCTTCTTGCGCCGGTCGTGCGTTGGCAACAGCGCCGCGCCGCGGTGGCCGGTGAAACGCGTCGGTTGGAAGCTGCCAAGCTTTCGGCTGCCGAACATTTCGACATGGACAAGATCAAGGGGCCCACCGGCGTTTACGTTCGCACCTTGGCCAGCTTTGCGACCAACAAGGTCGGCAACATGGTTGCCATTGGCTGCGTGATCGCGATGGCGTTCTTCAGCTTTCAAGCGTTTCTGGCGGCCAACAATGGCGTTGAGTTCTTCGTGGATGAGGAACCCGACATCGCGATTCTCTTGATCTCAGCACGCGGCAACCTTTCCGCCGATGAGACACGTGACCTGGTGATCGAGGTCGAAGACCGCGTTTTGGGCGTTAACGGCATTCAAACACTGATGACCACGACCCAGCCTGTCGGCGGCGGCGGTGGCGGCGGCGGTGACGCCTTGGGTCTCACCGATGTGCCCCCGGACATGATCGGTCAAATCCAGATCGAACTGGCGGACTATTCCAACCGCCGGTCAGCTGCTGAAATCTTTGAGGAGATCAACACGCTGACCGCTGACCTTGCCGGCATTCGCACCGAGATCCGCGAGATCGAGGGCGGTCCACCGACGGGTAAGGATGTCACGTTGGAGCTGCGTAGCTCCGACTATGACACGCTGCTCGCGACCACTCGTGCGGTGCGCGCCTATGTCGACACTGTCGACGGCCTTATCGATCTGGAAGACGACACGCCGCTGCCCGGCATCGAATGGCAGATCGCCATCGATCGCGAAGAGGCGGGTCGCTTCGGTGCGTCCATCGCGCAAGTCGGTCCGATGGTGCAACTCGTCACCACGGGCGTTCTGATCGACACCTACCGTCCTGACGACACCGACGAAGAGGTCGAAATTCGCGTTCGTTTGCCGGAAGGTCAGCGCACACTGGAACAGCTCGACGATCTGCGCTTGGAAACCGCGCACGGTCAGGTTCCTCTGTCGAACTTTGTCCGCAGGGAAGCTGCGCCACGCGTGGCCTCGATCACTCGAATCGACGGTGCCTATGCGATGAACGTCAAGGCCAATGCTGCCGAGGGCGTGGACTACAATGAGAAGGTGGCGGAGATCCAAGCTTGGATCGATGCAGCCGATCCCTTACCGGACACGGTGTCTTACCGTTTCCGCGGCGCCGATGAGGAGCAACAGGAATCGGGGGCCTTCCTCATGCAGGCCATGGGTGGCTCGCTGTTCCTGATGTTCATCATCCTGCTGACGCAGTTCAACTCGTTCTACCAAACCATCCTGACGCTTGCGACGGTGGTTCTGGCGGTGTTCGGTGTGCTGCTTGGCATGGCGGTGACGGGGCAGGCCTTCTCGATCATCATGACCGGGACCGGTATTCTGGCGCTGGCGGGGATCGTGGTGAACAACGCCATCGTGTTGATGGATACGTTCAACCGCTTCCGGCACGATGGCTTGGAAACGATTGAGGCCGCGTTGAAGGCTGCTGCGCAACGCGTGCGCCCGATCTTGTTGACGACGATCACGACCATCGCTGGTCTCATTCCGATGGCGCTACAGATCAATTTGAACTTCTTTGATCGCGTCATTCAGGTTGGGTCGATAACCTCGATCTGGTGGGTGCAATTGGCGACGGCCGTCATTTCCGGCCTTGCCTTCTCCACCGTACTGACCCTGGTGATTGTGCCGGTGATGCTGTGCCTGCCGACCGTCTGGGCGTCGAGCTTCGCGGCTTGGGACCGTTGGCTCGTTGGCAATGTTGCGCCCTACCGTGCTGTTGCGCGCGCCTATGGCCGGGACGTGCAGGCACCGGCTGCCAAACCATCCAAACCGGACAGTGATGGCCCGGCCAATGATGATCGACGGCCCGGCATGGTGCCGTTGCCTCAGGCTGCAGAATAAACGAAAAGGGCCGCCCCAATCGGGCGGCCCTTTGCATTGGTGATGGCGTTTCGCGTCAGCCGCGCGGGGTCAGACCCACATCCAGCATGTTGTCAGGATGATCCGGCGCGCGGATACGCACGGCTGGTGTACGCATGGTGACCAGTTCCTCGGCGGCCGTCGGGTGGACAGCAATCGTGTTGTCAAAATCGGCCTTGGTCGCACCCATAGTCACCGCGATGCCAATGGCCTGGATCAGTTCGCCCGACCCGTCGCCACAGATGTGCACGCCAAGCACCTTGTCGTTGTCGGCATCGACGATAATCTTCATCAGCATACGTTCATCGCGGCCCGGAAAGGCGTGCTTCATGGCGCGAAACTCGGTCTTGTAGATGTCGATGTTGTTGCAGGCGTCCTTAGCCTGCTCTTCGGTCATGCCGATGGTGCCCAGCTCCGGTTGGGAGAAAACGGCCGTCGGGATGAGCGAATGATCGACAGTGCGTGGGTTGTTGCCAAACACGCTGTCAGCAAAAGCGTGGCCCTCGCGGATGGCCACCGGCGTTAGATTGGCCCGATTGGTCACATCGCCCACCGCATAGATGCTCGGGCACGATGTCTGACTGTCGGCCGAAACCGGAATTGAACCGTTGCGGCGCACCTCGATGCCCGCGTTTTCCAGGCCAAGGCCCGTTGTATTGGCCGAGCGGCCAATCGCGAACATGATCTGATCGGCAATCAGATCCTCGCCCACCGAGGTGTGACCGCAGAGTTTGCCGTCTTCGGTCTTGGTGATGCGCGTGAAGACATCATCAAAGACAAACTTGATGCCTTTTTTCTCCATCTCATCACGCAGGTGGCAGCGCAAATCCTCATCGAACCCGCGCAGGATATTGCCGCGCCGATAGATCACGGTTGTATCGACACCGAGCCCATTGAAAATGCCCGCGAACTCCACCGCGATGTAGCCTGCCCCCGCAATGACAATGCTCTCCGGCAGTTTTTCCAGATGGAAGGCCTCGTTGGAGGTGATCACATGTTCATGGCCGGGAAGATCGGTGTCGATGAACGGCGTCGCGCCAGTGGCGATCAATATCCTCTTAGCGGTGATCACTTTGTCATCTGGAATCAAGCGCACGGCCTGAGGCCCGTCGATGACGGCGCGTGACTTGAAGAGCGTCACGCCGGCCTTTTCCAGATTGGTCTTGTAGATGTCGTCCAGACGATCAATCTCGGTGTCTTTGTGGGCGATCAACGCCGCCCAATCGAAGCCCGACTCGCCGACCGACCAGCCAAAACCACGGGCGTCTTCAAAGACCTCCGGGAAATGTGACGCGTAGACTAGAATTTTTTTGGGCACGCAGCCGCGAATGACACAGGTGCCGCCGTAGCGGTACTCCTCGGCCAGCGCGACGCGGGCGCCATGCAGCGAGGCAATGCGTGCAGCGCGCACGCCGCCGGACCCCCCGCCTATCACGAAGAGGTCGTAGTCGAAGGCGGGGTCTGTCATGGCAAAGTTTTCTTTTTATTGAGTCGGTTGGCGTTGAGCCTACATCTCGATGCCGCGCTCGGCCAACAGGGCGCGAACGCGGGCGAGGAAATCGACACTGATCGTATCGCCCCAGGCGATTGTGGCCTCAAAGGCTTCCTGGTCAGCGACGCGACGCGTTTCTAGGAAACGCTGGCCGACATCGCTTTGGAAGAAGTCGACGATCACTTGGAGATCTTCCATTGGATATTGGCGGGCATAGATTTCCGCAATGTTCTCAAACAGAGGACCGGTCGACTCCGCCATCTCCAGATAGGCCATGTCTGTCACTTCGGTGATCGTCGGGCCAATGTCGGGGTTGGTGCTTGCCAGCGCGCGGATGATATCGCGACGCTGAGCGTTGAGGGCGTTGATGTAGAGCTGGTTGGCGCCAGAAAGTTCAGCGTAGCGAGCGCCGAGGCGAATGTGCTCTTCGCTCGGTTGCTCATCCTGCGCCAGAACGGGTGTCGCGGTCAGCATGGCCGAGGAACTGACGCCTGCCAAAGCGAGAACAACCAATCCGGCTTTAGCGACGCTGCGCAGCTGGGCTTGGGTGCTTGAGAAAACGTGTTTCATTCGAGGCCTTCCTTAGGCTTTGCATCTGTGGCGCGGCCAGGCGCGCCGAAGGTTTCCATCAACATCCGCGTGCCTGATTTCAGTCGGCACGGATCGGACAATACCCACCACGAGTCACGCGATAGGACGTTCAGACGTGGCGGGCAAGCCCATGACGCAGGGCTCAAGCGATCAACATCTGTCCTACATTACTGGCGTTTGATGAGGTCCACTTGGCCATTCCGGGCGATCAGGGCCTGACTCGCCATACCAATGAACAGGCCGGTTTCGACCACGCCCGGTATCGCGCGAAGCGCTGAATCAAGCCCCGGGACATCATCAATCGCCTGCAGGCGACAGTCGACGATCCAATGGCCGCCATCGGTTTCGAAGGGCGCGCTGTCGGCCTGCGATGTGGCAAGATTACGGCGGATCTCACCGTCTTGTGGCAGGCCGAAGGACGCGTATACCGCACTGATCGCGCGCAGCGTAGCCGTGGCGCCAAAGGGTATGATCTCGATCGGCAAAGGGAACTGTCCGAGCGTATCAACGAGCTTGGTGCCATCGGCGATCACCAACATGTCGTTGGCGGCCGCCGCGACGATCTTCTCGCGCAAAAGCGCGCCCCCGCCGCCTTTGATGAGGTTCAGCTCTGGATCGATCTCGTCGGCGCCATCAATCGCCAGATCGAGCACGGGATCGCGGTCCAAGTCGGTGAGTGCGATGCCCAACGATTCACATAATGAGGCTGTGCGCTGCGACGTCGGCACTCCGCGAACGGTCAAGCCGTCCGTAACCCGATCGGCCAAGGCATGCAAAAACGCCTCGGCGGTTGACCCGGTGCCAAGACCGAGCACCATGCCTTCATCCACCTGTGTAGCTGCAGCCCGACCGACTTCGCGTTTGAGAGTATCCTGTTCCATGGCGTGGTCCATTGCGCGGCGAGCATCCTTATGGTTTGAGGCGGAGGTCCCGACCGTCTGGTTTTTGGGCGACCTCGCTTATCACGCCGTTCGTCGGCCCGTCACCCAAGACCTTCGCAATCCGATGAGGAAAAATGATGAATGCTCCCGCACGCCTGTGCATCTTCGATCTTGATGGGACGCTGGCAGACACCGCTCCAGATTTGGTGGCCGCGCTCAACCGCGTGTTGGAAGAAGAGGGTTTGCCAAGCGCTGATTTCACTACCGCCCGGGCCTTTGTTGGCCATGGCGCTCGGGTGTTGATCGAGCGCGCGCATCGGGCGCACGGGATTGAGCTAGACGACCAAAAAGCCGTCGACCTCACCGAGCGCTTTGTCTCCCACTATGCCGACCATATCGCTGAATGCACCGTTCTTTTTCCCCATGTTTTGGCCGCCATGGACACCATGGAGGCCGATGGGTGGCAGTTTTCGATCTGCACCAACAAACGCGAGAGCCTCGCACGGCAGCTCCTTGCGGAAATGAGCCTGACGCACCGGTTCAAGGCCATCTGTGGCGGCGACACCTTTGCTGAACGCAAGCCGTCGGGCCAGCATATCCTGAAAACCGCTGACGCTGCTGGCGCCGGCGAGGCGCGCATCCTGATGATCGGCGACTCCGCGCCAGATGTTCGGGCCGCGCAAGATGCTGGCGTGCCTGTGGTCGCGGTTTCTTTTGGCTACAGCAATGAGCCGATCGCCACGCTGAACCCAACGGCGATCATTTCCGGCTTTGATGAACTACCCGGCCTGGCTGAGCAGCTGGTGCCCGCGAAAGCTGCTTGACGGTGATCGGGGCGCTGGCTATATCCCGCGCTCCGTTGACGGGCGTGTAGCTCAGCGGGAGAGCACTCGCTTCACACGCGAGGGGTCACTGGTTCAATCCCAGTCATGCCCACCATTCTTCGTTACACTCGAATGCCGGGCATGCCGGATTTTCTTTGGCTCTGAAACCGGCACGGCCGGTTTCGACCGCGCAATGCTGACCATCAGCTTCGTAACGCCGTATCAGCCTTCCAAGGCCTCCAGGTAGGTCCGGCGCCAGGCGTTCACATCGTGCTCAACCAACATGTCCATCAAGGCTTGATAGCGGTCCAGCCGTTCGGACTTTTCCATCCGCAGCGCGGTCTGGATGCCCTCAGCGACATCGCCATCGGAATAGGGATTGACGGTCACAGCCTGCGTCATTTGCTCCGCTGCCCCGGCGAACTGCGAGAGCACCAGAACGCCTGGATCAACAGGGTCCTGCGCGGCGATGTATTCCTTGGCCACCAAATTCATGCCATCGCGTAATGGCGTCACCAACCCAACACGGCTGGCGCGATAAAGCCCCGCAAGCGCGCTGCGAGTTTGGCCACGGGTCGTGAAACGGATCGGCACCCAATCAATGTCTCCAAAGCGCCCATTCACATGGCCGGAAATCTGCTCCAACTCCTCACGGATGCGGGCATAGGCATCGAGCGTGCCACGGGACGGAGGCGCAATCTGCAGAAATGACACCCGGCCAGAGTTTTCCGGATAGTCCTCCAGTAGTTTCTTGAAGCCCTTGAATCGCTCCGGCAGCCCTTTGGAATAGTCGATCCGGTCAACGCCGATAATCTGCTGACGCCCATTGAGAAGATGTTCGGTGCGCGCTTGCGCGATCTCCGCCTCTTGCGAGGAGGCCAGGTCGGCGAAGCTTTCCGCATCGATAGCAATCGGGAAGGCTTTGACCGTGAGCTCGCGACCCATGACGTCGACGGTCGTCGGCCCGATGCGCTTGCCCCCTTCGGCGACCATCAGTGCGATCATGTTCTCCGCATCGCCCTGGGTCTGAAAGCCAAGCACGTCATAGGCGAGCAGCGCGCGCAGCATGTCCGGCGCACCGGGCAACACGTTGAAAACATCGGGCGGAGGAAACGGAATGTGAAGGAAAAAGCCGATCCGGTTGGGCACTTCGGCCATGCGTAATTGCTGGGCGAAGGTCAGATAATGATAATCCTGCACCCAGATCAGATCGTCCGGCTCGACCATCGCGGCAAGGCGCGTTGCAAAGCGCTGATTGACGCGCTTGTAGCCATCCTCGTCCTTGGGATCATAGTCGATAAGGTCAGTGCGATAGTGCAGCAGCGGCCAGAGGACGCGGTTGGCATAGCCCTCATAAAACTGGGCGAAGTCTTCCTCGGTCATGTCAAGGGTTGCGAGCGTGATCGCCGACGCGCCTTGGTCGTGCACATCTCGGTTGATCGGCCCCCAGGTTCCTGAGGCTGAGAGGTTTCCCGACCAGCCAAACCAAAGCCCGCCGCGTTCTTTCAGAGCATCGGCCATGGCGACCGCCAAGCCGCCGGCTTTGCCACCGCTCACCAACGGGCCAACCCGGTTGGAGACAACGACGAGGCGGCGGCTGGTATCTGGCATGCAACGCAAATCCTTCGGATTTAAAATGGCTAGTTCTCGCAGCCGCCCATCAATCGATGAGGCGGCGCAACAGGGAGTGGGCTTGTTGGACGGAACCTAGGGTCAACGTCGCATGACTGAGCTTGGTTCCATCCGGGCCGTCGCCGACTTGCACACCCAACCCGCCAAGGCGTTTGGCCACCTCCATGCCGTCATTGTCGGTGGTATCATCGCCGATCATGACAGGTTTCGCACCGGCCCATTCGTCCAACTCGGCTAGGCGCGCAACCGCGGTGCCCTTGTTCTCGGTTGCCAGGCGAACCTCGACAATGCCTTTGCCGCCCGCGACATGGACGCCCTCATGATCATCGGCCACGCGGCTCAACGTCTCGATCAGACCGTCATGGGTCTCGGGATTGGGCCGAGTGTGAACGGCAATGGCGGTTCCCTTGTCTTCCAGATAGACGCCATCCAGCGCCTTGATTGCATCGGCCAAAGGCGGGCGAAGCGGATCAAGGTCGGCGCCATCGATCAAGGACTGAACCTTGCTGCTGCCCGCCGGTGAGAACTCGGCCCCGTGGCTTGAGGCGACTGGAAAGGCGGTGACATCCAGGTATGTCGAGAGGTCGGCATGGGCGCGGCCGGTTATGATCGCGAGGCGCCTATCAAGCTTGCTGTGCAACTCTGCGAGTAGTCCTGGAAGTTCCTCGGCGACGCTGATCGCTTCGGGCCTTGGCGCGATCTCAACCAGCGTGCCGTCGAAATCGAGGCAAAGGGCGGGCTTGCCAAGGGACTGAATGGCGTCGGCGACTCTTTCGACTGCATCTTGGCTCATTCGGCATTGTCCGCCGTCTGTGTGGTCGAGCCGCGACGTCCCATATGGGTCTCGACGGCGGCAACCACCTCTTCCCAAGCTTGGCGCACGCCCTTGGCACCCCCGGATGCTGGAACCGGCCCCCGGCTCGTTTCAATCATCAGCTCGGTGCGTGTGTCCTGCCCAGTCGGCTCGATGGAGAAGCCCTGCACGGCATCGAACGGGATTCGCTGAACGTTGGTACCGACAACGCTCCAGCGTTTGGCGATAACGAGCTTTCGATCCATGTCGATGATCAATTGCGTGGCGACCAGCCGGTCGAACCCTAGCTTGACTAACCAAAGCCCGGCGAGCGCATAAAACGCGGTCGCGCCGGACACCAGATTACCATCGACGACGCGGCCCACCGCTGCTGCGAGAAAAATCACGCCGAATGTCAGCAGGAAAGCCCCGAAGCCGAGCGCCTGATCGGTAACAAGCAAGTCATTTCCGTGAGTCGTGATGCGCATAGGGGTTTCCGCAGTGCGTTTGGCCGGTTTTCTTAGGCGGCGGCCTTGTCTTTGTCGTACTCAGCGCGCTTCTGATCCACCGTTTGCGCGAACTCTTCAAGATACGCCCACGTGTAAAAGCCCGTGTCATGGCCATCGTCAAAAACCAGCCGCACCGCATAGCTGCCGACGCGCTCAATGGACCGAATGGTCACATTCTCCTTGCCAAGCACCAGCATCTTTGGCCCGGACCCATGGCCTTGCACCTCGGCGGAGGGCGAATAGACCCGCAAGAGCTCGGCCGGCAGATCGGCCTGCAACCCGTCGTCAAAGCTGACTTGTAGAGTTTTCTTTCCAGCTTTTAGCCGTAATTCCGTCGGCCAGCGGTTTGGCTTGCGCTCGGTCATGGCTCCCCGCAACTGTCTGTGACATCGTGAACGCCAAATCCGCTTTACAGAGCGGCAGCGCGGCTTAGGATTGGATCCATGGACAGTCTTACCACAGCACAGCCCCCTCTCATTGACCCATTTGGTCGCACGATCAGCTATCTGCGCGTTTCAGTCACCGATCGCTGCGATTTCCGCTGCGTTTACTGCATGGCAGAGGACATGACGTTCTTGCCCAAGCGGGACCTTTTGACGCTGGAAGAGCTGGACCGGCTGTGTTCAGCGTTTGTCGACCGAGGCGTCAAAAAGCTGCGCCTGACGGGCGGCGAACCGCTGGTGCGCAAGAACTTGATGAGCCTGATTGAAAGCCTGTCGCGTCACTTGAAAACTGGTGCGTTGGAAGAACTCACGCTCACCACCAATGGCTCGCAGCTTCGCCAGCACGCGCAGGCGCTGTACCGCCACGGTGTGCGGCGCGTGAATGTGTCGCTGGACACGCTGGACGCCGACAAGTTCAAGGCCATCACGCGCTGGGGCGATTACGCCAAGGTCATGGATGGCATCGCGGCAGCGCAGGACGCGGGCCTGAAGGTCAAGCTCAACGCGGTTGCCTTGCGCGGGTTCAACGAGGACGAAATCACCGCCATGCTGGCGTTCGCGCATCAACGGGACATGGATCTCACTCTCATTGAAACCATGCCGCTCGGCGATATCGATGGCGACCGCACCGACCAATATCTGCCGCTGTCCGAAGTGCGCCTAAGCCTTGAGAGCGCCTTCACGCTGACCGACCTGCCCGATCAGACCGGTGGGCCAGCACGCTATGTTCGCGTTGAAGAAACCGGCGGACGGCTTGGGTTCATCACGCCGCTCACGCACAATTTCTGCGAAAGCTGTAACCGGGTGCGCGTCACCTGCACCGGCACGCTCTACATGTGTTTGGGCCAAGACGATGCCGCCGATTTGCGCGCGCCTCTGCGGGCCTCAGAAGGCGACGATTTGCTTCACGCAGCCATTGATGAGGCCATCGGACGCAAACCCAAGGGCCATGATTTCATCATCGATCGCACAGGCGCTGCCCCGGCGGTTGCTCGCCATATGAGCATGACAGGCGGATAATCGAGGCACGCTCGGTCGCCTGCGCCCTTGCACTTGCGCCGCGATTGGCGCACCACTGAGCCACGAGGCGAGCGTGAAGCTGTTGCCTTTCGTTCGCTTCGACCCATCCCATGACCCTTACCCCCAACACGCGCGGCATCATCGCGACCTGCCTGGCAATGGTCGGGTTCATCGGCACGGACAGCTGCATCAAACTCGCCTCGCAGGACCTGCCGATCAGCCAAATGATTGCGCTACGCGGGATTGCGATCCTCGCGATCTTGGTCGCCATGGCGTTCGCGACCGGCGCCCACAAGGCCTTGCCGACGTTTAAAGACAAGGCGGTTGGCCTGCGCGCGTTCGGCGAGTGTATGGCCACCTTACTCTATTACAACGCAATCATCGCGATCCCTATCGCCAATGCCAATGCGGTGTTGCAGACGATCCCTTTGGTCATCGTCGCCGTCGCGGCGTTGTTCTTCGGTGAAAAGGTTGGTTGGCGGCGGTGGCTCATGATCCTGGTTGGCTTTTCCGGCGTGCTCTTGATCATTCAGCCGGGCGGCGATGGGTTTATGCCTGCCAGCCTCTGGGCCGTTGCGGCGGTGATCTTTTTCGTCATCCGCGATATGGCGACGCGCTATATCGATCCACGCCTGCCGGCGGTGTCGATCAACCTTGTCACCAGCGCGTCGGTGATGGTGATGGGCTTTATTCTAGCGTTTTTCCAGGACTGGGTGATCCTGACGCCGCAAGCCCTTGCGCTCCTCGGCTTGTCGGCCTGTTTTCTCACCATGGGGTATCTCGCCGTCACTGTCGCGATGCGCAGCGGTGACGTTTCGGTGACCTCACCGTTCCGCTATTCCATCGTGCTTTGGGCGCTTGGCATCGACGCCATCGTGTTCGGCAACAGGCCCGACCTCACGATGATTGTGGGCCTCACAATCGTGGTGGCCAGCGGCATCTACATGATCGTGCGTGAGCGGCAGATCAATCAATCCAAAGACGCCACTCACTCTTCCTCGTAAGGCAGATCAAGCTCGCGGTGGACCCACTGCGTAAAGGCGGCGACCTTCGGCTTCAACCGCGCTGTTGGCGGCATCACAAGGTAGAATGCCAGAGGCGTTTGCAGGCGCAGATTGGGGAACGGTTCGACAAGAAGCCCCTTATCGATATCGCTTTGCGCCAGGGAGGTTCGCGCCAAGGCAATGCCGACGCCGCGCGCTGCCGCATCGATGGCGTGATCGGCATGGTTGAAGCGCAACCCCCTCACCTCACCCTCATAGGTCACGCCAGCGTGCTTGAACCATTCAGGCCAGTTCGGCGCCTCTTTGGTGAAGGCCATCGATTCATCGATGATCAGCGGTTGGGAGGCGATGTCCTGTGGCGTCTTGAGCTGGTGGGTTTCTAAAAAGGTTGGAGAGGCGAGCACCGTCACCTCATCGCCCATCAGCAAGAACTGCTCCAAGCCGGCATAGTTTCCCGGTCCAAAACGAACACCGACATCAACGCCATCGCGGTTGAAATCGACAAGCTTCAGGCTGGCCGAAATGCGCACTTCGATCTCCGGATGCTCGTCCATGAAGCTGAACAGCCGGGGCGACAACCATTTGGCTGCGAAGGACGGACCGGTCGAGACAACGAGCACGTTTTCCGGCGTATCGGCGGACAGGCGATCCACTGCGATCCGCATGCGGGCAAACGCTTCGCGAATGTCAGGATAAAGCAGTTCGCCGGCCTCGGTCAGCGCGATGGCGCGGTTCAAGCGCGCAAAGAGCTCCATGCCTAATCGGTCTTCCAAGGATCGCACCTGATAGGAGACAGCCGACGGCGTCAGATTCAGCTCCTCAGCCGCCAGGGCAAAACTCATATGGCGGGCGGTGGCCTCGAAGGCTTGCAAGCCGTTGAGCGTGGGAAGACGTGACATGGAAGCCCTTTTCTTCGATCTATTCAGATCAAATTTTTTGATGTGATGTCGCAATCTACCCGTTTGTGATCGCTGCTGACAAGGCGCATACATCGTTCAACGCAATCGAGCACATCAAATTCTTCTCACGAAAGGATCATCCCATGTTGGACATCACATCGCGCAAAACGCTCCGCTCGCACATCGACGCTGCTCACACAGCGCGTTCGCAGGCTTGGGCACACTTCTTCCACGCCCTGCTGCACCGAGATTAAGCACCACGCCCTCTCGATGCAGGGCTAGACCCCTCGACCCAAAGGCGAAACCGATGCTGGTCTACTCCTCCCTCCCCGACATCCAGAAAAAACTATCCGAAGGGCGCGCTCTGCGCTCGCAAGCCTGGATTGGCCTTTTCCGTGCCTTGGCCAAGACGTTCAAGCGACTTCACGCCAAGCGCCATCAACCGGCCGACAGGCCGCCGCCGAGCGCCCTTCCCGCCTAACCTCCCGAGCCAGGGCCCTCCCAGACTTAGCTCCTGTCCTATCCCCCCCTTGGCGCGACGGCTTTGTCGCTCTACAATCGAAACATCGCATGGCGTCGCAGGAGACCTCTCCCTGCGGCGCCATTTTGCTGTTTGAAAATCACACTCTGAAAGCAACATCCGGGCATGGCCAACGCCACCGCCGATACTCCGTTTGCGCAACGGCCAAGCACGTTTTTGTTGGTGCTGATCGTGTCGATCAGCCCGCTGACGATGCACATCTATCTGCCGTCTCTTCCAGGCTTGGCTGCCGATCTGCAGGCGAGCGACGCGCAAGTGCAGCTTACCTTGTCGGTCTACCTTTTTGCCGTCGCGGTTATCCAACTCATCGTCGGCCCTGTCTCAGACCGTTTCGGGCGACGGCCAACGATGATTTGGGGACTGGTGTTGTTCTTGATCGCGACCCTGTTTTGTCGCTTCGCGACCAGCATTGAAGCATTGATCATCGCACGCGGTTTCCAAGCGATCGGTGGCTGCGTTGGCATGGTTGTCGGTCGAGCGATCGTGCGCGACGTGGCGGACCGCAGCGAGGCGGCCAGCCTGCTCGGCTATGTAACGATGGGCATGGCAATCGCCCAAATGAGTGGCCCTGCGATCGGCGGACTGTTGGATGGGCTTTATGGCTGGCGCGCATCCTTTGATCTTTTGCTACTGCTCGGCGCCTGTCTGCTTGTGATCGTGTTGGTGACGTTGCGTGAAACACATCACAACCGCCAACGCTCACTATCGTTTGGCGCGTTGGCGCGCAGCCATATGACCTTGCTGAAGGAACCTGGCTTTTGGGCGTTTTCGCTTACTGGCGCTTTGGCCGCTGGCGTGTTCTTCACCTTCATCGGCGGGGGGCCGCTGATCACCCAGCGTGAGTATGGCTTAGATCCGGTTGATTACGGGTTCTATTTCGCAATCATCGCGGCAGGTTATGCTGCTGGGAACTATCTTTCCGGACGCTATGCAGCTCAGATCGGGCCGCCGCGCATGATCGCTGTGGGCAATATTCTTGGGCTGCTTGCCATCGTGATCATGGCGGGCCTGCTTTTTATCGGCGTGATTCACCCGCTCGCCTTGTTCGGCCCCATGTTCCTATCCTCGTTTTCCAACGGTTTCGTCATGCCAAACACCATTTCCGGCGCGCTTTCCGTCCGCCCCGAGTTGGCGGGCACGGCATCGGGCATCAATGGGTCATTGATGGTCTTCGTTGGCGCCATGGCGACCGTCATTGTTGGCACTGTGATCCATCTGGGAGGCTGGCCGTTTGTTCTGATCATGCTCGCCTTTGCCATCGCGGCGTTGCTGGCCGGAATGTGGGCCAATGCGCTGGAGCGGCGGGCGATCTAGGCTGTGGCTGGCAGCGGGCGCAGCTCATCCTCAATGACAATCTCAGGCGGCTTGCGTTTGCCCGCTTTTCGGGCGGCAACATCCTGCCAGATCGTGGCAGCGATCGTGTTGTAGGCCGCTGCATGGGTGCCGTCGGGTTCGGCCACACCAATGGGCGTACCGGCATCGGACGTTTCGCGAATCGCGATGTGCAGCGGGATTTCGCCCAAGAATGGCACACCGAACTTGGCCGCATCATCGCGCGCGCCGCCATGGCCAAAAATGTGCGCCTCATGCCCGCATTTGGGGCAGATATAGGTGGACATGTTTTCCACGATCCCGAGGATCGGCACCTCAACCTTCTGAAACATGGCAACACCCTTGCGGGCATCGATCAGCGCCAGATCCTGAGGCGTGGAAACGATCACCGCACCATCAAGCGGCACCTGCTGGGAGATGGTGAGCTGGGTATCGCCCGTACCCGGCGGCATGTCGATGAGCATCACATCCAACGGCTCATCTTTGGGCGCCCAGGCCACATCGGAGAGCATCTGTGTCAGAGCTGACACGACCATCGGTGCGCGCCACACCATCGGCGTGCCCTCGGCGATCAAAAAGCCCATCGACATGACTTTTACGCCATGGCCAACCGGTGGTGTCGCCTGTTTACTTTCATCGAACTTGGGTGGCGTGGAAACGCCGAACAGTCTCGGGATCGATGGGCCATAAACATCGGCGTCAAGCACGCCAACGTTCAGCCCCTGCGACGAAAGCGCGATGGCGAGATTGGCAGTGGTGGTCGATTTGCCGACGCCACCCTTGCCGGAGGCGACGGCGATGATCGCGCCAATGCCGGAAAAATCGATGCCGCCAATGCGCCGCTGGTTGGGCGGCGGCACGCTCGACTTGGCCGATGGGTCTGGCGCTTTGCTTGGCGCTGGCGCCGCGGTCGGTTTGACGCTGGATTGCGGCACAACACGCTCCGCTGGCGCCTCGGTGCTGAGCACCACAAAGGCCTGCTCCACCTCGGGCACGGACGTCAGCGTGACCTCCAACGCATCGCGCACGGGCTGGTAGATCGCCACGTCATCGGGCGGAACCGAAAGCGTTAGGAACAGGCGGCCATCCTTAAGGGTGGGCGGTGACAGCAGGCCGGTCTTGGACAGCTCGATGCCGGATTTTGGATCGATGATCTGATCGATGGCACGGGCGAGCGCATCAGACCGCGAGCCTTTCGACGCGCTGTCCTTATGGGTCCCGCCCCCAAACACCGATTTGACCTTGTTCCACACCGAATGCGTGCTCCCACACTGCCCCAACTCGCAATCATCAGATTACACGTCTGCATAGCGGTTTAAAACGGTTTCTGAACTGCCGTTACGACACCGTATCGCAACGCTGGCCACGTGGCGGGCAAGCACCCGACCAAAATGCCGCTTTTACGTGCAGGCGCAGAAAAAGAGGCACTTTCAAGGCGCTGTCCCGTTGCACGCGCGTCCCAAATGGTGTGTTCTCAGGCCCGCCTTGCAAAAACCCGGCGCATTTTCATGACGCTGGGACCGTAAGAGCCGACAGGGAACAGTTTTAGGAAAGTTCATATGACTGGATTCAATCGCATCGCCATCGCCGCGATCGCTACGCTAGGAATCGCCGGTGGCGCAGCCACCGCGAACGCGCAAGATGTTGTGCGCATCGGCACCGAAGGTGCCTACCCACCGTTCAACTTCACGGATTCCAATGGCGAGTTGAAAGGCTTCGACATCGATATCGCGCAGGCTTTGTGCGATGAGATGGAAGTGACCTGCGAGTTCGTTGCCCAGGACTGGGATGGCATCATTCCAGCGCTCCTGGCCAATCGTTACGACGCCATCATCGCCTCCATGTCGATCACCGAAGAGCGCATGGAAGTCGTTGATTTCACCGATAAATATTACCAAACGCCGGCACGCTTCATCATGCGCGAGGGATCGGATATCTCCGACACGTCGCCCGAGGCTCTGGCCGGCATGACCATCGGTGCGCAGTCGGCAACGATCCACGCCAACTTCCTGGAAGACGTCTACTCGGAGTCAGACATCCGCCTTTATCCAACGCAGGATGAGGCCAATCTTGATCTGGCTGCAGGCCGCATCGATCTGATCCTTGCCGATTCCATCGTGCTTTACGAATGGCTGGAAACCGACGACGGCACATGCTGCACTTTTGTTGGCGATGCCTATTCCAATCCAGAGTATTTCGGCTTTGGGGCCGGAATCGCTCTGCGCCAGGAAGATGATGAACTGCGCGAGCGCTTGAACGCCGCGCTGGCCGCCATCATCGAAAACGGCACCTGGCAGGACATCAACGACCAGTATTTCCCGTTCTCGATCTACTAAGCAGATCGATAGGAACCACGCGCTGCGCGCTCCGGCGCGCGGCGCCCATCTGCCAGGCTGGCTTCCAACGAAGCGCGACCGGGCAGAGGAGCGTGCATGAGTGAGCTGTTTGGGCTTTTGGCCTTCGGGGCCGACGGGTGGGGTGATGAGCTTGCCGCCGGAGCGTGGCTGACCATTCGTCTGGCGCTCGTAACGCTGCCCTTCGGCCTACTGCTTGGCCTTTCCATCGCGCTCGCCAAAGAATCCAGCAACACCTATCTTCGCGCAATCGGCAACACCTACACGACGGTGTTTCGCGGTCTGCCAGAGCTGCTGACGCTGTTCGTCATCTACAACATGATCCAGCTGCTGGCGAACCGGGTCGTGCAGATGATCGCGCCAGGATCATCGTTCGAAATCAGCGGCTTTGCGGCTGGCGTCGTGGCACTCGGCGTCGTGTTTGGCGCATTTTCCTCTGAAGTGTTTCTTGGCGCGATCCGCGCCATTCCCAAAGGCCAGGGCGAAGCCGGACGCTCGCTCGGCCTCACCGCCTTCCAATCGTTTCGTCTGATCACCCTGCCGCAGCTTTGGCGGCTTGCCCTGCCGGGTCTTGGCAATCTGTGGCTGGTCCTCATCAAGGACACGTCGCTGGTCTCGGTGATCGCACTCAACGATCTGCTGCGCCAAACACAGGTGGCGGTGGGCGTGACCAAGGAGCCGTTCTTTTTCTATCTGATCGCCTGCCTGATTTATCTGGCCTTCACCCTCATCTCCACGGTTGGCACCAATGCGCTTGAGCGGCGCGCCAATCGGGGGTTTGCGGCACGATGAGTGGCGCGCGATGACGGATCAAACGGTCACCAGCCAGACGGTTTCCACGCCTGTGTCGCCAACGACCACCCGCACCCGGCCGCACCGCGCACCCCCGGCAAGCGGGCCGTTTGGATTGAAGAAAGCAACCTTCGACAGGCTGGTGTTAGCGGCGATCATCATCGGGTTGGCCGCCTGGATCATTCCCGGCATCAATTGGCGGCTCGTTGACCGCTATTGGGACCGCTATCTGGAAGGCATCCTGGTCACCTTCCAACTGGTCCTTCTGTCAGTAGGCATTGGCGCGCTGCTGTCGCTACCGATTGCACTCGCCAGGCTTTCAAAGCGCAAATGGCTGACGCTACCGGCGCGCGCCTACATCACGTTCTTCCGCGGAACGCCGCTTCTGGCGCAGCTTTTCCTGCTTTACTATGGAGCAGGCCAATTCAACGAAGCCTTCGAGGCGGCGGGTATCTGGTGGTTTTTCCGTGAGCCCTTCTATGTGGCGGTGCTGACCTTTACGCTCAACACGGCTGCGTATCAGGCCGAGATCATGCGTGGCGCCATTCAATCGCTACCGGCTGGCCAGGCCGAGGCAGCGCAAGCGCTTGGCATGAGCCGCTGGCCTATCTTCTTCAAAGTGACGTTGCCTCAAGCTTACATCGTCGCCCTGCGCCCGCTCGGCAACGAACTGATCCTGATGATCAAGGGCTCGGCTATCGCCTCGATCGTCACCGTCCTCGATCTGATGGGCATAACGAGCCTTGCCTATGCGCGCTCGTTCAACTTCCAGGCCTTTTTCTGGGCGGCGCTGCTTTATCTGATCGCGGTTGAGGCCGTGCGCCGGTTGTGGGATCGGTTGGAGCGCCGCCTGACCCGCCATTTGGCGCTCGCGCACTAAGGCGTTTTGCGTTTCATCTGAGACCATCTATCGCAAATCGCGTTCGACCAAGGGTCGAGGCAGCAACTTGCGATGACTGTCAAACGCAAAGCGCTCTAGTCAGATAGCGCGCAGCGTCCTATGCCCACAGCCAACGAAACACTTGGCGGAGGGCCTATCATGGCAAATGTTGCATTCATCGGATTGGGAGTCATGGGTTACCCGATGGCCGGGCATCTGGCGGCCAAGGGTGGCCACGACGTCACCGTCTACAACCGCACCGACATCAAGGCGCAAAACTGGGTCGATCAGTATGGCGGGCAAATGGCGCCCACGCCGGCCGAAGCAGCCAAAGGCTGCGACATGGTGTTCGCCTGTGTCGGCAATGATGATGATTTGCGCGCAGTGACGACCGGCCCGGATGGCGCGTTCCAATCGATGCGCGCCGATACGATCTTTGTCGACCACACCACCGCGTCCGCTGAGGTGGCCCGTGAGCTTGGTGCGGCGGCCGATGCGGACGGCTTCAGGTTTATCGATGCGCCGATTTCAGGCGGTCAGGCCGGCGCGGAAAATGGCGCTCTGACGGTGATGTGCGGCGGTGACCAAGCGGTGTTTGACCGCGCCAAACCGGCCATTGATTGCTACTCCAAGCAGGTGGGTTTGATGGGGCCGATAGGTTCAGGCCAACTGACCAAAATGGTCAATCAGATCTGCATTGCCGGCCTAGTGCAGGGCCTATCAGAAGCCATCGCCTTTGCGCAAAAGGCAGGTCTTGATGTGGAGGCGGTCATTGGCGTCATCTCCAAGGGCGCGGCGCAAAGCTGGCAGATGGAAAACCGCTGGAAGACTATGAACGAGGATGCGTTCGACCACGGCTTTGCGGTGGATTGGATGCGCAAGGACCTTGGCATCCTTCTTGATGAAGCCAAGCGCAATGGTGCGTCCCTACCGGTGACCGCGCTGGTCGATCAGTTTTACGCCGATGTGCAAGGCATGGGCGGCAATCGTTGGGATACGTCCAGTTTGATCAAGCGGTTGACGTAGCCGCTGGAGCGTCATCCCGGCCTAAGGAAGCGCTAGACACTCGTCGCCGTACGTTTGTCGACCTTCATATAATCCAGCGGCAGGGCCGTTGTGTACTTGATCTCCTCCATCGCGAAAGACGAGGAGACGTCAGACAGGTCGATCTTTGCGACGAGCTTTTTGTAAAACGCGTCATAGGCACCAATGTCCGGCACAACCACCTTCAACAGGTAATCGATGTCGCCCGATAAGCGATAGAACTCGACCACCTCGGGCATGGCACTTACCACTTCGGCAAAGCGCTTCAGCCATTCATCGGTATGCTGGTTGGTGCGCACCGAAACGAAGACCGACACGCCGGCCGCAATCGCCGGGCCGTTGAGCAATGCGACGCGCTTGCGGATGATGCCGGCCTCTTCCAGTTTCTGGATGCGGCGCCAGCACGGCGTGGCCGACAGCCCAACCCGCGCGGCAATCTCATTCATCGATAAGGTCGTATCGTCCTGAAGCGCCGCGAGGATGCGCCGGTCGATCACATCGAACGCCAAGTCTTGCGAACTCATTTTAGGAAATCCATTCAGAGAGAACTGATTTGCGTTGGTTGAGGCATTAGCACACCAATCGCGCAATGACTATGCGTCTGGGGGTGTTTCCAGCGCCTCGCCGATCCGCGTCCTGAGGATCGGCACCAACTCGGCCTCAAACCAGGGATTGCGCTTCAGCCAACCTGTGTTGCGCCAGGAGGGGTGAGGCAGGACGATGACTGGCGCCTGCTCTACGGCGTTTAAATCGTCTGCCTGCGCTTGAATGGTGGCCGTCAGGTTCTCCCGGCGGCGGTCCGGCAAGTGGTAGTCACGCGCATAGCGACCGATAACCAACGTCAGACCGAATGGCGGGCGGCTGGCAAAAAGCTGATCGTGCCACGTCTGTCGACATTCACGTCGCGGCGGAAGATCGCTGCCCTTGGCATCATAACCGGGAAAACAAAAGCCCATCGGCACAATGGCAAGCTGGTTCGCGTCGTAGAAGGTCAACTCATCAAGTCCGAGCCAACCTCGCAAACGGTCGCCGGACGGATCTGTAAAGGGGCGCCCGGAGGCATGGACACGTGCGCCAGGGGCTTGGCCAGCCAAAAGGACGCGGGCGGTGCGCGAGAGCTGAAGAACCGGGCGTGGATCGTGCGGCAAAGCGGGCAGCTTTTGCGGCGCCAAACGACACAGTTGGCAGGCGCGGACCTCTGCCAGCAGGCCATCCAAATCAGCGGTTTTCATATCCGGTTAACTCTGATCGGCAAGGCTCTGTTCACTCTTTTGGCAGACTTTGGGCTGTACGCTGCGCGCCAGCTTTCTCTCAGCATTCAAGGCCCGATGTCGACTCGCTTGCAAGCTACCAGTGTTTCCAGCCTCGCGCAGAGCCGAGCGCGGGCTGATCGACGTCGCGATACACGCTCAGCTGTGCGTGGTGTGCGCGAGCGGCTGAACTCGGCGACCGGGCAAACGCTGACCTTCGAACAACAGATTGTGCGGCTGTTCGCCGGCAATCATTTGGGCGGATTTGCCTTCCAACTTGTCTTTGCACTTGCCGTTTGTGCGGCCGCCTTCTTCGTGCTGCCGACTGCCATTGCGGCGACCTGGTCGGCGTCGATCGTTTTGGTGCAATTGGTCATAGCGCTGCTGGCGCGCAAAGTCTGGCGCGAAGACCCTGACAGCATCGATCCCGTGCGCTGGGTCCGTCACTTCTCCATCGCCGAAACGGTACGCGGTGTGGTTTGGGGCCTGCTGCCCATCAGCCTCTATCTGGTTGGGCTGCCGACCGGCCTTGAGTCGATGGACCCGCTCATGTTCTCCATCCTGATCGTCGTGATCGCGACATCGGCGATGTTGAACCACCATCTGCCGATCACCGCCGCCTGTGCGACGACGCCAATTGCTGTTTGCTACGCGATTTCGCTGGGTGTGCGCGGCGACGCGATCAACATCATCATGGCGATCGGCGCGCTGGGAGTGCAGTTGTTCTTCTTGATCATCGCCCAGAAAATGCACCGCACGACGCTCGCACTCCTGGAGGCGCGCGCGCAGACTGATGACATGATCGCCGAGTTGGAACAGCAGCGCGGCATCGCCGAAGAAGCACGGCGCCGCGCCGATGATGCGAACCTGGCCAAATCGCGGTTCTTGGCGACGATGAGTCACGAGTTGCGCACGCCGCTCAATGCCATTCTTGGATTTTCCGAGGTTCTGAAGGGCGAGGTTCTTGGACCGCTGCCAAATGACCAGTACCGCGAATACTCCAACGACATCCATGAATCCGGCGCGCATCTGCTCAACCTGATCAACGAGATTCTCGATCTCTCGCGCATTGAGGCCGGCCGTCATGAATTGAACGAAGAAGCCGTGCAGATCGCGTTCACCGTTGAGGAGGCAGCCCATCTGCTGGCGATGAAGGCCAAGAGCAAGAGCATCATCGTTCATGAAAACTATGAAGAAGGGATGCCGAAGCTGTGGGCCGATGAGCGCGCGGTTCGTCAGATCACGCTGAACCTTCTGTCCAATGCGATCAAATTTACCCCGCTGAATGGCGAGGTGACGGTGCGGGTCCTCTCCACCCAGGATGGCGGACAGATGATCGAGGTGCGCGATACTGGCCCCGGCATTCCAGAGGATGAAATCCCAGTCGTGCTCTCATCCTTCGGTCAGGGCTCGATTGCCATCAAAAACGCCGAACAAGGAACCGGCCTTGGCCTTCCCATCGTGCAGGCGTTGATGAAGACCCATGGCGGGCGCTTCGAGCTTCATTCGAAACTGCGCGAAGGCACGCTTGTGCGCGCGATCTTCCCTGCCGAACGCGTCATGCAGGCGATCCCTGCCATGTCCAACGAGCGCGCGGCTTAACTCTCGGAGTCTTTGGGCAGCGTCGTCACCTCTGGCAACCCGATGTCGGCGAAGGTCGCCATGCCCGAATGGGTGGCCGCGGCCGATTTCACCACCATGGCGGCAAGTGCCGCGCCGGTCCCCTCGCCTAGCCGCATGCCAAGATTAAGCAGCGGTTTTTTCCCCATTGCGTCGAGCGCCTTCGCGTGAGCCTTTTCCGCTGACACGTGGGCGAACAGGCAATGGTCGAGCAGCGCCGGATCGATGGCATGCAGCACAGCGGCAGATGCGCTGGCGACGAAGCCGTCAACGACAACGGGAATGCGTTCGGCGCGGGCGGAGATTATGGTCCCGGTCATCGCGGCGATCTCGCGGCCACTAATACAGCGCAGAACTTCCAGCGGATCATTGAGGTGGGATGCATGTAGCTCCAGGCCCTTGCCGATCGCCGCCACCTTGCGCGCGCGTTGCTCGTCATCCGCCCCAGCGCCGTCGCCCACCCAGTCTTCAACATCGCCGCCGAACAAAGCGGCGTAGATCGCTGAGGCTGAGGTCGTGTTGCCGATGCCCATTTCGCCGAGACACACCAGATCGACACCGCCGGCGATGGCCTCCATCCCGAAAGCGATGGTGGCAGCGCAGCCTTTTTCATCCATCGCCGGTTCCTCGGTAAAATCGGCGACCGGCATGTCGAGTGCCAGATCGAAGACCTTCAAACCAAGACCGTGCAACGCGCAAAGCTGATTGATCGCCGCGCCACCCTGCATGAACGTGTCGACCATGGTCTGCGTGATTTCCATCGGCCAACGCGATACGCCCTGGGCGTGGACACCGTGATTGCCGGCAAAAAGCGCCACGATTGGGCGGGTGATCTGCGGTTTTTCCACGCCCTGCCAGCCGGCCAGGAAGAGCGCGATTTCCTCAAGCTCGCCGAGCGATCCGGTCGGTTTGAGAAGGTTGGCATTGCGCAGGGCTGCGCGGCCACGCGCTTCCAAATCAGGTTGGGTGAGGCGTTCAAACAAGGCGCGAATGTCGTCAAAAGGCAGGCCGGTCGCGGTGGGCACGGTGGTGGGTCCTCGCAGGAATGGGTTTGCTCGGCGCCATACCGTGGGCAGCAAGAACGCGCAATTGGCCTTGTCGCCACGGGCGCAGATGCGTACCGGTTCGCCATGACTTTTTTGGCCGATTTTGTCTTCGATTTTTATCGCACGCTGCGCTTTGCGACGCGACTTCCGCTGCCCGAACTGGCGCGCGAGGTCGAAGACCCGATTGTCAGTGCGGACCGTTTTGCGCCGGCCTTTGCGACAAGCGGTGTAGTCGTCGGCGGCCTGGGCGGTCTGATCGCGATTCTGGCTGTGACCGTTGGCGTAACGCCCCTGCTTGCCGCCCTAATCGCAACGACGGCTATGGTCCTGGTGACAGGCGCATTGCACGAGGATGGTTTGGCCGATTGCGCGGACGGGTTTGGTGGCGGCCGCGACCGGGACCGCAAGCTGGAAATCATGCGCGACTCCGCGATCGGCACTTATGGGGTGCTTGCGCTGATCTTGAGTGTTGGCGCGCGCGTGGCGGCCCTTGCGGCGATTGTGGCGGCAAGTCCAGCGCTGGGATTGGCAGCACTCATTGCCAGCCAAACCACTAGCCGGTCCGCGAGCATGTGGGTCGCAAGCCGGTTGCCCCATGCGCGCCCCGACGGGGCGGCGGCACGGCTTGGCAGGCCGTCCGGTCAGGCGGCTGGGCTCTCGCTCGGCTTGGGACTGGCGGTATCGCTGATGGCGCTGACGGTTGCCGCAGGTCCGCGAGCGGGCGTTTGGATGCTCCTTACCGCGATCCTTGGCGTCGGCCTGGTCACGGCGCTCGTTATGCGCGCCACCAAACGCCATATCGGTGGTCAGACGGGCGACGTTTTGGGGGCGAACCAACAGCTTTCTGACCTTGCGGCACTCCTAATCTTTTCTATATCACTTCCGGTGATAGTTTAGCGGATGCTAATCCGCCCACCGCAGTTGATTATCGAGTTCCCATGGCGACGCCCCCCGCTCAGCAAAGCTCAACGCTTTCACCCTGTGTCCAGATCTGCCGGATCGACCCGCTCTTGGACCTGTGCCTTGGATGCGGACGCACCATGGATGAGATCGGCCGTTGGTCGAAGCTGACCGATCCGCAGCGCCTGCAGGTCATGGCGCTACTGCCTGATCGTATGAAGCATTTGAAAACGCAGCGCCGCGCCGCCGGCATCGACGATCACGACGGAGGCCAATGATGCCCGTTTATGGTTGGGTCGCGGCTGGAATCCTGATCACCGGTCTTGTTGTTTTGCTCATTGGCGGCAACAGCGGCACGTTGCTTGGTGTGGAGCCAGGACAGCTTGCCGCGGTGACCGCAATGCTGGCCTTGTTGGTCTACCTTGGTGGCGGCGTCTTCACCCGCGGCCAACCGGTCGCGCCGCTCTTGCGCGCCCTCCTGCTTTGGGGCGGGTTGTTGGTTTTGCTGCTGGTCGGCTACTGGCTCTTTCAGGGCTTCACTGGCTAGTACCCTAGCAGTGCTGCGATAAAGCGCGCGGCGACCACCACCAGGAAGATGCCAAACGATATCTCCAGCGTGCGCTTGGGCAGCGCGTGGGCAATCTTCACGCCTATCGGCGCTGTCAGCACCGTTAGCGGCAGCAACAGGGCCACGCCGATCAGCGAGACGAAGCCGAGCGAGAATGGCGGCACAACATCCATTTGTGGCCAACCGGCATAGATGTAGCCGAAGGTTGCCGGGATAGAGATCAAGACGCCGACGCCGGACGAAGTCGCGATCGAGTTGAGGATCGGCCGCGCATAAAGCGTCTGGACCATATTCGCCATGACGCCGCCACCAATGCCCATGAGCGAGGACAGAAGCCCAATCACCCAGCCGATGACGCGCATTGGCCAAGGTCCCGGCAGGTCATTGCCAAGCTTCCAGCTTTCTTTGCCGAACAGCAGTTTGATGGCATTGAGCGTGGAGACGACCGCAAAGACCAAGAGAAACACCCATGGCTCAGCGACGCGGGCGATCAAAGCGCCAACGATTACGCCGAGCAGAATGGGTATTGCCCACACCTTCAAGACGTCCATGTCGACTGCGCCACGCGCTTTGTGGCCACGGAAAGACCGGATCGAAGTCGGAATGATCACCGCAAGTGAGGTGCCGATGGCCAGCGGGGCGCGAACGGCCTCGTCAACGCCGGCAAAGCCAAACACTTCGAACAAGACCGGTACCATGACCGCGCCGCCACCAACGCCAAAAAGGCCAGACAGCACGCCGGTCACGGCGCCAGCGATCAGAAGCGCAGCGGCAAGAAAGAGCGCTTGATCCATGGGAATGGCGGCAAAGGCATCCATCGGCTTGGCAAGCCTTTCTCAAAGAGCATGTTGGGCAGGATGGGACGGACCGTAACAATCCGTCATCCGGGGAGGACAGGACGCCTCCCTACGCCGCGACTGCGCCTGAGGCAAGCATTGGGCCCGTCCTGATTGGCAGGGTTACTACGGCTTGTGGCCACCACCATCGCCATGCTTTGTGCTGAGCAATGCAGAGCGACACCCCTCCTGCCATCCGGTTGGCAGACTACACCCCGCCACCCTTTCTGATTGACCATGTGGACCTGACAGTTCGCCTTGACGGCCCGGCTACTCGCGCCGAGGCGACGTATCACGTTCGCCCCAACCCAGCGGTTGATCACCAGATGGCCCATGCCCGGCTGGTGCTCCATGCCGATGCGCTGGGTCCGGTGGAGGTCAAGGTCAACAGCGCCCAGATCGAACCGGATCAGACGGCAACTGAGGTGGCCTTCGTGCTGTCGGCTCGCGAGGGAAGCCGCGTCGAGATCGCAACCACCTTGGACCCGGCCACCAACACCGCGCTGAGCGGCCTTTACCTCACCAACAATGTCTACTGCACCCAGTGCGAGGCGGAGGGCTTCCGCCGTATCGTGCCGTTTCTCGACCGCCCCGATGTGTTGGCCACCTATACCGTGACCCTTGAGGCCGACAAAGAAGCCTGCCCGGTGCTGCTTTCGAATGGCAATCCTGGCGAAGCGAAGGATCTGGCGGACGGGTGGCACAGCATCACTTGGCACGACCCGCACCCCAAGCCGTCTTACC
Organism: Hyphomicrobiales bacterium; assembly: GCA_017642935.1. Taxonomy (NCBI): domain Bacteria; kingdom Pseudomonadati; phylum Pseudomonadota; class Alphaproteobacteria; order Hyphomicrobiales; species Hyphomicrobiales bacterium. Next base: position 1,586,705 of record JAEPOK010000001.1, read on the forward strand.
TCTTCGCCCTCGTTGGCGGAAAGCTAGACGCCGTGCGCGATCAGTTCACGACGCGAGACGGGCGCGATGTCGCGCTTGCGATATATGTGGAACCTGGCAAGGCCGACCGGGCCGCGTTCGCTATGCAAGCCCTGAAACGATCGATGACGTGGGATGAGGAACGTTTCGGCAGGCTTTACGATCTCGACGTCTTCAACATTGTTGCCGTCTCCGATTTCAATCTCGGCGCGATGGAGAACAAAGGTCTCAATATATTCAACGACAAGTACATTCTTGCCTCACCTGAAACGGCGACGGACGAGGATTACGAGCGCATCGACGCGATAATCGCCCATGAATATTTCCACAATTGGTCGGGCAATCGAGTCACCTGTCGCGACTGGTTTCAGCTCTGCCTGAAAGAAGGGCTGACGGTGTTCCGCGATCAGGAATACACCAGCGACATCTACGATCGCACCATCAAGCGCATCCGCGATGTGCGCGATCTATGGGCACATCAGTTTCCCGAGGATGGTGGGCCGCTGGCCCATGCCGTGCGGCCCGACACCTATCGCGAGATCAACAATTTCTACACGGCAACGGTCTACGAAAAGGGCGCGGAGATCGTTCGCATGGTCGCGTCATGGCTCGGGCCAGACCGTTTTCGTGCCGCCATGGATCGGTATTTTGCGACCTATGACGGCCAAGCGGTACGGCTAGAAGACTTTCTGGTTGCCATGGAGGCCGAAGCCGGTGACCTCGGCGCGTGGCCGGACTTTTTAAACTGGTACACGCAGGCCGGTACTCCGAAGGTCGATGTGTCCTGGGAGATTGACCCAAGCTCGGCCACTGCCGAACTGCGCTTCACCCAAGCAACAGCGCCGACGCCCGGTCAGGCCACCAAAATCCCGCTTCCCATCCCCTGCCGGCTGGCCCTTGTCAATGACGCCGGCGAGGACCTTGCGCTGGACCCCGATCAGGTCGCCGTAACCGGTGGGCGCTTGGTCGGCGATCAGTTCCTGCTCGAAGAGACCGAAGGTCACGTGCGGATGGGTGGTCTGCCATCAGGCACCGTCCGGCCATCGCTTTTCCGCGATTATTCGGCGCCGGTGCTGCACACCGTTGAAGGGCTAGACGAGAGCGACCGGCTGTTCCTCGCTGGCAAGGACAGCAATGCCTTCAGCAGTTGGGCGCACCTTCAGTCGCTCTACAGCGATGCCCTGCAGCGCCGTTACCACCGACTTGGCGTTGGTGAACCCGTCGGCGACGACGCGGCCCTGTTCGAGGCCATGGTCACCAAGGCGTTGAGCGTGCCCATCCGCGAGGGTTCCGGGCAAGCAACACGCGCGGCGGCCATCACCCTGCCCTCCGCGCAAGACCTTGCCCGCACGATCGGAAAATCCATTGATCCGGATCGTGTGGTGGCCGCGCGCAAAGGGTTTTCGCGTGACTTTTGCGCCGCGTACGGCGCCTCATTGCTGACCGCTTTGCAGGATGCGGGTCTGGAGGATGATGGCGATATCGCACCGGAGGCTGCCGCCCGGCGCGCCTTGAAGATCGCGATTCTTCATCACATCGCGCAATGTGATCGTCCGGACGTTGATGGGCTTCTCACTGATGTGCTTGCTGCGGCTCGCGGGATGACCATGCGCATCAGAATTCTAGGTATGATGCTGCAGCGGAGCAGCGCTCTGGCTGGGCCGGCTCTTGCCGCCTTTGACAACGAGTTTCACGACGACCCGCTCACCATGGACAAATGGTTCGCGGTTCAGGCGATGACGGGAACGGCCGACTCGCTTGTCGCATTAGAAGACCATCGTTCTTATGATCGCGAGAACCCCAATCGCGTACGTAGCCTGCTCGGTGCCTTCGCAAGCGCCAATCTGGCCGCCTTCCATGCCGCTGATGGGTCCGGCTACCGGTTGATGGCAGATCGTATTGGCGCGTTGGACGCCCTCAACCCGCAACTTGCCGCGCGCCTTGCCGCAGCGTTTCGCACCTGGCGCACCATTGAAGACAGCCGCCAGGGTCACGCCCGCGCAGCCCTAGCCAGCCTGCAAGAAAGGGCGAACATCTCACCCGACCTTTCCGACATCGTGCAGCGTACCCTCGACGGATAACGTGCCACCACCCCAGGATTCTTCATCCAGAGAGAAGAGTCGGTCACGATTCGCAACTGGAAACAAAGGTTTGGCGCCAGTTCGTCGGCCGGGCGTTAAAACTTCGGTAATTTTTTCCGGTCAGCGCGCCACGGACTCTAGACAAGCTGATTCGCAACGATTCAAATCGAAGTGATTCGGAAGTCAGTCGCGTTCCGGCGTAAAAAATTTTCTTTGAAGGCGAATAAGCATGGCGCGAGCGACAACACTCGCGGCAAACGGCAGTTCTTTGCCCTTTGCCGGAGAACCCCCAGGGGCGGATCCTTCCAGCGCACTTCAATCACCCATCGCCAGACGCTCCGCTTTTCGCCCTTTGGAAACAACGCCAGCGTCCCTTGCAACCACCCTGCCCGCGAACGCCGAAGCCTCGCCTCTTACTCTGCGTTTGCGGCATCTAACGTCGCTTCTCATCATCACCTTTTTGATCGTTCTTTTCCTTGTGCGCATCAGTGCGCTTTGGACCGAGCGAACCGAGCGTTTCACGCAGTTGCAGAACATGCTCGACACCCAGGCACTGGTGATCGCGCAGGTCGCGGCCAATGTTGGCAATCTTGAAGAGGCAACGGTCCAAAGCGCAACCAACCTCGCCGTTCAAGCGATCCACAATGGCACTGGCACGCCGTTGGAAGCGCGCCTTCAACTCGGCGAAGAAACGCTGTCGATGCCGTTCCCAGCAGGCGTTGACTTCGCCTCGGCGTCGCTCAACGATGATAACGTGCAAAAGCTGCTCTACGCGCGGGCCGAGGCCCAAGGCGCGCAAGGCAGCGCACAAGCCTCCATCCTCCTCGACCCCGAACCCATCCAGGCAGCTTGGCTGCGTGAACTCGTCGATGAGATGGCCCTGCTTGGCGGGATCAGCCTCGTCATCCTCATTCTTGGCTACTCCTTCATCTGGCAGAGCGACCGGACCGTCACCGCCACTGAGCGCTTCACGACGGCGCATTTGCGTCTGGAAACCGCACTCAATCGCGGGCGCAGCGGTCTTTGGGATTGGGACCTGGAGACCGGCCAGATCGATTGGTCGAATTCCATGTTCAACATGCTTGGCTACGCGCCGAGCGGTGATGTCCTGTCGATCGACGATCTGGATGCCATCCTGCACCCGAGCAATACCGATCTGGCGTTGAAAGCCCGCGCGCTACGCAAAGCCCGCAAAGGCCAACTGGAAGCAACCGTGCGCCTGCTGCATGCCAACGGGCAGTGGCGCTGGATCCATCTGCATGCCGAAGTCATCCGTCTACCTGGCGCCAAACTCCGCCTCATCGGTGCCGCTAACGACATCACCGAGCGTCGACGTTTCGAACGCAAGACGACCGAGGCCAACCGCCATCTACGCGAATCCATCGAGGCCGTCTCCGATGCGTTCGCGCTGTGGGACAGTAAAGGCACACTGGTCGCCAGCAACGACGGCTTCAACCGTTTCAATGCCCTGTCGCGCAGCGGCGATCTGCGCGACAATGACGGCAACACGCTTTGCCCCTTTGATCTTGAGCTTTGTGCGGCGCATCTCCTCAGCAATGAAACCAACGAAGACGGTCTGCCGATCGAAAAACCACTGATCTGCGGGTTGCCGGATGATCGCTGGTTCCAAGTCACGGTGCGCAGCACGTATGACGGCGGGTTCGCTTTCCTTGGAAGTGACATCACGGCGCTGAAAGAAAAAGAGCAGGCGCTGGTTGATTCCGAAACCCGGCTCATCGGCGCCATCGGTGACCTCACCCGATCACGCCGCGATATGGCTGCGCTTGCCGAACGCTACAATGAAGAGAAGAAGCGTGCTGAAGCGGCCAGCCGGGCCAAATCGGAGTTCTTGGCCAATATGAGCCACGAGCTACGCACGCCGCTCAATGCCATCATCGGCTTTTCAGAACTCATGCGGTCTGAAATGCTCGGTCCGCTGGGCAGCCGAACCTATTCCGGCTACGCCAAGGACATCCACACCAGCGGCCAGTTCCTGCTCGGTGTGATTTCCGACGTGCTCGACATGGCCAAACTCGATACCGATCGGGTTACCATCTCGCCACGCCGGGAAAATCTCGCGACAGCCGTCCATGAGTGCATCCGCATGGTGCAACTGGACGCGGACACGGCCAATGTAACCATCACCACCGATCTAGGTGAGAACCTGATGGCCGTTTGCGATCCAAACGCCATCCGACAGGTGTTGCTCAACCTGCTCAACAATGCGGTCAAGTTTACGCCCAGCGGTGGCAAGATCGTCGTGCGGACCCGCTGCAAGGGCGACAAGCTTTTTCTCAGCGTGCGCGACACCGGCATCGGTATTCCCCGCGACAAGCTGGACAAGGTTACCGAGCCTTTCGAACAGGTGCACAGCGCTATGACCCGACCGCGCGAGGGATCGGGTCTCGGTCTTGCGATCTCTCGCAAGCTGATCGATCTGCACAATGGGTCGCTGCGAATCAATTCGCGCGAGCATGTGGGGACGTTGGTGGGGATTTCGCTGCCGGTGAACCCAACGAGCGGATCGCCAGACGGCAAAACGATCGATTTGGACGTGGAAGAGAGCCGGCTGGACCAAGCCTTTGACGCGGCGCAGCCGGTGAGCCTGGCTTCGCTTGGCCGGCGCGGTAACCGCCCAGCGCCAATCCACGGCGCACAAGGCGCCGTGGAACCAAATTTGCAGCGAAAGTCCGCTTAGAGCGACTGCTCAATCACGCCACCATCGGCATCGGGAGCGACGCGACCACGACGTCCGTCACGGTCATCGCGATCGCCACCGCGGAAACCGCGGCGCAGTTCGCGCGGCTCCAAGCTGCCATCATCATCGCGGTCCATGCGAGCAAATCGCGCTTCGCTGGCAGCCGTCATCTCTTCCAAAGACAGAGCCCCGTCTTCATTGGTGTCGATACGCGCCAGGCGTTCGGCTGCGCGGTCTTCGGCGCGCTGTTGGCGCTGGGCGACCATCTCGGCTGGCGTCACCAGGCCATCGCCGTCAGCGTCCATCGCCGTGAATCGCTCGGTGGCACCGGCCTGGAACTCCTCCAGTGAGATCATCCGATCACCATTGGTGTCGGCGCGGGCGAACCGTTCGCCGGCGCGGAAGCTGGCAGCGCCACGCTCACGCTCATGCGCGCCGGAGCGGTTGTCATCGGCCATCGCGCTCACCGTCAGGCCGGTGGCGAGCATCGTGCCGGCGAGCGCGAGCACGGAGAGTTTTTTGAAATTGGTCATTGGTCTTTTCCTTCGAGAATGTCGCCCCCGAGGGATGAACACGAACGCTCTTCGTCCGTGGCAGCAAACAGGCGGTTGAACCGAGATCGGATGTCGGCCTGTGTGTGCTCAAGATGCGTCTTGACGGTCTCCACGCTTGGCAAATCGCAAGCTTGGGTGACCAGTCGACGCAAACTGGGTGCGGCAGACTCTGGATCGAACACGCCGTCCAGACAAAGCCGCAGAATTTGGGAAAGGGTGCTGTAAAGCCGGTGTGCTTCGGACAAGGCCGCGCCATCATCAGCGTTGAGAAGATTGGCATCTTGCAAGGCTTGAAGCGCCTCAGCCGTCGAGGTTCGCAAGATATCCGGATGGTCCTTGGCGTGGCAGAGCTGCATCCCCTGGGCAATGAACTCCACATCGATGATGCCACCCGGCGCGGTTTTCAGATCGAAGACGCTCTTCGGCGGCTTTTCCCGGTCGAGCAAGGCGCGCATATCGGCAACGTCGACGCGCACCTTGTCGGTGTCGAACGGTGCAGTGAGCACACGCTTGATGGCATCATGGATGGCGGCGCAGCCTTGTTCATCGCGGCCAAAAGCGCGGGCGCGCGTCAGCGCCATATGTTCCCAGGTGCGCGCCGAACTGGTCTGGTAGCGCTCAAACGCCGTCAGGTTGGTGGCCAACGGACCGGCTTTGCCGGAAGGGCGCAAGCGCATATCAAGCTCATACAGCACACCCTCGGCCGTCGGCGCGCTGAGCGCGGCGATCAGCCTTTGGGTCACGCGGGTGTAATATTGCGACGGTGCCACCGGGCGCGGCCCGTCGCTTTCGGCCTGCCCATTAGGCAGATCGTAGATCAGCAGCAGATCAAGGTCGGAGGATGCCGTCAGTTCGCGGCTGCCAAGCTTACCCATGCCAAGCACGCTGAGGCAGGCACCTTCGAAAACTCCATGCTTTTCGCGCACATCCTCCACTGCCAAATCGAGCAGTGCGAGCACCGTCTCTTCGGCCAAGTCCGTGTAGGCGGCGGAGGCTTCGGCGGCGGTCAGCGTCTGCGACAGCAAACGTACGCCGATCAAGAAGTGCTGCTCCTGACCGACGATGCGGCTGGCGTTGAGTTTGGCCTCGTAGGAGGGCGCCTCGCCCATCGCCCGTTCCAGGTCGGCGCGGATGGAATCGCGGCTTGGCAAGGAGCCGAAAAAGCGTGGATCAAGCAGGGCATCGAACAGCCTTGGACGGTGCGCCAGAGCGTCGGCGAGCTTCGGCGCGGTGCCCATAATGCGCGCGAGCAGGCCCATGATCGCCGGATTGCTTTCCAGCATAGAAAAAAACTGCAAACCCGCCGGCAAGCCGTGCAAGAAACCGTCAAGCGAACGCAGCGCCGCTTCGGGTCGGTCGGTCTGGCCAAAGGTGCGCAGGAGATCGGGGCCGAGGGCGCGCAAACGTTCGCGCGCAGCGCTGGTCGCCGTTGCGTTCATGCGGCCACGCATCCATCCTTGCAGAAGCCGGTGAACATTGTCGGGCTGCTCATAGCCTAGCGCAACAAAGTGGCGCGCGAGCTTTTCGGTGAGTTCAGCCTCGAACGGGTCGAAGCTCGTGGCCTCGTCGGGTTCATCGGGGAAGAGAGCCTGAAACTGCCCGTGGACCTCTTCAAAGGTTGCGCGGACGTCCTCGTCAAACGTCTTTAACTCCTGGCCCATCAGTGCGGCGACATGGGCCCGGTCATCGTCGTCCTGCGGCAAACGATGGGTCTGCTCGTCGCGCAGCATCTGAATGCAGTGCTCGACGTCACGCAGTTGGTCGTAGGCCGTACACAAGGTGTCGGCAGCGTGTTGCTCAATCCATTGCAGATCAGCCAGGCCTTGGAGCGCCTCTTTGGTGCGGATCATGCGCAGGGCGGGATTGCGACCACCGGCAATCAGCTGCTGTGTCTGAGCAAAAAACTCGATTTCGCGGATGCCGCCACGGCCAAGTTTTACGTCATGACCAGGCACGGTGATCGCGCCAAAACCTTTATGGGTGTTGATGCGGCGTTTGATCGAGCGGATGGCGTCGATGGCGGCGTAATCAAGATGGCGGCGCCAAATGAACGGCTTGATGGCCTTCATGAACCGAGCGCCCAAGGCCTGGTCGCCAGCGACGCAGCGCGCCTTGATCATGGCCGCGCGTTCCCAGGTGCGGCCTTGCGCTTCGTAATAGTTGAGCGCGCCATCAATCGAGAGGGCCAGCGGCGTCGAAGACGGGTCGGGCCGCAGGCGCAGATCGGTGCGGAACACATAGCCATCACCGGTGCGTTCCTGGAGCAATCTGACGAGCCTGCGCGTGACGCGGACTGCAAACGGTCCGGCTTCAATGCGATCAGAGGTTTGAGCCTCAAGAACCGCAGGATCGAACAAGATGATCAGATCGATATCGCTGGAATAGTTCAGCTCACCACCGCCCAGTTTACCCATGCCGAGAACGCAATAGCCTTCCATTTTGTCAGGCGTGCCGAGCCAGCGATCCCCCCTGCCCTCCAGGACAAAGGATGCGCGCACGGCTTGTTCGATGGCGGCGTCGGCAAAATCGGAAAGCGCTTGGGTTGTCTGATCCACAGAGGACTGGCCCAATCGGTCGGCGAGCGCGATGGCGAGCGATGCGCGTTGTTTGGCCAGACGCAGCGCCGTCATGATTGCCGCTTCGTCCTCCAGTGGCTCAGCCTGAAGCGTCGCAATAGCACCAGCGACCGCATCACCCATCGCGGGCAAGGACGAAGCTTCGAGCTCTGTCGTGCCGTACACCTTTTCCGCCAGCTCTTGCAGATGGGGCGAGGCATTGAAGATAGCGTTGAGTGTGGCGGTCATGACGGGACCTCCGACGCCCCAAGTGGCAAGGTCAGCGTCGCTTTCAGGCCAGGCTCGGCATCGCCGAGTTCGAGGGTGCCGTCGTGAAAGGCCGCCACTGCCTCAACCAGCGCGAGGCCGAGGCCCGAGCCGTCGGCGGTACGGCTCTTGTCGAGGCGGACAAATCGGTCTTTCACCCGGTCACGGTCCCCATTTGGGATGCCCGGTCCATTGTCGGTGACGGTCAGTTGCGCGTTGGCGCCAACCTTGGCCAGCGTAAGTTCGATGCGCCCGCCCTCGCCCGCACCATATTTCAAGGCGTTGTCGACCAGGTTCGCTGCGGCCAGACCCACCAGCTCGCGGTTGACGTTTGCCATGACGGCCAGCGGCGCAGGTTTGAATGTCAATGTGACGCCCTGATCCTCGGCCACAGGTTCATACAGCTCCATGACGTCGGTCAGGACCTGACCAAGATCGACCTGGCCCAGCGTGTGACGCCGCCCACCGGCCTCGACTCGTGCGATGGTGAGCAGTGCCTGGAACGTCGCCATAAGCCGTTCGGCCTCGCTCAGCGCATTTTCCAGCGCCGCACGATCGGTGGCGTTGTCGGGCGGTTGACGCAGGGCATCTTCCATCTGGTTGCGCATGCGGGTCAGCGGTGTGCGCAGGTCGTGGGCGATGTTATCGGAGACTTCTTTCAGCCCATTCATCAGGCGTTCCAGACGAGCGAGCATCACGTTGAGCTGTTCGGCCAAACGATCAAACTCATCGCCGGTGCCCGTGACCGCGATGCGTTCCGATAGATGGCCATCCATGATCCGCGCGGTGGATTGGGAGATGCCGTCCAGGCGCTTCAGCACACGCTTGTTGACGTAGAACCAGCCGAGCGCAGCCAGCACGGCGAGCAGCACAAGCGAGACGATGGCCGCGCGGCCAATGGCTTGGCGGATCACGTCGGACTGGCCGATATCAAGGCCGATCAGAGCGCGAAACCCATCCGGTAGTTCAATGATGCGCACGATGGCGCGGCTGTCGCGCTCCTGCCCATCGGGGCCGATCTGTTTGTAAGCAAACCGCGCCAGGCCCGTCTGATCCCAAACGCCATCGGGCAGGCTGCCAACCGAATTCACGACCTCGAGCCCATCAGGCGTCAGCAACGCATAGAGCCGGTTGCCGGGGCGCTGGGCGCTATCCTGCATGGCAGCAAACAAGCCATTGATCCCGGCGCGCTGGTAATGCTGACCCAGACGGCGGGCGTCGCCCGTCAGGCGCTGGTCGACGTCGCGGATCAGCACCGAGGATGTCTCGAACACCAGATAGCCAATCAATCCGCCGGCGAAGAGGCCGAAGACAACCAGATAGCCGGCAGCCAGCTTGAAGGCGGTGGTGCGGAAAGGCCTAAGCCGTGTCGCGGAGGACATAGCCCGCCCCTCTCACGGTCTGGATCAGCGGTTTATCCTGGCCCTTATCGATCTTTGAGCGCAGGCGGGATATGTGCACGTCGATGACGTTGGTCTGCGGGTCGAAATGATAATCCCAGACCTTTTCCAGAAGCATGGTGCGGGTTACGACCTGACCGGCGTTTTTCATCAAGAACTCAAGCAGACGAAACTCGCGCGGCTGAAGCGGGATGTCCTCGCCACCGCGTTTGACGGTGTGCGACAGACGGTCCAGCTCCAGATCGCCGACCTGATAGGTGGTCTGGGCCTCGCCGGGCGTGGTCCGGCGTGCGAGAACTTCGGCGCGCGCCAAAAGCTCGGAAAAAGCATAGGGTTTGGGCAGATAATCATCGCCACCGGCGCGCAGACCGGCCACGCGGTCGTCCACCTCGCCGAGGGCGGAAAGGATGAGCGCTGGCGTTTGGCGGCCCTGTTCGCGCAAGGCGGCAATGATCGATAAGCCGTCGCGCTTGGGCAGCATGCGGTCCACGACCATCACATCGAAATCATCGGACAGCGCATACTCAAGGCCAGTGTCGCCGTCAGCGGCGTAGCTCGGTGCGTGGCCCGCTTCGCGAAAGCCTTTGACGATGAAGGCGGCGGCCTCGACATCGTCTTCGATAATGAGAACCTTCATGATCGAGCCTTTCGCGTTTTGAGGATGGGAGGGTAGCGCGATTCTGGCCTGGCGCCAGACTCAAGCGCATGAGAAGAAGGGTGCGCATGACGGTTCACTCGGCGGAGCTAGAGGGTTCCTCTAAGTGTCCGCCATGCGCGACTGGTACCCCGGCGGGGGCGACAGGCTGAAGCCGGGGTGCCAGCATGGGTGTTAGGGCGTTAGCCGCGGTCGGTTGGCAGGGCCACGAAGCGCGAGGCTCCGTTCTCGCCTTCCACACGCACCAGGGCGGACGCCTGGCCGTTGCGGGCGGCTTCGCGTAGTCCGGAGGTGAGATCGCGCATGCTGCTCACCGGCTGGCCGGCAACCTCAACGATGACGTCGCCTTCGCGCAGATCGCGCTCGGCAGCCACACCGTTGGGATCCAGGTCGGTGACGGCGAGGCCATCGACATCAAGCCCAAGCGAGGAGGCAGGCGCCACCGTCATGCCGAGCTGATCGACAATGCTTGGCTGCGAGCGATCAAGGTCCGGCTGGCGGAACTGGCTGGCCAATTCACGTTCGGACGGCAGCGTGCCAAGGCGCACATCGACGGTTTGCTCGCGGCCATCGCGCCAAACCAGGATTTCCACCGTTTCATTCGGATCGAACGCACCGATGATGCGGGCAAGCTCCGTCGGGCCCTCTACGGTCACGTCGTTGACCGACAGGATGGTGTCGCCGGACCGCAAGCCTGCATCTTCAGCTGGGGATCCCGACGCGGCCGATACGATGATCGCACCTTCGGTGGACTCGCGGCCAATGCCTTCGGCGAGTTCCGGTGTGAGCGATTGGATGTTCACACCCAGCCAACCACGGGCCACGGCGCCGTTTTCGATGAGATCACCGATCACATCGGCGGTCACCGTCGACGGCACAGCAAAGGCAATGCCGACATTGCCGCCCGATGGTGAGAAGATGGCGGTGTTCACCCCGACCACTTCGCCGCGCATGTTGAAGGTTGGACCGCCGGAGTTACCCCGGTTGATGGCCGCATCGATCTGCAGGAACTCATCATACGGGCCAGGCTGGATATCGCGGCCTTGCTGCGAGACGATGCCCGACGTAACCGACCCACCAAGGCCAAACGGGTTACCGATGGCGAGCACGATTTCGCCGATGCGCGGCTGCTCTTCGGCCAGGCGCACATAGGTGAAGTCATTGCCCTCGACTTTCAGCAGCGCCAGATCGGTGCGGCTGTCGGTGCCGAGCACTTCCGCGTCGAGAATGTCGCCATTGTCCATGACGATCTGGACGGTGCCCGCCCCCTCGATCACATGGTTGTTGGTGACCAGATAGCCGTCCTCAGAAATGAAGAAGCCGGAGCCCTGACCGCCGCCACGGCGTGGGTTGCGCGGACCTTCTCCACCACCTGGACCGCGGCGGAAAAACTCCTCAGCTTCCGGCCCGAAGCGACGGAAAAAACGGTCGAACGGCGTGCCATCCGGCAGACGGTCAATGTCCCGGTTGGAGGTTTCCACCGGCTGCGGGGCTTCCACGCGTACAGCCACCACCGCGGGCATGACGGCTTCGACCAGATCTTCAAAGCCGGTCGGGGCAACGAAAGTGTCAGGCACGACAGCTTCAGCGGCGCGGGCCTGTTGCACGGTGCTCACGACGGCCGTGCCAGCGAGCGGGACCAAAAGGCCAAGGCCGAGAATGGTGGAGAGTGCCAGCGTGGTTTTGCGGTTCAGCAACCGGGCGCGGCGCGGTGCTGCGCTTGTCGGCTTCGCCTCGCCTTCGGTCTGGAAAACGCCGTTCGAGTGATGATTTGGATCGGTCATGTCGCCAATGTTCCTTTTTGCCAGTCATTGTCGCACCGTCTGACCGGTGCGTGGGCCGATATGGCCCCCAGCGATGACTGGCAAAATGGTGTCGCGCGCCTTACCGCACCATGTCGGTCGGGTTAAACCTTTGTAATGTTCGAAAAAGTCTTGCTGATCAGGCCAACTCGTTCGCGCATTTGGTGACGACCGCTGCGCCTTTTGTCAGCGTTTTGTGCACCGGACATTTATCAGCGATTTCAATGAGTTTGGCTTTGACATCAGGCGCAACATCACCGGCCAGATGGATGGTGCGCTCGAAACGGTCGATCTTGCCGGCTTTGCCTTCAATCTCTTCGCCGCAATCGGCACAGTCTTTGGCGTGCACCTTGTCATGCTCCACGGTGACCGCGACCAACGGCAGCTCAAGGTTCTTGAAGTCGGCGTACATGCGCAGCGTCATCGTCGTGCAAGCGCCCAGCGCAGCGCCCAACATGTCGTAGGGCGCCGGCCCTGTGTCCATGCCGCCATAGCTTTCCGGCTCATCGGCCAAGATACCGTGGACACCCATGCGTACCGAGGCCTGAAACTTGCCGGCACCGGTTTCGGCAACGGAGATTTTGGCTGTCGCAACCTCTCCAGAAAACACCGATTCCTGCGGCTCGGCGGCTGGAATGTAACGCTCTGACCAGGAGGCTATCATTTGCGCGACATAGGCGGCGTCGGTGTGGCTGGTGAGCAGATGGTCGGCGCCGTCGAGCGTAACAAAGCTCTTGGGATGCTTGGCGGCATTGTAGATGGTGGCCGCGTTCTCAATGCCGACGGTCTGATCGACGGGTGAGTGGAACACCATCAAAGCCTTTTTCATAGCGCCGATGCGCTGGGAGATGTTCTGGCTCGCGACATCCTCCAGAAACTGTTTCTCGATGGTGAAGGTACGACCGGCCAGTTTCACTTCGGCCTTGCCGTCACGCTCAATGGCCTCAATATCGGCCTCGAAATTGTGCACCACATGAGCGGTGTCGGCCGGGGCGCCGATGGTGGCGACGGCCTTGACCTCGGGGATGTCCGGCGCCGCCGACAGCACAGCCGCGCCGCCCAATGAATGGCCGATCAGGATCGATGGCGCCTGGTCGTTCTGGCGCATCCATTCCACGGCGCTGAGCAGATCACCGACATTGGAAGAGAAGTTGGTGGAGGCGAAATCGCCATCGGAGTGCCCAAGACCGGTGAAGTCGAACCGCAGGGTCGCAATGCCGTGCGCGGCAAGCTCTGAAGCAATGCGCTTGGCCGCGAAGACGTCCTTGGAGCAGGTGAAGCAATGGGCGAAGAGCGCGCACGCGCGCGGCTTGCCGGCGGGCTTGTCGAAACGGGCGGCAAGTTCTGCGCCCGATGCACCGGTGAAGGTGATGCGGCTGGTGGTGGCTGGCATAATCAAACGTCCTGGAAAAGCGGCCCGAACAGGCAACAAGAAGATGGCGCACGCTCGCATGCAGCCTTGCTCACGCGCAAGCCACGGGTGGGTGAACACTCTGTGTGGGGAAAATGGGGGTGCGTTAGTCCTGGTCGGACTTCAGTAGCGCGTCCAGGCGCGCTTTTTCCTCCGCGCTCAAGGCCGCGGGCGCGGCGGCAACAGTTGTTTTGCGGCCTCGCGTGCGCAGAAAAATCACCGTGCCAGCAATCAAGAGCACCAAGGCCGGGCCGAACCAGAGCAGAACCGTGGCCTGGTTCACCGGCGGGCGCAGCAGAACGAAGTCGCCGTAGCGGGCGACCAGAAAATCGAGCACCTCTCGGTCCGAGTCACCGGCTACCAGGCGTTCACGCACAAGGATCCGCAAGTCGCGCGCCAATTGGGCGTTGCTCGCATCGATGCTTTCGTTTTGGCAAACCAGACAGCGGATTTCCGCCGACAGGTCACGCGCCCGCGCTTCAAGCACAGGGTCGTCTAGCACCTCGTCGGGCTGCACGGCCTGCACAGGCAGCGCCAGTATCAGGCTCATCAGGGCGGCGAGCGCCAGCCGGATCATTCGGCCGGCTCCATGCCCTGAGGAATAGCTGGTTGCTTGGCTTTTTTGGCGCGTGTCGGTGCGCCAACGCGCAAGCGGCGATCCATTAGCGACAGAACGCCACCGGCCGACATGATCAGCGTGCCGATCCAGATCAGCGTCACCAGAGGCTTGTGATAGAAGCGCACGACAATGCCGCCATCCTGCGTCGGGTCGCCAGGAGAGATGTAAAGCTGCGAGAACATATCGACGGTGTGGAACGCGGCTTCGGTGGTCGGGAAGTTGCGCGCCGGATAGACGCGGCGTGAGGGCTCCATGACGGCGACGACAGTGCCGCCTTCACGGGCTGTGAAACTCGCGATCACTTCGGTGTAGTTCTCACCGGTGTTAGGGCGCAGACCCTCAAAGGTGAACTCGTAGCCTGCAACCGAGGCGCTCTCGCCGGGGTTCAGCGTGGTGATCTCTTCGCTTTCAAACGCCGAAACGCCAACAATACCAAGCAGCATGACGCCAACGCCGAAATGCGCGACCGTCGTACCCCAAGCTGAACGCGGCAGATTGATCAGGCGGCGGAAGGTGTCGCCGATGGGCGAGGAGAACGCCCTTACACGGCCCAGCGGATCGGCGATGGCGCCGAGCATCAGCCAGACGGCGACACCGATTGCGATGGCCTTGATCCAGGCATCAACGCCGAACAACGCGAAAATAGAGGCAACAACCACCAACGAAGCAGCCCCCGCCCACCAGAGCCGTTCCAACGCCATGGCAAGATTGCCGCGCTTCCACGCAAGGACCGGGCCGAACGGCACCGCGAGCAGCAGCGGGATCATCAACGGGCCGAAGGTCAGGTTGAAGAAGGGCGGGCCGACAGAAATCTTGTCGCCGGTCAGCGCTTCTAAGAGCAGCGGGTAGAGCGTGCCGAGGAGCACGGTTGCCGTGGCCACCGACAGGAAGAGGTTGTTGACGACCAACGCGCCTTCTCGGCTGATCGGCGCGAACATGCCGCCCTGGCGTAGTTCACTGGCGCGCAGCGCAAACAGGGCAAAAGCCCCGCCGATGAAGACCAGCAGGATGGCGAGAATGAAAAGCCCGCGCTCGGGGTCGGTGGCAAAGGCGTGCACCGAGGTCAGAACGCCGGAGCGCACCAAAAATGTGCCAAGAAGCGACAGCGAAAACGCAATGATCGCGAGCAGCACCGTCCAGACTTTCAGGGCCTCTCGCTTTTCCATCACGATGGCCGAGTGGAGCAGCGCGGTGGCGGCAAGCCAGGGCATGAAGGAGGCGTTTTCGACCGGGTCCCAGAACCACCAGCCGCCCCAGCCAAGCTCGTAGTAGGCCCAGTAGGATCCCATGGAGATGCCAAGCGTCAGGAACACCCAGGCGGCCAAGGTCCAAGGGCGCACCCAGCGAGCCCACGCCGCATCCAGGCGTCCTTCAATGAGGGCGGCGATAGCAAAGGAGAAGGAAATCGAGAGGCCGACATAGCCGAGGTAAAGCAACGGTGGATGGATCGCCAAGCCGATGTCTTGCAGGATCGGGTTGAGGTCTTCGCCTTCGGCCGGCGCTGACAACACGCGCTCAAAGGGGTTCGAGGTGAGCACGATGAACAGTAGAAACGCCACCGTCACCCAGGCCTGAACCGACAGCACATTGGCCTTCAAGGTGCGGGGCAGATTGCCGCCGAAAAAAGCGATGCCGGCGCCGAAGATCGCCAGGATCAGCACCCAGAGCAACATCGAGCCTTCATGGTTGCCCCAAACGCCGGTGATCTTGAAAAGCAACGGCTTTTCCGAATGCGAGTTCATCACCACGTTCACGACCGAAAAGTCGGACACGACATAGGCGTAGGTAAGCGCGGCAAAGCTTAGCGCCAGAAACCCGCATTGCGCCGGTGCGGTGACATCGGCGATCCGCATCAAGCCAACATCGCCGATGCGTGCGCCCCAAAACGGCATCAGGCTTTGAACGAGCGCCAGCACGAGCGCCAGCACCAGGGCATAATGGCCTATCTCAACGATCATCTGCCTGAGCGCTCCTTGATGCGTCTAGTATTCGTTCAATGCCGGGGGATTGGCGGGTGGATGCTGCGCATCACCTGATCCGTCACCTTGCCACACGCCTTGGGCACGCAGGCTTTCGGCGACTTCGGTGGGCATGTAATTCTCGTCATGACGGGCGAGCACCGTGTCCGCGCGGAAGATGCCATCGGGCGCCAAATAACCCTCCGTCACGACGCCTTGGCCCTCGCGAAAGAGGTCAGGCAAGATGCCCGTGTAAGCCACCTCGATGGTCGCATTGGTGTCGGTGACGCCGAAGCGCACCGTGTCGCCAACGCCACGAATGACTGTGCCTTCGGCGACCAATCCGCCCAGGCGAATGCGCTGACTTTCGCTGGTCGGCTGGGAGTAAAGATCGGTGGGCGAGGAGAAAAATGCGATGCTGTCGCGCATCGCGAACAGCACCAGGCCGGTCGCGACGGCCAGCACGCTCAGTGCAACACCAATAAGAAGAAAGCGTTGGCCCTTGCGGGTCATTGAACAGTCCTTGTCGTGTCGAGTTTGTCAGGTCTCGACCAGCGTTATCACGGTTTATAAGGGGCCGCTTAGACGCGCATCAAGCGCGGCAAAATGCCCATAGTATGGCCACGGATCGGCCGACCATCAGGGTGGCGTGGTCTCAAGTTGCAGCTCTTCGGCGATGGTCAGCAAGCGCAGGCGCGCCGGATTGTCGGCCTCGAAAAAGGCTAGCGCCGTCCAAAGGCTGCGCTCGGCATCGGCGCGCTCGCCAAGTGCTACGTAAGAGCGGACTAACTGGCTCCATCCGGCCAGATCATCGGGCTGATCGGAGAGGCGCGCCGCCAAACCGTCGACCATGCCTTCAATAGCGGCACGGCGCTCCTGTTCCGGCAGTGAACGGATCGCCTCGGCAGCGTCGGCATTTGGCGCAGGCACACGCACCGCGCTTTCCATGTCCGCCAGCAGAGCATCGACGCTCGCCGTCCAAGGGGCATCGGGTCCGCCATCATTGCGCAGCGCCGTCAGGATCCCGCGGGCTTGATCAACACGCCCTTCCTGGACCAGACCAAGCGCACGGTAGTAGCGGGCTTTGGGGAAGCTCGGCTCCAAGTCGAGCGCGGCCAAAAACTGCTGCATCGCCTCTTCGGTGACCAGTCCTTGGTTTTCAACAACGATGACCTCGCCCAGATCGGTGAGCAGCACCGGGTCCTCACCTTCGATGCGCAGCAGTTGCTGGTAGGCGCCACGGGCATCAAAGAACCGGCCTTGGCGCGCATAGATCGGCGCCAAAATCGCCCAGCCGCGGGCATCATCGGGGTTGTCTTGAACCGCGCCTTCAACGCGGGCGATGAGGATCGCCACGTCCTGGTTTTCCACATTGGCCGATAGGCGCTCGGCGAGCGGATTGTCCGGAACGCCCGGTGCGCCAAACCAGAAATAGAGGGCTAGCGCCGAGACTGGGACAATCGCGAATGCCGTCGCCAAGACAAGCCGAGGCCGCCAGCGCGAGGGCTGACTGGCTTGTGTTTCCTGCTGATCGGGCAGATCGCTGGCCTTCAACAGTCGGCGCGAGATTTCCAGGCGCGCCGCATCGGCCTCAGCCGGGCTCAAGGCCCCACGTTCGACGTCCTTGTCGATTTCAGCAAGCTGGTCCTTGTAGACTTCGGCATCCGAGCCACCGAGATCATCGACCAGATCGTCAGCATGGCTGCGAGCACGGGCGTAGGGCAGCAGAACCGCAATGGCGGCAACAGCCGTCAGAACGGCAAAGACAACCCAAACCAGCACGAACGCACCCTTACCACCCAGACCAAGACAGCCCAATCGAACCGCTTTCACGCCGCTCGTGGCCGTCGATCATGGCTAGGATTGGGCGGCCGACTTGTCCAGTGGGTGGGCTACGTAAGCCACTATGTCGCACACGCTGGGGTGGCGGCGTTAGCTGGCCAAACGGGCCTTGATCTCGATGTCGCGAGCGCGGGCTTCGACCGTCGCATCGTGACGGCGCACCATCGTCGCGCCATAGGCGCCGCCAAAGTAAATGCCGAACAGGCGGGCAGCGCCGGCTGAGCGCGCCTCGGCTGCGTCCCAATTCTCGTCGGTGGCGTTGCTCAACCTATCGATGGCCTGTTTGCCCTGGCTTTCGAGAGCATCTTCGATGTTCTTTTCCATCCGCTTGATGAGCGAATTGATCGCCAGCGACCCACTGCTTTCGCGGGCGACCATGAAGAGGGTCAGCCCGAAGACCGCTTCATCGAGGCTCGATTTGTCCGGCACGATTTCCTTGCCTCGGGCTTCCATCACGCCGACACTGCGCTTGATCATGTGAAGCAGCGGATCCAACTCTTTGATCAACAATTCACTTGCGCGTGCCCGCACGGAGGCCAAGCGCTTCAGCCAAGGATCGGTCGGCGCTTCGTCCAGTGTGCGTTCGATAACCGACACCAGCTCGTGATAAAGTCGCAGGCTGCGGGTTACCTTTTCCAGGTTTCGGTCGCCCGCCAGCACCAAGCGCAAGCGTTCGATTTCTCGCATAGCTTCGCTCAGTGCAATTTGAACCGCGCCACCCGCCATGGTGCTGCGGATGACGGCCGGGTCGCTCGAGCCGGCAGAAAAGACGGCGAACCGCACCAAATCGCTGGGCGATCCAAGCCGATCGATGACGGCGGCAAAGGCATAGATCGTGTCGGACGCCGGGCGGTCCTTATAGACCGTCAAAGCATCGTTGAGCGCCGACAAGCCGCTGCGCCCAACGGGCAACTTGGGCGGCAGCTTTTCAAGGAAAGCTTCCAGCGCCTCGCGCTGTGTGAAAAACGCAATGATATCATGAAGGTCGGCCAAGACACGCGAGCTGCCAAGCTGACCCTCGAGCCGCTTCAGCGATCCATGCGCCTTGTCGTTCTCGGCGATCACCGCCTCGGCGTGTTTGCAGACTTCGCGCTGAAAGTGATCGGCGTAATCGGCGATTGCTTTGGGGTCTTCGTCGACGATGGCAGCGCGAAGAGCGGCAAGCGACTCATCGCAGCGGCCGGGTGCCAGATCACGCGTGACCCAAATCCATATCGGGCGCAGCGAATCGCGATCAATGACGCCGATTTGCTTTTCCGGGAGAGAGATGGAGCCCATCACCGGCTCTAAAGGCATAAAGAAAGCGCGCTCGGCCGAAAGGGCGCGTTCAACGCCCGGTTCGACGTCCATCACCTCGCGCAAGGCATCCATGATGATTTCATGCACGGGCGAATGCTCGCCACGCGCGCGTGAGCGATCAATGGATCGCAGCAGCGTGCTGTGCGAGTCAGGGCTCAATTCACCGAGGTATTCGCGCAGGCGGGAGATTAACTCCTGCCTGCCGATGCGTGTGGTGGCAGACATGGGACCCTTACAACGTCAAGTCGATCCCAGTCTGCCAAAAGAGGGTTAACGCCGGGTTGGCGCCCCGCTTGTTTTGCCGGCTTAGCCGACGTTACGCCAAGTGCCGTCCGGCTGACGGCAAGCGGTGCCGGTGAGCACTTCTGGCTGGCCCTGAATGTAGACCGTGTGGGTGTAGTCGCGGCAGACCAGCGAGTTGATCTGATAAGCCTGGCCAGGCACGACCTGACCGCGCGGTCCGGTCGGCGATTGCCAGGCGACAGGTGCACCGGGGCGACCGGTTTCCAGCGCTTGATATTGCGCCTGATAATAGCGCTGCTGCGCCTGGGCGTCGAGCTGACGACCGATTTCAGCGCCCAAAAGGCCACCAAGAACGGCGCCACCAACCGTGGCCAGAACCTGACCGGAACCTGATCCGATCTGGCTGCCGAGAACGCCACCGGCAACGGCGCCGCCAAGCGCGCCAACGCCTTCGCGTGGGCCGCCATAGGACTGGCAACCGGCAAGCGCGGTCAAGGCCATCAAGGCAAAGGCGCCATTGCGCAAAGAGCGAGACAGCGCAGGCTTGTTGGCGCCCGCCGTAACGGCCTGCTCGCCGTGGGTTGAAATGTTCGTCATGTGAGACTTCTCCCGATTAGGTTTTAGTGCAGGGTAAGAGATACGCGTGCGCCACGCGGCGACTAGCGTTACGAATCCGGCGGAACTGGGGCAGCCGCCGGTAGGATGATGGCAGCGCGTAGGCCGCCGAGCGGTCCATCTGACAGAACGAACGCGCCGCCATAAAGTTCCGCCATTTCTTTAACGATGGACAATCCAAGACCTGATCCCGGGCTTGCCTCGTCCAGCCGTTCACCGCGTTTGAGCACCCGCTCGCGCGCATCGACATCAAGTCCGGTGCCATCATCATCGACGGCAATCATCAAGGCTGGGTGTTGATCGGTGACGGGCTCAGCCGAGACTTTCACCGCGCTTTGTGCATGGCGGCAGGCGTTTTCCAAAAGATTGCCGAGCATTTCTTCCAAGTCACCCTGGTCGGCACGGACGCGGACCGAGGCGTCAATGTCGATCGCAAAGGAAAGGCCCTGATCGAGGTTGAGCTTAGCCATCGTGCGCACCAACGGTTCGACGACAGTCCGCACCGGCACCGCTTTGCCGGACGTTGCCTGCGTTGCCGCGCGTTGCGCACGATCGAGATAAAGCCGCACACGATCTTCGATCGCCTGGGCTTCGGCGCTGATGCGCGCCATCGAGGCCGCGTCAGGGTTGCTGCGCGCACTGTTTAAAATGACTGCCAGAGGCGTTTTCAGCGCATGGGCGAGATTGCCGACATGGTGACGCGCGCGTTCAACAATCGCCTCATTGGCGCTGAGCAAAGCGTTCAGCTCATCGACCAGTGGGCTCACCTCGCGCGGAAAGGTTCCTGACACGTCGCGGGTTTTGGCAACGCGCACATCGGCAACGGCGCTCTGCAAGGTTTGCAAGGGGCGAAGGCCAATGCGCACCTGCAAATAGGCCAGGCCCAAAAGCGCCACCCACATGGCACTTAATGTCAGCGCCAAGGCCACGCGAAAGCTGCGAATCTCGGCATCAAGCCCGTCGGCCGGCGCTGTGACGCGCACCAGCACTTCCTCGCCCTCAAACTCATAAAGGCGATCAACAAGGCGCAGGCGTTGCCCGCTAAGCTCCAGCGGGCGGCTAATCGGCCCGTCCGGTCGGGCATCTCCCGCTGGCGGCGCCTCTGGTGCCGGCAATGGATCAAAGAGCGAAGCGGAGGCAAAACGCGGCTCGCCGGTTTGCGGATCGCCCACAACCCAATACCAGCCGGACCCTGGCAGGCCGAAGGCCGGATTGGCAAAATGAGCGGTCGCGTCAAAGACATCGCGGTTGGCATAGTCGGCAAAAAGCTGGGTCACAAACACGGACAGGCGTTCATCGAACGCGCGCTCGGCTCCGGCGCGCTGCAACGTTGCCATGACGGCGCCAGCGAGCACGAGCGCGACCAGCGACCCACCGGCAGCGAGGACGCCAAGCCGGACGGCCAAAGACTGCGTGGGAGGAGAAGATGAGGCGACCACGGAAGCTGAACCTAGCCTTTGGCCGACGCTTCGGCGGCACCGGCAGACGGATCCTGGATGCGATAGCCCATGCCGCGCACGGTCTCGATGATATTCACCGAAAGTTTTTTGCGCAGACGGCCGACAAACACCTCGATGGTGTTGGAATCGCGGTCAAAATCCTGGTCGTAAATGTGCTCGGTAAGTTCAGTGCGCGAGATTACCTTGCCAGCTTGGGTGAGCATATAGGCAAGCACGCGGTATTCCTGAGCCGTCAGGCGAACGGGCATGCCATTGTCGGTGACGCGGTTGGTTTTCAGATCCAAAGTGATCGGGCCGCAGGATAGCTGATTGGAGGACAGGCCCGCGGCGCGGCGCAGAATGGCCCGCACACGCGCCAGCACTTCTTCCATCTGGAAGGGCTTGGCGACATAGTCATCGGCGCCGGCGTCCATGCCCTTCACCTTGTCGCTCCACCGGTCGCGGGCCGTCAGGATCAAGACAGGTGTTGCAACGCCGTCGGTGCGCCAGTCTTCCAAGACCGTCAGGCCATCTTTTTGGGGCAGACCGATGTCGAGAACAATCAGATCATAGGGTTCGGTTTCGCCGAGGAAGGAGGCTTCTTCGCCATCGAACGCGACGTCGATGACATAGCCTTCCTCTTCCAGCGCTTGTTTCAGCTGCGCGTTGAGCGTGGGTTCATCTTCAACAACCAGAAGTCTCATGCCGCCCCCCTGATTTCTTATTGTCGCGACAAGAGCGCGCCGCTGCGCGCGTCAAAGGTCAGGCGAGCCGAACTGCCAGAGGCGTTGCTTGCGACCACGCTGTACACATAATTGCCAGGCGATCCGCAGACAGCTGCTGACCCGATCTGGTTAAAGCCCGCCGAACGGGCAGCAGCCGTAATCACCGACAGCCGCACGACTTCACCGGAGGCGATCGCGGAGCGCGTTTCAGAAGCCGACAAACAGGATTGCGCCTGCGGCGAGGTAGCGCCAATGATCATCGCGGCGGCCACAAGGCCGGCGGCGATCAGGCGCGAAAGCAGGGGAGAGGGGAAAGCGCGGAAGGTCATCATGGCCCAGCTTATAGCGCCAATTGGATGAACCGTAACTGAACAAGCTGCTCAGATTTGCGTCCAGATGCGGGCGTTACAGGATGATGGCCAGGCTGCGCGATGCGCCAAGCCGTCCGCCCGTGCCCAGTTGCGCGACAGAGAACTGAAGCTCGTCGCCCGGCGTCAGACCATCGGCGGTGATGTCGGTGGCGGCATAGATCCAACTGGGCTCGGCCACCTCAGCCTGGCGAACGATCGTGCCACCGGCGGATGCGGTGACACGGTAGAGCTCGGTTTCTTCACCAAGTGGGATGGATGACAGCTCCCAAAGGTCCGATGTGCCACGGCTCCGCCTGATCCAGCTGAACGTAAGATCACCGCCCGATAGGAAGCTCGCCCGCAGATGCACGGGCGCCAAGGGTTGCAAACTGCGTGGAAGCGCGTTTGCGGACTGCTCGGTTCTTGAAAACGTCCCGACCCCGCCGCTGTGCGGTTCGACGCGCAGGGTGGTGCCACCGATCAGAGCTTGTGGAGAAAGGTTGAGATCGACGGGGTTCTCATCGAGCAGAACGAAACGCGCGCCAGCAGATGTCATCATCGAGGCGGCGTGTTCGGTGCCGCCAAGGCCACGCACAAGATTGCTCACACGATAGCGCCCTTCGGCCACCAAGTCCGCCGAGCCAAACTGCAGAACTTCAAGATTATCGTCGGTGACAAGAGCGGCAAGGTTACCGCCAGCAAGCAAGGCCTCATGCGTGATCGAGGCCAGCGAACCAGTCTGAACGTCCACCAGGAATGAACCACCGCGATGGCGGTACGCCACTGGTCCAGGTGTCAGGTCTTCGACCAAGACGCCGGTCACCGATGGGGTACCGATTGCTTGAATACGGTCGAAGCCCCCGGCGTCGCTGCCAGCAAAAACATCCAGCGTTCCCGGCCAAGGGCTGGCAAAGGCGGCAAGCTTCACATTGTGCGGCGCCTCACCGCCCGATGTTTGGCTTGGCAAATCGAGCAGCACGCAATCGGCCGGGCCGAACACCGGTCGCAGCGCGATTTTGGACGGCAAATCGCTGTCCGGCGCCTGATCGTAAAGGGAGGGATCGACGCAATGGGCCTCAACGCTGCGCTCGGCGCCATCAATCAGACGGTCGATACAAACCCGAACCGGGCGCTCGGCTTTTTCTAAAACAAGGTCGATCACATCGCCGGGTTCAAGGGCCCGCAGGCTCGGCGGCAGTGTGAAGCGCAGCGTCGCCGCGCGCACCATCTCTTCCTGGCGCATGCGCTCGGCGATCTGGGCAGCGGACCGGGGATCAAGATTGACCGTAATGGCGCGAAACCGGTCGGGCCCCGACACATCATCGGCCCGGACCGAGCGCACAATGCCAGTCTGATAGTCGTGCATGGCGCTTGCGAACCCAAGTGTGACCTGGCGCGGTACGGATTCGCGATCTTCACGCGTGACTGTCACGACGGGACCCTCTGAGGGCGCGACCAGCTTGTCTTCGGCGATATCTTGGCGCGCCACGCCAGCGCGCATTGTAACCTTGGCGCCGTCGGCCTTGGGAATGATATCGAGAGCATAGACGGCACTTAGATCATCGAAAACCGCGCGGGCCTTGGTCGGTTCGGCCAGCGTGTAGCCATCGATCATGCCGTGCACGCCACCGACATCCATCGGCGGCAGATCGAAATGATCGCAAAGGGCCAGGATCACCGACCCCAGCGAACCGGCGCCAAGGCGGCCATTCAGCCAATGGCCGCGGGTCCAGTTGACGCCGTCGCTCCAAACCTCGCTGGCATAGGGAAAGAGCGGAAAAGGCCGCGCATCCCATGTCCAGAGATGCACGGCGGACGGATCGATCATGGCGCGACCATCGAGCGGTGAAAGCGGGTTGGCGGCGCCGCCTTCCTCGCCCCAAAGGGTCAGAGCTGTGTCGAGGATCGCCCGTTGCTGGGCGTCGTCGCGATAGCCCTTGGAGCCAAAGGGCAGGCTATCATTGTCCGGTTTATCGCTGGGGAAAGCCGAGGGTTGATTGCCGCCGAGATCAACCGCTGGAGCACCGAACTCCGTCATCCATATAGGTTTTTGGCCCGGAACAAAGGCGGTCGGCGATGCTTGGCGCACGCCGCCGACCCGGTTGTGGTGCGGCTGCGTCCACCAGTTGATGAGATCTTTGGTACGAAACACCCACGGCTCATCATAGGCTCCATCGGTGATCGGCGTGCGCACTTGGGCTGCGCGATCAACCTCGCTGGCATAGTACCAGTCGAAGTTTTCGCCGCCGGTCAGGCCCGCTTCGATCACCGCCGGGTCATGCGGTCCGTCGCCAAGCGCACGATCCAGATGGTCTGGCGTAGGACGCCAATCGGTGATCGGCTGATACTGATCGATGCCGATGACATCGATGTCGGGGCTCGCCCAGAGCGGATCAAGGTGGAAGGTCAGATCGCCGGAACCGTCGTTTGGCTGGTGGTTGGCATATTCGGTCCAGTCGGCGCCGTAGGTGATGATCGTGCCCGATCCGAGCTTGGCCCGCACGTCAGCGGCAAGGCCCACCAGCCCGTCCACGAAAGGATAGGATCCCGGCGCATCGCGGACGGTTGTGAGGCCGCGCATCTCCGAGCCGAGAATGAACGCATCGACGCCACCGGCCAGGTTGGCAAGATCGACCAAGTGCAGCATGAAGCGGCGAAAGGACCATTCGCTGGCTGGCGGGATTTCAGACCCGACAAAGGCTGCGATCTGACTGGCAGCCGCCGCGCTGGCATCGGGCGATCCCGCCTGGCCCGGCGCAGGCGAGACCGTGATCTGTCCGCGCCAGGGATAGGCGGGCTGCGAACCGGCGCCCGTCCAAGGGTCGGTGAGCGTGTTGTCGGCGGGCACGTCCATCATGATGAACGGCATCAGCGTGACCTTGATGCCGCGCGCCTTCAAATCCTGTATCGCGGCGACCACGCTGGCATCGCTGGGGCTGGACCCATAGGCCGGGCGCCCATCGTGCAAGGAAACCGTGTTCGCTTGGGCGCGCGTCAAGCCTGCCGCGGTCCAGGGCACCGACGTGACCTTATCTTGGCGCTCGACGCGCGGCTCGATTTGGCAAGCGCCGGCCTCCAGCGAGGTGCCAAACCAAGCGACCACCAACGCTACGCGCTCCAGGTTTGGGCAGAGCGCCTGCAATTGATCCAGCGATGCATGCCAATCGGTTGTGGCCACAGTGTCGTGGGTGTTTTCAGCTTCAGTAACCCCGTACCCAGAGGAACGGACGACCGGGTCCGGATGATAGCCGAACTCCGTCGCGCCGGGGATCAGCGTGACCGCGCGCACCTTGTCTTCCAACCCACCGACCGGGCGGATGATCTCGAAGGCAAGTTGCGGCAAACGGTTGCCATAAGGTTCCAGCGGCATGCGCTCGAAAACCACATAGGCTGTGTCTTTGAAGGCCGGCGCTGTGCCCTCTTTGGCGGCAATCAGGGGGTCAACGCTTTGATCCGGACCGCCTGTGTGCACGCGCATGGAAACCGTGTTGCGGTCCAGCGGCTTGCCGTCGGCCCAAACGCGGCCAATGCTGGCGATCGACCCCTCGCAAAGGCCGATCGCGAAGTTGGCGAAGTAGCTGTAGGTGGTGGTGGTTGATGTCGACTGGCTGCCACCGCCGCCTCCCCCGCCCTTGCCGCCAGTCTTGTGGCGGGTCGTCGTTGCAACCTCTTCGTAGCGCGTTGCCCAGATGATCTGGCCGGCCAGCCGCGTGCGGCCGAAAGTTCGCGGGATTGCCGCGCCCTCGGTGGAAGTCTGCACGTCGATGTTCTGCAGACGCCTGCCCTCGGCGTGCGAGGAGGAGGATGTGGCGAACAGATGGTTGTCCATGACATTGCCGGCAAACGAGCCGATGGCCTTGCCGATGATAGCCCCGGTCGGGCCACCCAGCGTGCCGCCGACGGCACTGCCGATCGAGCCGAGGACGAGCGTGGCCATGGTGACCTCCTAGGTTTTGGAGAAAGGTGGAAAAGCGAAACAGGCGGCTATGTGAGGCGCCCAGGGCGCAAGGTTGGACCGCACGACCCGCCCGCCTTCATAGGCGTGGACGATGGTGCCATCCTCCATCAGCACGGCCAGATGGGAGGCCGGCCAGCTTGACCGCCAGCGCAGGGCCAGCACATCACCGGGCTCAGCGGTTGGCGTGGATTTTTCGATCAGAAACTGACGCAGACCATCGAGCAGCGGCTCACCGTCGGCATGGTGTGCCCAACTGCGTTGGTCATGCCGCGGCAGGACGAGTGGCGTTATCGCCAGCGCATCCCAAATACCCACAATCAGACCGAGGCAATCAGCGCCGACGCCGCGTTTTGACGCTTGATGGCAATAGGGCGTGCCAATCCATCGTACCGCTTCGGCCAGGACCGCCTCGCGGTCGGCGGCCACGTTGGGTTGGTGTGCAGCCAAGGCTTGCGCGCTCATGATCCTAAGCTCCCGCCGTCGAGATTGCCGTCGCTGTTGGCCGGATTGGACAGGGCGAAATCATCGCCAGGCATATAGGGAAAGCCGCGAAAGTTGATGCCATTGGCAAAGCGTGCCTTGCAGGTGGCAAAGCTCTTGTCACAGCCAGCCTTCAAGGTGACCTCAGCACCCGCCTCCAATGGCGTTACCGGTGCCTGCCAAAGCGTGATGCGCGCGAGCGACCCATCGACACTGTGGGCGCGGATGCGCACCGGGTTGTCCGTGCCCTGTTGAAAGGCGCCGCCATCGAAATGGCCTTTTGCCTGCCCGCTCGGCGCCGCAATCAGAAAGACGTGCGGTTCGAGCACAGCATCTATAGTGGCTTCGGTCGTGTAGGCTGGTTGGCCGAGATTGACGCCGCAACGGGCGTCGCCCAGCTCGGCATCGCAGCGGGCGGAAAACACCCGTCCACGCACCCGGTCAAAGGCGGCGAACGGTCCGCGCACTTCGGCTTGAAACAGGCCGTCACGGCTGGTCACCTCGCCAAGCGTGCCCGACGACAGGCGCTCAAAGGCGCTTGGGCTCTGCCAATCGACCAGGAAGGTTTCAACTTCCGCGCCGTCATAGCGACCGGCGAGCAAATCACCCTGGGTGATCCGATCATCGGTGAGCGCGGCGCGCAGATCCCACTCGCCAGCGGCGGGACCAAGGGCGGCGCTTTCCTGGCTTGCCTCAAACCCATCGGCGGGCAGAAAGGTACCGCCGTCCATGGCGAGCGGCGCATCATGATCGGTGAACCCAAGGACCTGCCCGTCGATCCGGGTGAGGCGCACACACCGACAAAGCGTTGTGCAACCCGACGCAAGGCTGGCCGCCAGTTCCGCATCAAGCTCACGCATCGACTGGCTCCTTCAAGAACACTTCTTTCAGAGGGATCGTCGGCAACGATCCGGCTTTGAAGGCCGTCAGATCGATGTCGAGTGTGTCGGTGTCGAAGCGACAGGGCACGTCGAACAGGAACCCTGCGGTAACCGTGGCGCCGATCGCTGGGGTCGTGCCGGCGTCGAAGGTCAATTCGCCGGTTTCCAGTTCGACCGAGAAATTGATCGTCGGCACTCCGTCGATGGCTGCCGACACCGATCCTGCGACCGGCAGCCGAATAGATCGAACCACATCGTCGCTGACGTGCTTGATGATCTGGAACGTTCGCGTGATGCCGTCGCCGGTGCCAATGACCTGATCGGTTGGTTGCGGGGTTGTGCCAGGCGGCCCGGAGGCATGGTCGAGCGGATCACGAAAACGGAACGCGTAGAGCTGACCAAGGCGAGCGTCGAAAAAGCTCTGTACCGCGTAGAGATCATCCAGCGAGCGTACGCCGCCACCGGCATCATAGGTGCGCTTGGCGTGTTTCCAGCGGGTGTTGCGCTCCTCATGGCCGGAGCCAAGGGTGACGATGTCAGTCTGTCGGTGAGTGGTGACGCGAGCACCACGGGCGACAGGCACGGGGAAGCTGACGTCGTGAAAGCCGGGGATGGTCATGACGCCCCCTAAAGCCCGCGCTGGCCGCGCGAAACGGCGCGGGCAAGCGAGGCGGTCAGTTGGGTTTCCGAGCCCCGAAAACTCGCTGCATCAGGGGTTGCGACAT
The DNA here is from genome assembly GCA_017642935.1 of Hyphomicrobiales bacterium. Taxonomy (NCBI): domain Bacteria; kingdom Pseudomonadati; phylum Pseudomonadota; class Alphaproteobacteria; order Hyphomicrobiales; species Hyphomicrobiales bacterium. Next base: position 1,615,280 of record JAEPOK010000001.1, read on the forward strand.
TGACGTTGAAAATGTTCGCCGCGCCGCCAGTCACACCACCGATAGCGGCGCCGACCAGGCTTTCGCCAAGCGATCCGACCAAATTGTAGGCGTCGCCCATCGCTGAGGATAACGCGCTGTTGGAGTGAGTTAGGATGAGTCTTTGCAGCAGACCGTCCAGTTCCTTACCCTCGACCAGGGCTTGAGCGAGGCTCTTGGTGATATCTCCGGACAAGGACGTCACGTCGGCCTGCAGATCGCTGAGTTCTTCGCGCAGACCCGTGGTGAAATCAGATGGTTCAGGGTTGGCCATGGCCGTTGTCCTCAAGCTTTGTCGTGTCGGGAAAGGCGCGCATGAGCGCAGCAAGATCGTCGGATGACGGCGGCAATGTACTGGTCTGCGGATTGGCCAGATGGGCGGCGCGGCGCACATCGGGCAAACTCAGCGTCCAGACGGTTTCAAGCGTTGCAAACCGCTGACGCATCAACCAATCGACCAGGCCTTCAAGCGTGACGATAGCGGTCATGGCGCGAAGGTCGCGCGCATCAGATCGACATAGGCCTGGCGCAAGGTCAGCGGCGTGCCGATTTGCCGGAGCCGTGCCTCAGCCTTTGGCCGATCCACATCACCACCGGCAACGAGCGCTTCGAGCAAGACCGTCTGCAACTGGTGCGCCGTAAGATCGCCGCCCACCAATGTCTCGGTGAGGGCACCGAGCGTTTCAACGTTAAACGCTGTTTCAAGGCGGGCGAGCGCATCGAGGGACAGGCGCAAGGTCAGCGCGCCGTCGGGCGTTTCGAGGCTCGCCTCGCCGCGATAGCGATTGGCCATCAGGCGGCGGCCTGGAAAGTGAGCGCGCCGGCCGATTCCAACACCATCTCAAACGTGATCGCTTCATCGTGCCGCCCGGCATAGTCGAGCGTTGTGACGAGGAACGGCCCTTCGATGGTGCCGAAATCGGGGATCGCCACTTGCCACGTGGCGACCGCGCCATCGAAGAACAGGCCGCGCACGCGGGTGTCGGAGGCGGCGTCGCGAAACAGGCCGGAACCGGAAATCTTGCCATGGCGCAGGCCGGCATCGCCGATCAGCTCACGCCAACGCCCTTCGCTTTCCCCATGCGTAACGTTCACCAGTTCCTGCGCCAAGCCGATGGCGCGGGCGCGCAAGCCACCGACCGTCTCAAACTCGTCGGTTTGGCTGTTGTGGATTTTCAGAAGCAGATTGCGTCCGGACTGGGCAGTCATGAAAGCCTCGCAAAAGTTGGATCAAGGGGCGTCGCCAAGATCGATGAGCAGCGCGACCGAGAGGGTCGCGCGTTCCAGATTGCCACTCGGCTCATGGGCAAAACGGGTGGTCGTCAGGCGCTGAACGACGCTCGTTGCCGCCGTGATCGTCAGCGGCGTTTCGAGCAGCGCGGCAATGGCGTCAGCGGCATCGACAAGAAGGGAAAAACTGCCGGAGCGACTGGTCAACGCCAGCGAAACGGAAAGTTTCGCACCGTTGGATGTGCCAGTGGACCATGGCTCTTCGCTCACCGGGCCGACGCGGATATGCGGCAGGGCGCTTGGCCGCGCGGGGCGGTCGGTGATGGTGAAGGCGCCAAGCGCTGTATCGGATTGGAGCGCTGCCACCAGCGCTTTGACTGCATCGCGGGTGGCGAGGTTGGTCATGATGTCACCTCACGCACGGCGCACAGATCAAACGGATCGGCCGACGTGCCGCGCTGGACGGCGATGACCTCCACCGCCCGCATGCCGCCAAGGGCGTTCCATTGCAGCCGCCAACCGACCGGTGGTGCCAGTGCGATACGGGTGCGCACCGTGCCGGTGGCCAGCGCGTCGTTCACAGGGTCAGCGCTTTGACGGGCTGGCGCATCTTCCTCGAAGGCGGCCCAAACCGAGCGGCGCTGTGTATAGGCGATGGTGCCACCGCCGATCTCATCATCGGAGGCCACCGGCTCCAGCACCTGCATGCGCAGATTGAGCGCGCCTGGATCAAAGGTTCGGCTCATAACTGCACCTCGCGGAACGGCTCGATGAGCTCGAACAGCCCATCAGGCTCACCGGCGGAGGTAAAATCAAAGCCCGTCGCGCGGTGGGCATACCAGTGGGTAGCAAGCATCAGGATCGCGTGGCGCAGCACAGCGGGCACATCGAGCCCCGTGTCGCCATAACCGGCGGTCACGTCGATCTCGATGCCGTTCATCGCGCGCATGCGGGTGACGGCAGGACGGCGCAGCATCAGGCGCGGCCACCGCCCGCCAAGGTCAGCTAGCCAGTCTTCCGGCTCCAGGGTCAACGCCGAACCGGCGGCGTCATAGACCACAACGCTATCGACGGAGCGAATGGGGCGTACCAGAAGCGCGATGCGGCCGTCGCTGGGCACCTCATCAGCCAGCATGCGCCATGTTTGGGTGATGAACAGCTTGCCCGACAGCGTTTCGGTGTGGGCCCGCGCGGCGAGCAGCATGGCCGCCAGCAGCGTGTCTTCATCCTCGGTGTCAATGCGCGCATGCGCCTTGAAATCATCGAGGCTGACCGGTTCGATGGCCGGACTTGTTAATTGCACCAGCGTCATGCGCGAGGCTCCAAAAAGAGAAAATCCAACGCAAACGGCCCGCCACTTGGAAGAGGCAGGCCGTTTGCAGCTCAGCGAGGCAAAAAGGGCGGGAGGGTTCCCTTCAGGTTACGCCGCTGAGAAGGTGAGCAGCTTGATGGCGTCAAAGTCCTGGATGCCGCCGCCGACACGCTTGGTGACGTAGAAGAGCACGTAGGGTTTGGCGGTGTAGGGATCGCGCAGCAGACGCACTCCAATCCGGTCGACGATTAGATAGCCCCGGCGGAAATCACCAAACGCGATGGCTTTGGCATCCGAACCGATGGAATCCATGTCTTCCATTTCCACCACCGGGAAGCCGAGCAGAGAGGCTTTGACACCGGCTGCCGAGGGCGGCGTCCAGATGTAATTGCCATCGGCATCGCGCATCTTGCGCAGCGACGATTGGGTGGAACGGTTCATGACGAAACTGCCGTTCTGGCGGTAGGTGGACTTCAGCGCATAGACCAGATCGATCAGCACCTCGGAGGGGTCGGAGACTGGGAAATCGCCATCAACGCCTGTGGAAACGGTTCCGAGATTTCCCCAGGCCCAACTGGCTTCGTCAACGGTCGGCGCCGAGAGAAACCCAAGCGGCTGCGTGGTGCCATTGCCTTTGACGAAGGCGAAGCTTTCCTGCTCGGCAAAGGCCGCATCCACCTCGCCAGCCAGCCACACATCCATGTCGATGGCCGCATCATCGAGCAGCGTCGCGGTGGCCGCCGGCATGGCGTAGAGTTCCATGGTCGGGAAAGCGATTTCCGACAGCACCACCGAACCGGTTTCGGGCCGCGGTGCGTTTTCGGCCACCCAGCCGGCATCGAAGCCATCTGTGGTTACTGGCTTGCGGAAGATGGTCGAGGACACCTGGCGCACGGTGGCGATGGAGCGCATTGGCGAGAGGGCCGTCAGGTGATCGCCAATCGTGCTTTCAGCTTCCTGCGGCACCAGATAGCCGCCATCGGCATCGGTGCCCGATTCCATGGCTTTGACCTGTAGGCCAGCAATCGTGCCGACACGAACATAGGTCTCGAAGGCGCGGGCATGATCGGAACGTTCCAGGCGCGCCGAAGCCGTTTCCAAGCGTGGCCGCTGTGGAGCCGCGGATAAGCGGTTGAGCTTGTCGGTGTTGGCATCGAGCGCGGCATCGATGCGCGCCAGCTTGTCGGCCAGCAGCGGATCGGCATTTCCACGCTTTTCCAGGGCGTCAAGACGCTCATCATTGGCATCGCGGTAGGCGGTGAGCGCTTCCATTAAGGAGGCAACGATTTGCGGCTCGGTGGATGGATCGGCGGAGGTTTGCGCTTTGATCTCGCGATCCTGGTTGGCGTCAGTCATGGGTTTTGGTCCTTTAGGCTTGCAGAGTGGGAGAGTGTGCGGGCGGGTTCGGCAGGGCATGGGTCGTTAGGGCATGGGCGGGCGAAGGTGCTGGCTCACCCGGTTCGATCCGATCGACACGCGCGCCGGGCTGCATGGGAAAGGCCACCAGCGAGACCTCCCAGAGATCAACTTCGATCAAACGCCGTCCGGCGCCGGTCTTGGCGGCGGGTTTCGGCCGGTTGGCGCGCAGGGTGTGAAAGCCGATGGAGAGCCCGTCGAGCGCGCCATCCTTGATCAGCGCCGCCAGGCTGCGGGCGCGGGCGACGGCGGTGGTCAGACGGCCCTCAACGCGCAGGCCGCGGCTATCCTCATGGATCGCGGTCCAGACCCCGATCGGTTCGGCCGGATCATGATTCCAAAGCATGCGAATGCCGGCCACGCCACGCGCCCGCAAAGAACGATGAAACGCGCCCATCAAGACGGTGTCGCCGGATAGATCGGTCACGTTGAACAGGCTGGCGTAGCCTGCAAAGCGAAAGCCATCGACGGATGAAGGCAGGTCAGATGGCATCAACGGGATTCCCCCCGTGGCTTGCGCGTTTGGCCGCCACCGGTGCGCTCGGCGCGGGCGGCGAGTTTGCGCGCAAGATTGTGGGCGAAAGCATCGAACAGCGCGTCGATGGCGGCCGCCTCATGAGACGCCATATGGGCGCCGCTGCGCGGCAGGATCGTGCGGGTGGGCGCCTTGCGGCGCTTGCGTTTGGCGGCTGGTGAACGCTTGACCATGCTTCAAGTCCTTTTCGGCGGGTTGGCAGGCGGGGTCTCGGTGACGAGGAAGGCGTTGAGGCGAGCGATGGCCATCACGAAGGATTCGAAACTGCGGGTGGTGCGCGACAGCTGACGAAGCTGCGCCAAAGCGAGGCCAGAGGTGCTTGCCGCCCAAAGAAAAAGGGCGACATGGCCAATGTCGCCCCGCTCAAAAAACAGCGTCGCCAATTGCTCAATCATCGGCAGGTCCAGCCTCAGACGGCGAAGGTTCGGCCTGATCGTTGGCGCCATAACCGACGGCCATGCGCTTTTCTTCGTCACTCAGGAATGTCGCCGAAGAGACGCGGCGCCAAAGCGCCTCGCGCTCGGTGGACAGTGCCTCGACGGCATCGAGATCGACTGCCAGGTCAAAGCTTTCCTTGGGCGAGAGCGGCGCCAGCCAATGGGTGATGCCATCCAGAATCCGCCCAACCATCGGCAAAACGGTTTGGCGCCAAAGGGCGCGCTGGGCCTCGGCGTAATTGGCATAGGTGTTGTCGCCGGGCAGGCCGAGCATCAAGGGCGGCACACCGAAAGCGAGCGCAATCTCGCGCATCGCCCCGTGCCGCGCTTCTTGGAAATCCATGTCCTTGGGGCTCAGCGACATCGGTCGCCAATCAAGGCCGCCCTCAAGCAGCAGCGGACGCCCGGCATTGGCCTCACCCTGATAGGTGTTTTCCAGCTCAACCTTGAGCCGCTCGAAAGCCTCACCGTCCAAATGGCCATTGCCACCGGAATAGACCAAAGCGCCGGACGGACGGGCCGCATTGTCGAGCAGCGCTTTGTTCCAGTTGCTCGCGCCCTGGTGCAGATCCAGCGCGGTGCGCGCCGGCTCCAAACAGCCAAGACCGTAGTGATCGTCGAGTGGATGGAAGTGGCGCATATGCGCCAGCGGCATCAGCCCGGTATCGGCATCAGGGTGCAAGGTCACGGTCTGCTGACCCACCGAGTAGAGGTAGCCCACCGGCCAGCCATCGCTGCCGGCTTTCACCCGCACGCGGTCGGGGCGAAGGGGAAAGAGGGAGGTCGGCCGTCCATCGGCAAAACTGCCGAGAAGATAGGCGTTGCCTTCCAACAGAAGGTGCGCGCAGAGCGTTTCCATCAACGCCGTGCGGGAGAGATGCGGACCAGGCGAGTTCAGCAGATCAAGCAGCCAGTGGTCGCTGTATTCTTGGTTGCCGGAGCGCAGGACCAATCGAACGGAGGAGGCCGCTTCGCTGATCAGCCTTACCGCGCGAAACGCCACCGGATTGCGGCAATAGGCATGGCGGGCAAGGCTGGCATAGCCGGTGTCGGTCCAGACCGGGCTGCCGGGCGTGTGCAGCTGAAACAGCGGCAAATGCGGGCGACCGATTGGGGCGCCGGATTTCGTATCGAGACGAGCAGCATCGCCTGCCCTCTCCGACATTTTTTGACGAGCGGATTCGCTCGCGCTCTCCGCTTGGCGCGGGCGCGTGAAGAACATGAAAGTCTCCTTTTGAAAGCGTCACCAGCTAAGCGATCGAGCCAAAGGCACGGAGCGCCGCTGGCAAACATGCGGTCGGGCCGAAGGCACGGAGCAAAGCTGGCAATTGAGCAGGCGGTCCGGCAAAGACCGGAGCGAGGCCGGTCAAGTCAACTCAGATACTTCGAAGTCTCGGCGGCAGGTCGCCGGTTCCCATCAATTCGGTGATCGCCCAGACCAGCGCGTCCAATCGGTCTGGCGATTTACCGGGTGCGGACAAACCTTCCGGGCCGAAATCGAGCATTTCATCTTCAAGCGCTGCGAACGCGCCGACGTGATGCACGCGTCCCTGGGCGTAAAGGTAGGCCACAGGTTCAGCGCGCAGCCACTTGCCGCGCTTGGCGTGAACCAGTTTCACAGGAACGTCGCGGCTTGCCTGTTCCAAGACCGAACGCACCATATCGCCGCCCTGGTTGGCCTCGGCAATGATGAGGTCCGCCCTCACCTCGTGAAAGAGGTCGATGGCGCGGCGCGCCCATTCCTCGGGCCGAGCCGCCTGACACGTTTCGTCAGCAAGCACCGCGAACTGGCCATCAGCGATGGCGCCACAAGCGACAATCCCGCAGGCGTTCGATTTGGCATGCGAGGACGCTGGCGGGTCCACCGCCACAACGACCCGCTGTAGCGGTGGCGGGGCGGCAAGGCGCGTGCTGTCGATCGTGTCGCGCTGCCAAAGGCTGTCGGTGCGATCGGCGATCAGTTCCCCTGCGACCTCTTGGCGATACAGTCGTGAGCCGCCATAGGTGCGTTCCAAACCTTCCAAGAACCCATCGGCCAAATACGCCCGGTTGGCGTGGCTGGTGGCGTGCGACACGACACAGGTCGGGTCAGCGATCAACCGTTTCACCAATGGGGTGGCGCGCGGTGTCGTCGTGACGACGCAGCGCGGTTGCTGGCCAAGGCGCAGGCCGAACGCCAGCTGATCAAACGCGTCCTCGCCGTAGCGCCATTTGCCGATTTCATCGCACCATGCCGCGTCGAACTGCGGTCCACGAAGGGATTCAGGGTCCTCTGCTGAGAAGAGCTGCGCGACAGCGCCATTCTCCCAAACCAGGCGCTTGCGGGTCGCCTCATAACGCGGCTGGTTCCAGGGCGGTGCGGTTCGGCGCAGGCCCGAAACGCCTTCGACCATCACCTCGCGGGCATCGGCAAACGTCTCGCCGACCAGCGCAACGTGGCCGCTTGGTGCCAGCGCATAGCTGGCCCGGCCTTCGATGGCGCCACGGACCCATTCGGCGCCAGCGCGAGTTTTGCCGCAGCCGCGGCCACCCATCAGCATCCAGGTCGACCAGGGGTCCAGTGGCGGGCGTTGGTCTTCTCGCGCCCAACTGTCCCAGTCGTAGCAGAGGCGCAGAACGGCGCGATCACTTAATCGGTTGGTGAAGCCCTCACTCATCCCCACCTTGGCGCAGGCGATCAAGGCGGTCCGTAAGCAAATTGCGGAACTCATCGACGTCGATCTCCTGATCCTCGATCTTGGCAGGATTGGCGGCGCCAGCGTCGGCGGCTTCCAGCATCTCGCCGAGCATGTCGAGCGCCCTTGCCATGGCCGTCAGCGCCTTGGCATCGCGTTCGCCATGGGCGGCATCGCCGGGCAGGATTTCGTCTTCAATCGCCATGATGCGTTCCTCCAAGGCATGAAAAAGCCGCGCAGCCAGCGCGGCCCGTTTTTCCGTTGTTGTAGCCATTTGCGGCGTTGGCGGCGGCTTGTAGCGGCCAGCAGAGAGCGGCGTATCGCGCCGGGCCGCCCAGCCTTCTTTGTAGGCGCGGCGGTAAAGCCGGTCGCGGGAGACTGCATATTGCTGGGTGATCGCATCGACCGTGAACACTTCGTCTTCATAGGCAGCGCGAATGGCACGCCACGCCTCTTCGGAAAGCTCCACAGGCGGTGTTGGGGGCATGCGGCCTCGATTCTTCGGTGGCTGATTGGCAGATGGTTTTGATGGTTTCGGCAAAAGAAAAGCGGCCGCCGCTTGCGCGGGACCGCTGAAACTGTCTCGGGGGTGACCGCCTGTTGGGACGTCGCTGACCGGATTTAACGGCCTTTCCAGACACCCAATTCTGCGATGATGCCCACTTTGTACCCGAACACCGCACGGTGGGTCAAGGACTTTTTTCCTATTTTTAGGAAATTTTTCTTATTGTCTTGATGTGATCGCGACTAAGCGCTTGATGCCGCTTGATAATACTCGCTCGCCGGAACTTCGGGATCCTCGTCCGGCCAGTTTTCGATATGGTCTTCCAGATCGGCTGGATCGACATGATCTTCGCTGATCACCCGGCCAGCGACGGAGATTCGCGCTGCAATCACCGTGTCCGGCGTGCCCGATACCAGCGGATGCCACCAATCGAGGCCCTCGCCCCTGGCTACCCGGCTGTAGGCACAGGTCGGCGGCAGCCAGGCCGAGTTGCGCGCCATCTCAGCCGTGATGGCCAGGCAATCGGGCACCTTGGCGAAGCGGTTGGGGTAATCGCTGCACCGCGCCGTTTCCGGGTCCAGAAGCGTGCAGCCGACGCAGGTGAAGGCGATGGCGCCCGTGTCGATATCTTCCAGTTTCGACAGGCAGCAACGGCCGCAGCCATCGCACAATTGTTCCCATTCGGTGCTTGATAGTTCTTCAAGCGTCTTGGTCTGCCAGAACGGCGGCGCGGAGGGGCTTGGTTGGTCCACAGCTTGGGGGGCCTTTGCTGGCGGAAAAGTCACAGACATATCTCGCTTCACCTTTTAGCAAAATCGCGTCTGGCGGCAAACGCTACGTCCGCGTAAAAGAAAGGCACGTGCGGGATGGCGTCGCTTGCTTCTCAGGGCTTGAGCGGTTGGCGTCGCTTTGCCATACCTGACGCGTCCAATATGCCTTGTCCTCCCCGCCATCCCGGCCAGATTTGCCGGTTCTTGGCCGACCTGAGACCGTTGACCGCCGACGATGAGCGAAACGCCACCGATCCCCCCAAGTCAAGAGACGGAGCCGCACGAACGGCCCGAGCGCGCTCAAGGTTTCCGCCCGCGGCGCGGCTTGCCGCGTCCGATCGAGCTGGATGCGGCGCTGGACACGGCGTTGTTCCACATCGGGCAAGGGTTCAGCCGCTCCCTTTCGGGCATCCGGCGCTTCTTTGACCGATTTCGCGTACGCGGCCTGAAACGCGCAGCCGTCGAGGTGCTTGACGAGGTCGCGACGTTCGGAACGCTGGGCGCGGTGCTGGCCCTGGTCCTGGCGCTGCCAGCGTTTGAACGCATTTCCAGCGATTGGCGCGCCCAGGACACGTTTGCGATCACCATCCTTGACCGCTATGGCGAGGAGATCGGGCGCCGCGGCGTGTTGCAGAATGACAGTGTGCCGCTGTCGGAAATGCCGGACCATTTGATCCAGGCGACGCTGGCGACCGAAGATCGCCGGTTTTATTCGCATTTCGGCATCGATGTGATCGGCACAACCCGTGCGCTGCTTGAGAATGTTCGCGCGCAGGGCGTTGTTCAAGGTGGTTCGTCGATCACCCAGCAATTGGCGAAAAACCTTTTCCTGTCGAACGAGCGCACGCTGATGCGCAAAATCACTGAGGCGTTTCTGGCGCTTTGGCTTGAGGTCAATCTCACCAAAGATGACATCCTGAAGCTCTACCTGGACCGCGCTTATATGGGCGGCGGTGCATTCGGCGTGGTGGCGGCAGCGGAGTTTTACTTCGACAAGGATGTCCGCGACATCACGCTGGCCGAATCGGCGATGCTTGCCGGGCTCTACAAGGCGCCGGCTGGTTATGCACCGCACCTCAACCTAGCTGCGGCGCGCCAGCGGGCGAGCGAAGTGCTTTCCAACATGGTCGAAGCCGGGTTCCTGACCGAAGGCCAGGTCCTCTTTTCGCGCCTCAACCCTGCGTCTGCCGTGCCGCGCGATGCACTGTCCGCGCCAAACCACTTCCTTGACTGGGTGTTCGAAGAAGTTCGTGAGATCGCCCCGCCAGGCCAGCGCGTGCTGGTCGTGCGCTCAACCCTCGACACCCGGTTGCAAGCGGGCGCTGAGCGCGCGGTCCTCAATAATCTGTCCGAATCCGGCCGCGCTTACCGAGTGCGTGAAGCTGCTGCTGTTCTCATGGAGAATGATGGCGCCGTACGCGCGATGGTTGGCGGTCGCGACTATGGTCAAAGTCAGTTCAACCGCGCCGTTCATGCGCTGCGCCAGCCAGGCTCCTCCTTCAAAGTTTTCGTCTACGCGACAGCGCTTGAGAATGGCTACACGCCGCGCTCCATTGTCGTGGACGCACCGATCACGATCGGCGGCTGGAGCCCTCGCAATTATGGTCGCAGCTATCGTGGTCGTGTGACACTGACAACCGCGCTCGCCCGCTCGATCAACACCATCCCGGTGCGCCTTGCCGAGGCGATGGGCCGCGATCTCATCGTCGAAACCGCCTATGACATGGGTATTCGTTCCGAATTGCCGATCACCCGTCCGTTGCCGCTTGGCGTTGCCGAGGTGACGCCGCTCGATATGGCCAGCGCTTATGCTTCGCTCGCCAATGGCGGCTATCGGGCCAGCGGTTACGCGATCATGGAAATGCGCACGCTTGACGGCGAACTTGTCTATGACCGCACTGTCGATGGCCCGGCGGCACCGCGTATCCTCTCGGCCGAGGCGGTGACCGGCATGAACACCATGCTCACCCAGGTGATCCAGGCGGGTACCGCACGCCGCGCCCAGCTTCCCGGTATTACTGCAGCCGGCAAGACCGGCACCACCCAGGCCTACCGCGATGCTTGGTTCATCGGCTACACGGGCCGCTACACGGCGAGCGTCTGGTATGGCAATGATGATTTTACTTCGACCGCCAATCTCACCGGTGGTCGTCTGCCGGCGATGACATGGCAGTCGATCATGGAGCTTGCCCATCGCGACAGCCAGCCGCCCCTGATGCCTGGCGTCGATGAAGCGGTGCGCGATGATGTCGAACTGGTCACGGCCCGCGATGCCGCCGATGAAGGGCTGGACCTCGCGACCGATCTCAGCGACAGCATGGAGCTGACCTTGCAAGGCCTCGCCAATCGGTTCGACCCAACCAACACCCGCGAGTTGCGCACCTCCTTCGATATCGATGCGCTTGGGACATCCGACACGGTGATCCGCCAGGCTGATCCACAGGTCGAACAGGCAAACTAACCCTATGGCGCGTCTGTTGTGGCTCTTATCGATGGCGCTGACCGCCGTTGTCGCCGGCACCGTGAGCGCCATCTACGCCACGCAGACCTTGCGCCCGACCGGCATGCTGCAGATCGGCCCTTGGGAAGCGGTACGTGCAGTGGGAGACGCGTCAGCTGATCCCTACGCGCACGCCTTCCTCGCCTCGTCGGGACAATTGCCGCCGGGCAGCGCAGAGGGCATGCGCTTCGTGGCGCTCACATCGCATGACGGCCAGGCTTTGGTGCCGACCTGTTCAATCACCGTTACTGGTTTTGTCGAGATTGCGCGGCTATGGACGCTCTCGCTGGCCCAGCCGAATGGCGCGACGATCGGTGACAGCGATCCGGAAAACCCTGGCGCTGCGTCGCGCTTTGCCCTGCACAGCCAGGACATCGTCTACAATGCCGACGGTAGCTTCTCGCTGACCATCGGGCCACGACCCATGACCCCGAACTCCCTGCTCGTCGGTTCCAATCAGCCCATCAGCCTGGTCCTGCATGTCTATGACGGCGCCATCAATTCGGTGCCCGAGACCGGCGAAGCTTCCCTGCCGATCATCGATGTTGCCTCAACTGCCCTGGGGTGCGGGTGATGGTCGATACCAGTTTCTTTTTGCCCAAAGTGCGTAAGCGCCCCACGTTCCGGCAAGTCGCCAGCGCCCTTGGCCTATGGCTCGGGCTGACCTTTTTGGCGACGCTGGTCGTGCATTTTGTCATCGTGTTCGCGCTACCGACCATCGGGCGCGGGGTGTTGATCGATGAGGTGATCCCACCAGGCGAATCCGCACCGCGCCTTTACACCGGCCAAGCCGGTGAGCTGCGCCCCAATTTTCGCTATGCCGATGCGCGCAAGGACAGTGTCTATTGCAGCTTTGATCTGCGCGATGGCGCCGTTCGCGTATCAGGCAGTCTTGACGTACCGTTCTGGTCGATTTCGGTGCACACGCTCAGCGGTCTGGTCGTTGGTTCGGTGAACCACAATGCTGCCTCCGGCGGCGAACTTGAGCTGTTGGTGATGCGCCCTGCCCTGGCGCGCGACCTGTCAGCGGCCGGTGCGCAATTGCCGCGCGATGCGCTGGTGGTGGAGATGGAAGGCCCGCTTGGCCTGGTGCGGATCAGCGGGCTTGCGACCTACAATGCGCTGCGCCCTGCGCTGCGCGATCAGCTGTCTTTGATGGAGTGCTCACTGGCGACCTTCACCTTCGCCGAGCCGGAGGATGATCAAGATGGTTCTGAGGCGGGCCAGCAACCAACCGCCCCCGCCGGTCCTCCCAGCGTGCCGCAGCCGGTTGTGCGGCCGGACATAGCGCCGGCGGACGGCGGGTAAGGGACAACAGCGTCATCCCAGTCGTCACCCTCGCCGCCATAGCCCATCATGGCCGAACTTGATCCGGCTATGACGCATTGTGTTCATGCGGTTTCACGCCTTAGCGACGATTTCCAGGAGATCGATCTGTTGACCCGGGTGGCTGATCGGGGCCTGCTCCATATCCACTGCCAGGGCGTTTTGGATCAGCGCTTCAAGTGCATTGAGCCGGTCGATCGTTTGGCCGGCAAGGCGCGACGGCGTCTGGATCATCAACCGATCGACCGCATAACGATAGGCATAGAGCCGGAAGAGCATAGCGCGTTTTACCCAGGCCATCTGGCGCTGGTTTTCGGCGATGCGGCCGTGTGCGGCGGCCAATTCTGACGCGCCAATGTCCGGCAATCCGATTGCAGCATTGATGCGCTGTTCATCGGCAATGCGGACACGCGCGACATAGGCCATGTAGGGCTGAATAGCAGCCATGTCTTTCACCGCATCATCCATGATGCGGGCATAGCGCGCCTCGCTGGAGCCATAGCGCTGGCCCGACAGCATCGCCGAATAGCGTTCGGGGCTGAGCACAAGGTCAAGCCGCCGGACGATCTCAGCGCGTTGCAGTTCAGCGGCCGTGCGGCCGATCCAATCATGCGCATGGGTGGGCACAACCAGCGTCCAACCAAGATTGCGCAGCGTGCGCTCATCATCGGTGTAGTTGAAATGGGAAACCGGCTCGCCCGCCGAATAGGTGGACACCATACCGACGACAGGCAGCAGGCTGTCATTGATGACGTTGGGGCGTTGACGGCCGAAATCACCGGTTTGCGCACATGCGGCCAAAGCGCCCGCGCAAGCAATTGCCACGCTCGCGCGCCAGAGAGAGCCTTGGGATTTTGGCATTGCGCGCATTGTTAGCCTTGCCGACGGCTGCGCACGATTTGAACGCCGGTGAAAAGGACGATCTGCGCCTCATGATCCTGCGGCAGCGGCGCGTGATCCTGTCGTGGTCGGCTGGAAACGCTAGAGAACGGTACAATGTTGGTCACCGGTTCAATCGAGCGCCGATGGCGCACGCCCGCGCCCGCTGCCTGTCTCAGGCCACGCCGGTTGGAAGAACTGGGTTTTCGACTGCCATCACCCATGATCATGCCGCGCTTGTTGTTTCAATCAGGTCGTAAACGTGCCCAGTGCGAAAGAACCGCGCCCCTTTTTGCGTTGCTGGGTGCCGCATGCGCGCAGCGAATCACCACGCGAGCGCCCCAGGCCGGAGCATTAAGAATTGGGCAAGGTTAATCCTTTGCTAACGGAGTTGGGGCACAAGGAAGGCCTCTCTTTATTGGCCACGCAACGAGACCATCCATGGCGCACCTTCCGGATTTTTGGGGCAGTTCTGACACGGCGTCCGGCGATGACGCCGGTTCAAGCGCTCGCCGGGATGAGATTGGGATGGCGACTGGTCCATCGATTGGCTCAACCGACGGTTCCACGCCAGCCGCCCGCCAGGCAACTGCCCGTCGCACCTCGCCTTTGGCCGGCGCAAACCTTTTGGGCGCAGTTTCCACCTTGCTGGCCCTGACGCCGCGCGGTCGTGGCGAAGAGCTCGCCCGCCTGACCGCACTGGCCCACGGCTATATCGGCATTGCGAGCGAAGAGGAGCTTGTCTCGCTCGCTAAAGCGGTGGCGGGCCGCGAGGATGTGAACAGCGGTCTGGCCGACCGTCTTGCACGGGCCAATGATCGCGCGGCGACCATTCTGATCCGCGCCAACCGTCTCGGCGATGAGACGATTGCCTACTTCCTGGAAGAGCGCGGCAACGATATCCGCGAATTGATCGCACGCCATCACACGCTGCAGGGCAAGCACATCACTATGCTGGTTGCCGATGGCAATGGCGCAGTGTTGCAGGCGCTTCTCGACAATCGGCAAACCGACTTCAGTGCCGATGCGCAGAAGATGGTGGAACGCAAGGCGGCCAAAGCGAACGAACCAGCGCCAGCGGTTCAACCTCCGGCACCTGCCGAGACGCCGCGCTCTTATCCAACCGGCACCGCCGATCCGCGACGCAGCGCTCAGGACTTCGCCAAACTGGACAGCGCCGGACGGCGCGCCGTCATGCGCCGCCTCGCCGAGGACCGACCTGGAACCGTCAGTCTGCAAGACGCACGCAAGGCACTCGACCCGACGCGCAACGATGCCGATCTGGCCTTTTTGACCGTGATTGCGCTGCGCGATTCCGACAAGCTTGCCGATCTGTTTGCCTCGACCCTCGACTTGGACCGCACGCTGGTTGGCAAACTGCTCGATGAAGCGGATGGCGATGCGCTGTTAGTGCTTGCCAAGGCCGCTGAGCTTTCCTCGACGGCCTTTGCCCGCATGCTGATCCTCGGCAAGACCGGTCTCACCGGCAGCCCGCGCGACACGTTCGCCCTGGTCGATCGGTTCAATGCCATGCCTGAAGCGACCGCACGGCTGATCGTTGGTGCGATGCGCGGCGAGACGCCGGCCCGTCAGCCGGAGCCGACCGCAACGCAGCGTCCGCAGACGCGCTCTATTATGGAACTTGCAAGCACCAAGGCGCCCGCGCCGCAACAGGGCTTCCGCAAAGCAATCTGAGTTCAGGCATCAACCGTCGGAACGAAAGCCCGCATCTTGCGGTCTTCGATATCGACCACCCAGACATCGGGATCAAAGCGCATCTGACGCTGCAAAGCGTCTTCAGCGGCCGCGCGGGTTGGCTCTGGCTCCAAGGGAATGGGCGCGAACAGACGGTTGCCGGTCAGCGCGGCATCGGCCGGCAAGGGTGCATCGTCCATTTGTGGCGGCGCGGGACCATAGAGCGCGACCTGACCGTCCAGGCCATCCACCAGAACGAAGATCGCGCCAGCTGTGTCGTCGCCATGGCGCGCCACCGTGGCATACGCCCCCTCGCCCTGGACACGTCGTACCAGCGCGCTGACGACGAAATCACTCGTGAGGCGCATCGGTACGAACCGCCTTCTGGTCGAGCTTGCGAGCGTACCAGACACCGACCGGCAACGACGCCAAATAGGCAAACGACAGTCCAATCAGTACATGCCAAGTGAAGGCGACGAGCAACGCGATCATCGCAGCCGCGGCCACCATCAAAGGCAGGACGCTGTCAGAGGGGAGCCTCGCGCCCAACCGCTTGCCTGAGAACGTCGGTAAAGATGACACCATCAAGAGGCCGATGATGACGATGTAACCGGCGACGAGGATCGGCGATCCGGTGAGCCAGTCGCCGCCAAGCAGCGCAAAATACATCGGCAACAGAGCCAGCAAGGCGCCA
Organism: Hyphomicrobiales bacterium; assembly: GCA_017642935.1. Lineage (NCBI taxonomy): Bacteria > Pseudomonadati > Pseudomonadota > Alphaproteobacteria > Hyphomicrobiales > Hyphomicrobiales bacterium. Next base: position 1,631,272 of record JAEPOK010000001.1, read on the forward strand.
GCAGGTGCGGGCACACCGGTGAAGAAATCGGCCTTGTGGTCAGGTCCTTCAACATCGAGCGCAGCATTGAAACGGGCCAATCGAAGCCCTGTGCAAATGGCGTAGAGCAGCGCGGCGATCCAACCCAGATTGTCGATGGCCGAAAGGGACGACTGGTAAAGAATGAGCGCCGGCGCGACGCCGAAATTGACAAAATCAGTGAGCGAGTCGAGCTCCGCGCCGAACCGGCTGGTGCCTTTCAGCATCCGCGCCAAGCGGCCGTCGAGGGCGTCCAGGAAGGCCGCCAGCAGGATGGCCATCATGGCCAGCTCCAAGCGGCCTTCCAGCGCCAACCGAATGGCGGTCAGCCCGGAGCACAGCGCCAGGAGCGTGACCATATTGGGCAGCACCATGCGCAGCGGCACACGGTTCAGCCGCCGCCAGCGTCGACCGCGCCTTGTGCCCGGCTTTCCGCCCGGCTCAAAGTCTTGGAACAAACCCGTCATTTCAGCCTGCCCCGTCTAAGCTTGCCATCCAGGCGTCCATTTCTGTTGGCTCTGGCGCAAGCGCCAACCGCACTGGGCTCAAAATCTTGAAAAAGGCCAGTCATGCGCGCGCCGTCATATCAGCTCGTCCGGTGAAAGCGTTCGCCGGATGATGCCTGGCCGAAGCGGGCGATCACCGTCTCACCGGCCAGCGTGCGCTGATCCATGGCGACATCCACCTTCGCGCCCTCGGGCAGATAGACATCCACTCGGCTGCCAAAGCGGATCATCCCGATACGCTCGCCCGCCGTCACGCTGTCGCCTTCCGCGCTCCAAGCAAGGATGCGACGGGCGACAAGACCTGCAATCTGAACGGCGGCCAGGGGACCATGCGGCGTCGAAAACACAAACCCGTTGCGCTCGTTCTTTTCGCTGGCCTTATCCAGATCGGCGCTGAAAAACGCGCCCTCTTTGTAGGCGACTTTAGTGATCGATCCAGAAACCGGCGCGCGGTTCACATGCACGTCGAACACGTTCATGAAAATCCCGACCATGCGCATTGGCTGATCGCCGAGACCCAATTCCGGCGGCGGCGCGCGATGGCCGACGAAACACACCCGGCCATCGGCAGGACTGATCACCAGGCTGTCGTCAACCGGGGTCACGCGGGCCGGATCGCGGAAGAACAGAACGCACCAGATCGTCAGGCCAACACCGATCCAAAACAGGCTGATCGACAGAAACCCAAGCGCCAGCGACGCCAGCGCGAACAGACCGATGAACGGATAACCGGCGGGATTGATCGGCGGAATGGCGGTGCGGATAGACTGAATGATGCTCATGGACGGGCGGAACTCACAACGCGAATGGGGGGATCGCCGGTCCTATCGGGTTCGGCGAGCCTTGTCGAGAAACAGAGCAAGACGCACGCTAAGCGCGGCTGAGCTCCCCGGCTCTCGGCCCCCGATCGATCACGCCTTCCACATCCTGGGCACGGGTTTCGGCCAGTTTCTTCTCCGCTTCGCTGGCCTCGCGCTGACGGTTCCACATGGTGGTGTAGAGCCCATTCATCGCCAGAAGCTGATCGTGGGTGCCACGCTCGGCGATCTCCCCGGCTTTGAGCACAATGATCTCGTCGGCGTCGATGACGGTCGACAATCGGTGAGCAATGACCAGCGTGGTGCGGTCTTTGGAGACCACATCGAGGGCAGCCTGGATCTCTTTTTCGGTTTGCGTGTCGAGCGCTGAGGTCGCCTCGTCCAGGATCAAGATCGGCGGCGCTTTCAGCAGCGTTCGCGCAATCGCCACACGCTGTTTCTCACCACCGGAGAGTTTCAACCCACGCTCACCGACCTGGGTGTCAAACCCGTCGGGCAATTGCTCGATGAAATCGGCGATCTGGGCCATACGCGCCGCCTCGCGCACTTCAGCTTCGCTCGCCGACGGGCGGCCGTAACAGATGTTGTAGGCGATGGTGTCATTGAACAGCACCGTGTCCTGCGGGACCATGCCGATCTGCTGGCGCAAGCTTGCCTGCGTCACCTCTTTCAGGTTTTGCCCATCGATGGTGATCGCGCCTTCGCTCACATCATAAAACCGATAGAGCAGTCGCGAGATCGTGGATTTGCCGGCACCCGATGGGCCGACCAGGGCGACTTGCTTGCCGGCCGGCACGTCAAAGGAAATGCCCTTCAGGATCGGTCGGTTGGGATCATAGGAAAAGCGCACATCCTCAAAGCAGATCGCGCCACCATTCACCTGCAGCGGGACCGCATTGGAACTGTCGGTAACCTCGGGGTTCTGGCGCAGCAGGTCGAACATGGTTTCAAGATCGACCAGGCCTTGCTTGATCTCGCGGTAAACAAAGCCAAGGAAGTTCATCGGCTGCCAAAGCTGCAGAAGCAGCGCGTTGATCATCACGAAGTCGCCGAGGGTCTGCGTGCCCGCCTGCACGGCCTGGGCCGACATGATCATGCAGACGACCAGCCCAACCGTGAAAATAAAGGTCTGGCCGAAGTTCAGCGTGGCCAGCGATGTGAAGGTCTGCGTTGCAGCCTTCTCATACTTGGCCATCGCGCCGTCAAACCGGCGGGCTTCCATGGCCTCATTGTTGAAATATTTCACCGTCTCGTAGTTCAGCATCGCGTCAACCGACTTGGTGTTGCTGTCGGTGTCGGCCTCGTTCATCGCCCGGCGAATGGCGATGCGCCAATCGCTGGCAACCTTGGTGAACCAAATGAACGCCACGACGATGGCGATCACGATTCCGGCATAGGTCCAATCGAACTGATAGGTCACAACGGCGATCATCAGCGCGAATTCCAGCAGCGTCGGCACCGCCGTCAGGATCAAGAACCGAATGATGATCTCAATGCCCTTGGTGCCGCGCTCGATGATGCGCGACAGGCCGCCGGTGCGGCGCTGCAAGTGGAAGCGCAGCGACAGGCGGTGGATATGGTTGAAGGTCTCGTTGGCCAGGCTGCGCACGGCGTGCTGGCCAACCTTGGCGAACAGCGCGTTGCGCAACTCGTTGAAGCCCACCATCATCAACCGGCCGACGCCATAGGCGATCACCAGCATCATCGGCACGATCAACCATTCAGGAATACTGGCAGGCGCGCCAAGCTCACCGGTCAAGGAATCCGTCAGCCATTTGTAGCTGTAGGGCACCAGAACGGTGACCAGCTTGGCGAGCACCAGAATGAAAAGCGCAATGTAGATGCGCATTTTGAGATCAGGCCGATCATGCGGCCATATGTAGGGGAACAGGACACGCAGCGTGTCGCCCATCGCGCGGTCATCGACCGAGAGCGCGGGCTTTTCGCCCTGTTGTTTGTTTTGCGAGGTATCGGCGGCAATCGCCATAGGGCTTACGCCTTCTTGAAGGATTGGGTGGCGGGCAGCGTTTCGGCTGCGCCAGACGTTTTCAGGGTCGAGAACGCATCTAAGGCGGCCGCAAGGGCGCTGGCGTTCACATTGAAGTAGCTTTCCACGCCGCAGGTCGTGCGGGTGACGAGCCCGGCATCTACCAACACGCGTAAATGCTGTGAGACGGTGGATTGGGCCAGGGTCATGTCACGCTGGGACAGGTCACGGACAAGGTGCCCGCAGCAGCAGCGCTCGGCCGATAAAGCGCGCAAAAGCGCAAGCCGCGCCGGATGGGCGAGCGCCTTGGCGGTGCGCGCCAGGGCCTCATCATCGGCTGCGCACGACACCCTGTATTGCGGTGGAGGTTTCATCGTCATCTGCCGATGAAATAGTCCCGCCGCATCAACGCGACAACCCCATGGGTAGTAACCCGTGGCCTAGCGCCCTTGGGTCGGCCGACGGTAAGGCCTAGTTTTGAACGACGTCCGGGCCGGGGATCTGGTCCGGTTCAAGCGCTTCAACGCCCGGCACTTCGCCCCACTCTTCCTGCGGTGTCGGCAGATCAAACACCTGACCGGGGAAGATCAAAGCAGGATCGCGGATTTGGTCGCGATTGGCATCATAAATCGACGTGTACCGGATGCCTTGACCGAAGACCCGGCGCGATAGGCGCCAAAGGTTGTCACCGCGGCGGATGATGACGCGTCCGGTGTCAAGCACGGACACGCGCTCGGTGTTCGTGGCCGCAGGCGTCGATGCTGCGACTTCAACATTGGATGCGGGTTCGCTCGCCGCTGTTTCGCTGGTGCTAGCGGGTGTGGTGGTCGGCGCCGTGGCCGCCGTTTCGGTCTCAGTGGTGGCCGACTCCGTTTCCGCTGTCTCCGTTGTCGTGCCTGCGGTCGTCGCACTGTCGGTGGCTGATTGGACCGCGTCTGCAACCTCGCTGGCGGTCTCAGCGATGGCATCACCTGCTGCTTCGGCCACGTCGGCGGCCGTTTCGCTCAAGCTTTCGGCGGCTCCTGAAGTGGCGTCGGCGACGGCCTCTCCGGCAGCTGATGCGGTTTCAGCAACCGTCTCAGCGGCCTCCGAAGCCGCGTCCGCAGCAACTGCAGCCATTTCGATGCCTGGCATTTCGAACGGAACTTCGGCACGGGCGATCACAGCGGCCGAGCCCGTGGCGAGCGCGTCGGCGCGGACGGTGACGTCGCCCGTGGCGTCGCGCAACGTGCCTTCAAAAAGATAACGGCCCTGCTCGCCGGTGATAGTTTCGCCAAGCAGTTCATTGTCCTGATAGAGGCGGATAATTGTGCCGGGAATGGAAGCCCCAGCGATCCAAATCTCCTGGCCTTCAAGCTCTATGGCGTCGACAACGACAAACGGAGAGACGACATCGGTTTCAACTGTTGCCTCAGGCTCGGCGCGTGCAGCGGTATCAACTTCAGCAGTTGTTTCCGTCTCTGACGGAGTTGCATCGGCGGTTTCATCCGCTGCTGATGTTGGTTCGGCAACCGAAGCGACTTCCGTCGCGCCAGCCTCGGCCTCCGGTGCTTCCCGCTCGATGATTTCAACCGGCTCGCCTGGACGCAGCACGCCGACAAGGAAACCGGCCTCATTGCCTTCCTCGGGCAGCACAAGCGCCACCTGCTCATCAGATTGCGCTTCGCGGTTACCGTCCGGATCGATCACGACCACTTCCAGCGTTCCCTCACCGCTCGGCAGGGCCTCTTCTGGCACCAGCACGAAGTCTCCGCCCTCGGTTACTTCAGCTTCGGCGACGACCTCATTGTTGTAGACAAGGCCGACGCGTTCGCCTTGCGGCGCATTGCCGGCAATCAACACTTCACCAGAGGGCTCGACACGCACGACATCGAGAACCGGCGTCGTGCCAGGCTCAGAGGCGGTTTCGGGTAGGTCGCTGCCAAGGTTTTGCAGAACCTCTTGCGCGGCCTCTTCGGTGAGCATGGCCGTCTCGGTCATTTCGTCCGCCATGGTCTCCGCCATGTCTTCGGTGGCTTCGCCGGCTGCCTCTGACGCCGAATCAGCTGTTTCCGTCGCAGTCTCCGTCACGGCGTCGGCGGCGCCTTCGGCCAAGTCGGTAACGGCGTCAACGGCGCTGTCAGCCGTTTCGGCGACGGCATCTGCGGCGCCTTCGGCCGTCTCGGCCATAGCCTCTGCAGCTTCTTCAACAGCGGTTTCAGCGGATTCAGGAACCAAAGCCAGAGCGTCGGACGGTTCAGCGCTTTCTTCCGCTGCCTGCTGCGTTGCAGCATTGCGATCAGCGAAATAATCGCCCAGATACGTTGAACCGAGATAGAGCGCGCCACCAACCGCCAGCAGGGCCACAGCGCCTACGACACCAGAGTTCATCACATTTCCTTCACAAAGGCCGAGTCTCCCGGGTTTAGTACCGTTTTGCAGTGCACGCAAGGAACGCGGAACCGGCACGGGACCTAAGGATAACGGCGGTTGACGCTTGCTTTGGCCGGTGTCACTCAAGGGCCATGAGCAAATTGACTTCAGTGTGCGTGTATTGCGGCTCACGCACCGGCCAAAATCCGGCCTATGAAACAGCCGCCCAAAACCTCGGCGAGGCTTTGGCGTCTTCCAACATACGGCTTGTCTATGGCGGCGGATCGGTCGGTCTGATGGGCACCGTTGCGCGCGCCTGTCTGGACGCAGGCGGCAAGGTGACCGGGGTTATCCCGCGCTTCCTGGAAGAGCGTGAGGTTATGCTGCGCCGCGTCGAAGATCTGGTGATCACCGACGATATGCATGAGCGCAAGCGCCGCATGTTCGACGAAGCCGATGCCTTTGTTGCCCTGCCCGGCGGCATTGGCACGCTGGAAGAGGTGGTCGAAATGATCACCTGGGCACAGCTCGGCCGCCACAAAAAGCCAGTGCTGCTGGCCGATATTGGCGGGTTCTGGGCCCCGCTGACCGAGTTAATGGATCACATGATCGATGAGGGATTCATCACTCAGCAGACCATGATCCGCTATCTCATCACCGAAGATGTCAGCGAGATCGTGCCAAAGCTACGCGATGAGGTCGCCGCGCTGTCAGAGGCAGCCTTGGAGGGCGACGAGGACACGCTGGAGCGGTTGTAGACCTACTCACACCCAGAGCTTGGGGTTGTCCCATACCGGGGGCACTTTCAACTGCCCCTCGCCCAAATTCTCATCGCCCAAGGCCAAGGATTGCCAAGCGCCCGCCCACTCGTCCGGCAAGGGATGCGGCGGGGATAGGTTTGGCTCGGCCACGAATCCGAAACGGCCGTAATAGGCTGGGTCACCAAGAACCAGAACGCCAGCGACACCCTGTTTGCGCAGGCGCGCCAACCCTTCGCGGACCAAGGCCCCGCCCCAACCTTGCTTCTGCCATTTTGGGTGGATCGCCAGCGGGCCGAGCAAAGCAAGCGGCCGGCGATCGTCAGAAATGGTGCATGGCGTGAAGGCGACGTGCCCAATGATCGCGTCGGACTGGTCAAGCACCAGGGACAGCACATCGGGCTCCACCTCTAGGCTGCGCATCAAGGCGAGCAAATCCTCATCTGGAAAGGCTGCGGGGTAGAGCGCTTCTAGCCCTGGAAGGTCTGTCGGTTTGCTTTCGCGCGCCATCGGGCAGGTCATGGGATTACTCCGCTGCCGGCGCGAGCATCAGCCCGTCGGCGCGCATCAGCTTGGTGATGATGGAGTCTTCCAGCGCCTGGAAACTGGCATCGACAATGTTCTCCGACACGCCAACCGTGTACCAACGCTCGCCAGTCACCGTGTCTTCGCTCTCGATCAACACACGCGTTATAGCTGCCGTACCGGCGTTCAGGATACGCACCTTGTAGTCCACCAGTTCCAGGGACTCGATCACCGATTGAAAACGCCCGAGGTCCTTGCGCAGGGCGTTGTCGAGCGCGTTGACCGGGCCGTTGCCCTCGGCCACCGACATCAGCCGCTCACCGTCCACTTCCACCTTCACGACAGCCTCGGAGAGGTCGATCTCCTGGCCGAGCGCGTTGAAGCGGCGCTCCACGGCCACCTTGTAGCTGTCGACTTTGAAATAGCTCGGTACGGTACCAAGGCGATGCATGGCGAGCAGCGCCAGCGAGGCGTCAGCCCCCTCATAACTGTAGCCAGAGGCCTCGCGCTCTTTGAGTTCGGCAAGCAGATCGTTCAAACGCGCGTCTTTTGGATCGACATCGAGACCAAGGCGCGTGAGCTCGGCGACCAGATTGGATTTGCCCGCCTGGTCCGACACCAGAACCCGGCGCGTGTTGCCCACCGTTGCAGGCGGGATGTGCTCATAGGTTTCTGGCTCTTTCAGCACCGCCGAGGCATGGATCCCGGCCTTGGTGGCAAAGGCACCAGCACCGACATAGGGCGCATGGCGATCCGGCGCGCGGTTCAAAATTTCATCAAACGCGCGGCTGGTCACCGTGAGCTTGGCGAGCTGCTCCGGCGTCACGCCGATCTCAAACGCGCTGGCGTAGGGTTCTTTCAACATCAGCGTCGGGATGAGGCTGGTGAGGTTGGCGTTCCCGCAGCGCTCTCCGATGCCGTTCAGCGTGCCCTGGATCTGGCGCACGCCCGCGCGCACTGCCGCCAGTGCGTTTGCTACCGCCTGCTCGGTGTCATTGTGTGGATGGATGCCAAGATGCGTGCCTGGCACCTTTTCCATCACGGTCTTGACGATCGCTTCGATTTCATCGGGCTGCGTACCGCCATTGGTGTCGCATAGCACTACCCAGCGCGCGCCCGCCTGGAAGGCGATCTCTGCGCAGGCCAGCGCATAGTCCGGGTTGGCCTTGTAGCCGTCAAAAAAGTGCTCGCAATCGACCATCGGCTCCTTGCCGGCGGCGAGCGTCGCCATGACGCTGTCCTGAATGCAGGCAAGGTTTTCCTCGTTGGTGGTCTTCAGCGCCACGCGGACATGATAGTCCCAGCTCTTGGCCACGAAGCAGATGGCGTCACCGGCCGCATCGATCAGCGCTTTCAGACCTGGGTCGTTGGAGGTGGACACACCGGCTCGCCGCGTCATGCCGAAGGCTGTGAACGTGGCGTTTTGGGTGCGTTTTTCTTCGAAGAAGGCACTGTCGGTCGGGTTGGCACCAGGATACCCGCCCTCGACATAGTCGACACCCAACTCATCCAGCATCCGCGCGATGGTGATCTTATCGTCCAGCGAGAAATCGATGCCGGTCGTCTGCTGGCCGTCGCGCAGTGTCGTGTCGAAGAGATACAATCTCTCTTTCTGGTCAAGCATTGTGGGTTCTCCCCGCGACGGCCGTCTTTTGTTTGCGTGTGCTCAGGGCTTTGCCC